>JBGQHJ010000026.1:0-40835 GCA_041497895.1 Methylomirabilia bacterium
CTCGGCCGCGCGCTGATCGCGGAGGCGCCGGTGTGCCTGATGGACGAGCCGCTCTCCAACCTGGACGCGCAGCTCCGACTCGAGATGCGCCGGGAGATCCGCGGGCTCCAGCAGAGCCTCGGCGTCACCATGGTCTACGTCACCCACGACCAGACCGAGGCCATGAGCATGGCCGACCAGGTCATCCTGCTCCGCGAGGGACGCGTGGAGCAGGACGCGCCGCCCGACGTCCTCTACGCGCGGCCCGCGACCGCGTTCGCGGCGCGCTTCATCGGCACCCCGCCCATGAACGTCCTCGTGCTCGACGACGGGCGCCGGCTGCTGGGGGTGCGGCCAGAGGACATCCGGGTCGCGCCCGGTCCCGAGCCCGGCGCCGTCGAGGCCGCGGTGCGGAGCATCGAGTACCTCGGGGCCGACTCCATCCTGATGTGCGCGATCGGCGGCCAGGCCCTGGCGGTGCGGGCCCCCGGCCGCGTCACCCTCGCCCCCGGCGCGCGCGCGTACCTCGCGTGGGCGCCGGACGCCGCTCACGTGTTCGACGCGGAGACCGGTCGCCGTCGTGACGAGGTCGCCGACCTTCCATCTATCTCTCGATGACGAGGAGACCATCCATGATCCCGAGACTGCTCGCATGCCTGCTGCTCGTCGCCCTCGCGGGCGGCGCCTCGCCGGTGATCGCCCAGGGCCCGGTGGAGCTCTACTTCTACTACCCGGTGGCGGTGGGAGGCCCGGTGACCAAGATCATCGACGGGCTCGCCGCGGACTTCCAGAAGGAGAACCCGGGCATCCACGTCAAGCCGGTCTACGCCGGCACCTACCAGGAGACCATCGTCAAGGTGCTCACCGCGCTCAAGAGCGGCGAGCCGCCCCAGATGTCGGTGCTGCTCTCGACCGACATGTTCACCCTGATCGACGAGGACGCGATCGTGCCCTTCGACGAGATGGCCACCAGCGCGGAGGACAAGGCTTGGCTCAAGAGCTTCTTCCCGGCCTTCATGCTCAACAGCCAGACCGGGGGCAAGACGTGGGGCATCCCGTTCCAGCGCTCCACCATCGTGCTGTACTGGAACAAGGAGGCCTTCAAGGAGGCCGGCCTCGATCCGAACCGACCGCCCGCCACCTGGGCCGAGCAGGTCGAGTACGCGCGCAAGCTCACCCGACGCGACGGCAGCGGCAACGTCACCCAGTGGGGCCTCGAGGTCCCGTCCTCCGGGTTTCCGTACTGGCTCTTCCAGGGGTTCACCACCCAGAACGACGTGCTCCTGATGAACCAGGCCGGCACCGAGACCTACTACGACAAGCCGGCGGTGGTGGAGGCGCTCCAGTACTGGGTGGATCTCAGCGGCAAGCACAAGGTGATGCCGACCGGCATCATCGAATGGGGCACGACGCCCAAGGACTTCTTCGAGCGGAAGACCGCGATGATGTGGACCACCACCGGCAACCTCACCAACGTGAAGAACAACGCCAAGTTCGAGTTCGGGGTGGCCATGCTGCCGGCGGGCAAGCGGCGCGGCTCGCCGACCGGGGGCGGCAACTTCCACATCTTCAAGAAGAGCACGCCGGCCCAGCAAGCCGCCTCGCTGAAGTTCATCAAGTGGATCACCTCGCCCGCTCGGGCCGCGCAGTGGGGTATCGACACCGGCTACGTCGCGGTGCGAGCCGACGCGTGGGAGACACCGGCCATGAAGCAGTACGTCGCCGGTTTCCCCGCGGCCGCCGTTGCGCGCGATCAGCTGCAGTACGCCGTAGCGGAGCTCTCCACCCACGATAACCAGCGGGTGACCAAGGCACTCAACGACGGCTTGCAGGCGGCGCTCACCGGGGCGAAGCCCGCCGACCAGGCCATGAAAGACGCCCAGCGGGAGGCCGAACGTATCCTGCGCCCATATCGTCGTTGATGCTTGGCCTGGGTGTGCGGCGGGCGGGGCCGGCGGCGGGGGGGCGGGGCTCCCGGGAACACGCTGACTCGCCGTCCGTTGCCTGCACTCATGGCGGGCCACGAGATCTTGGTCTGACGCTTCGGCAACGCGCAGAAGCCACGGTTTCCGGGAGCCCCGCCCCCCCGCCGCCGCCCCCGCCCGCCGCACTGGGGTTGGAATGAGCGACTTGCGCAGCTTGAGCGGCGTGAGCCGCGATTCTCCGGCCCGCGGCTCCGCGGCTCCGCGTCGCTGGCGCGTGCATGTGCAGGGGTGGCTGCTACTGCTCCCGGCCGCCGTCTTGCTGGTGACGTTTACCCACTTCCCGGTGGTGGCGACGCTGTATCACAGCTTCTTGTCCAACCCGAGGCCGAATCGAGCGGCGGTGTGGGTGGGGCTGGATAACTATCGGGCGATGGTGGAGGATCCGGTGTTCTGGCAGGTGCTGGGGAACAACGTGTGGTTCGCGGTGGGGACGATTCCGGTGTCGATCGCGCTCGCGCTGCTGATGGCGGTGTGGGTGAACGGGCGGATCGCGGGGCGCTCGCTGCTGCGGCTCGCCTTCTTCACGCCCACCGTGCTGCCGATGATCGCGGTGGCCAATATCTGGCTCTTCTTCTACACCCCGGGCTACGGCCTGCTCGAGCAGCTGACCGGGCTCCTCGGGCTGCCGAGCCACAACTGGCTCGGCAGCCGGGAGACCGCGCTCGGCTGCCTGGTGGTGGTGACGGTGTGGAAGGAGGCGGGCTTCTTCATGATCTTCTACCTGGCCGCGCTCCAGTCGCTCTCGCCCCAGCTGGGCGAGGCGGCGGCCCTGATGGGCGCCGGCCGCTGGTACTTCTTCCGCCGTGTGACGTTCCCGCTGCTGATGCCGACGACCCTCTTCGTGCTGGTGAACGCGGTGATCAACTCGTTCCGGCTGGTGGACCACATCGTGGTCATGACCAAGGGTGGGCCCGACAACGCCACCGCGCTGCTGCTCTACTACATCTACGACGTGGGCTTCAAGTTCTGGGACCAGGCCTACGCGGCGGCCCTGACCCTGGTCCTGCTCGTGATCCTGGCCGCGGTGGCGCTCGGGCAGTTCCTGCTCCTGGACCGGCGGGTGCACTACCAGTGAGCCGCGCGCTCGAGACGACCGGGGCGTGGCTGCTCGGGGTGCTCTGGGCGCTGCCCCTGGCCTACGCGGTGTGGACCGCCTTCCACCCCGCCGAGTACTCGACGCGCTTCGTCCCGAGCGCGCCGCTCACCCTCGAGAACTTCGCCAAGGCGTGGGCCGCCGCGCCCTTCGCGCGCTACTTCGTCAACACCACGCTGCTGGTGGCGATGATCCTGGCCGTGCAGCTCGTGCTCTGCACGCTCGCGGCCTACGCCTTCGCCCGCTTCGCCTTCGCCGGCCGCGCGGTCGCGTTCCTGCTGGTCCTCGTCCAGCTCATGATCATGCCGGACGTGCTGATCGTGGAGAACTACCGCACCATGAGCCGGCTCGGCATCCTCGACACGCTCTGGGCCATCGGCCTGCCCTACATGGCCTCCGCCTTCGGCATCTTCCTCCTGCGCCAGACCTTCAAGACGGTGCCGAGGGAGCTCGACGAGGCCGCGCGGGTGGAAGGCGCGGGCGCGCTCGAGACCCTGTGGCGGGTCTACGTGCCGCTGGCCCGGCCGGTGTACATCGCCTACGGGCTCGTCTCGGTGAGCTACCACTGGAACAACTTCCTGTGGCCGCTGATCGTCACGAACTCGGTGCAGTCGCGGCCGCTCACCGTGGGGTTACAGGTGTTCTCCTCGGTCGATCAGGGCGTGGACTGGTCGATCATCACCGCGGCCACCCTGATGACCTCGGGCCCGCTGCTGGTGGCCTTCCTGCTCTTCCAGCGCCAGTTCGTGCAGAGCTTCATGCGCGCGGGCATCCGCTGATCCCACGCATCTCGCGGTCTAGCGGTCGCGCTCGCCGCGCGGCCCGCCCTTCTCGCCGCCCCCCCGCTCGACCGCGCCGCGCTCCGGGGTGCCGCGCCCGGGCTCTTCCGCGCGCCCGGGGCGCTCCGCCGGGCGGCGGCCCTTGGGCTCGGCGCGTCCTTCCGCGGCCGCCGGGCCTCCGGGGGCGGTCTGGACGCCGGGCGCGGGCGGAGCGGGTGGAGCCGCCTGGCGCGACGGCGCGGCCTCGCGCGCCGCGCCGCCCGGTGCCGCGGGCTGACCCGCGCCGCGCTCCGCCTTGCCGCGCCCCCGATCGCGGCGCGGGCCGTCTTCGGTCGTGGCGCGCGGGGCCGTGGCGCCCGGCGTGGCCTGCGGCGTCACCGTTCGCGCGGGCGCGGGCACGATGCGCTGCTGCGGCTGCGCGCCCGCCGCGGGCCCCGCGGACAGCCCCTCCGAGCGCAGCGCGGGCGAGAGGTCCCGCGGCGCGCGGGTGGCCACCACCGCACGCGTGCGGGCCGCGTCCGGCGGCCGCGTCGCCGCCGGGCCCGATCCCGCCGCGAGGCTCGCGGCCACCGGCCGCACGTCGGGCGCACCGCGCACCGGAGCGAGCTGGCGCACTAGGCTCGCGTCGGCGAGCCGCACCGGCCGCACCCCGGGATGGCCGAAGCGATCGGCGGGCACGCCCACCACCGCGTTGGTCACGTTCACGTTGCGGTAGACCGTGATGTTCGTCACGTTGACGGTGGTCGTGCGATTGATCACCACGTTGTTGACCACGCGCGGCCCGCCCCAGCCGCCCCACCACGCCACGCCCACGAAGCGGGGCCCGCCCCACCAGCGGATCACCGGCTCGCCCCAGCCGAGTGGGGCCCAGTAGAGCGGGCGGCCGACCACCACCGGCCCGCCGAGGAACACGACGAGGGCGGGCGCGTAGACCGGCCGCACGACGATCGGGCCGGGGGCCCACGCCCAGTACGGGCCCACGAAGACCCAGCGGCCGTAGTGATACGGCGCCCAGCCCCACGGCGCCTCGTCGAGCCACGTCCAGCCGAAGCGCGGGTCCCAGATCCAGCGTCCGGTGGTGTAGGGCGACCATCCCGCCGGCACGCCCGCCGGCACCCAGACGCTGCCGTAGCTCTCGACGGACCGCCAGCTCCCGTGCTGATCGAGCGCCTCGCCGCCGTAGACGCCTGCCGGGACGTACTTCGCGCTGGCCGGCTGGATCAGATAGTCGGTGCGCTGGTAGTTCCAGCGATCCCACGTGCTGAGCGGCGCCGCGGCGCCCGTCTCCACGCGGGGCGCCTCGCCGCCCGAGACCACCACCTGCTGGTTCGTGGCCACCGGCGTCGCGGTGCCGCCCGCTGGGGTCATGGTCGCGATACCGCCCCGATGCGTCCGGAAGGTGGTCGTGTCCGCCGAGACCTCGGCGTGGTAGTAGCCGGCGCGCTCCATCGTGAACGCGGCCCCGGGCGTGTCGAGCTCGACGGCGTGTCCGGGCTGGAGCTCGCGCAGATCCACCGCCGCGTAGCCGGCGGTGACGCGCAGCTGCACGAAGTCCGGCTCCTGGTTGTCGAGGCCGATCTGGGCCCCGTAGGCGCCCCGCACGAACGCGCGCGGCCCCACCTGGATCTCCACGTTGCCGGCCGGCCCGGCGTAGAGCACATCGCCCGGGGCCAGGGGCATGTTGAGCGCCGCGGCGGTCCAGTCCTGGGCCCCGGGCCGCCAGAGGGAGACATCGCCGTGGAGGAAGCTGATGCGCGCCGGCGTGGCCTCGGCGGTCTCCTCCGCGCGGCTATCGGTCGGCGCCGGCTGGGGCCCCGGGGCAGGGGGAGCCGGCGTGGCGGGGCCGGGAGGCGGAGCGGGTGCCGGCGGCGCGCTGCTGCCCGCGCCCGCCGGGCCGAGCCCGGCCAGCAGGAGCGTCAAGGCGAGCAATCCCGCATGGATCCGTCGCATCGTCGGCATGGTACTGATCATCGTATCAGATGGCGTCGAGGCCCCTCGGGAGGATATGCTGGGAGTGAAGTAAACAAGTTCGACCGACGCTCGTCATACCGAGGCGACGATGAAAAAGACAGCCCTGGTGCTCTTGCTGGTCGTCGGAGTGCTCGCGCTCACGGTCACCCCCGGATACACCTGGGGACACGGCCACTGGCGCGGAGGGGTATTCATCGGGGTCGGACCCTACTGGGGTCCGTATCCTTACTACTGGTACCCGCCGCCGCCCCCGTACTACTACGCGCCTCCGACCGTAGTGATCGAGCAACCCCCGGTCTACGTGGAGCAGCAGCCGGCGCCGGCGCCGCCTCCGGCACCCGGGGCGCCCACCGCCTACTGGTACTACTGCTCGAGCGCCAAGGGGTACTACCCCACGGTCCCGAGCTGTCCGGAGGAGTGGGTGAAGGTTCCGGAGAGGCCGCGGTGACCAACCCGCGCATCTCCCGGCTCGGCCTGCCTGCTGCCGTCCCGGTCGCCTTGATCGTCGCGCTGGTCGCGAGCGGCTGCGCTAGCGTTCCGAGCGGGCCCAGCGTGATGGTGCTGCCCGGCACCGGCAAGAGCTTCGAGGTCTTCCAGACCGACGACGCGGTGTGCCGTCAGTGGGCCGCCCAGCAGACCGGCACCTCCCCGGGCAAGGCCTCGACCGAGAGCACGGTGGGCGGCGCCGCCATCGGAACCCTGGTGGGCGCGGCGGCCGGCGCGGCCCTCGGGGCCGCCGCCGGCAACCCGGCCATCGGCGCCGCGGCGGGCGCGGGCGTCGGCCTGCTTGGTGGCACCGCCATCGGGGCGAGCCGTGCCGAGGCGTACGGCGGCTCGGTGCAGCGGCGGTACGACATGGCCTACACGCAGTGCATGTACGCCAAGGGCAACCAGGTGCCGATGGCGCGCGGCTCGCGCATCCAGCAGCCGGCCGCCGCGGCACCGCCCCCGCCGCCTCCGCCTCCACCGGCCGCGGTCCCGCCCGGCACTCCGCCGCCTCCGCCGGGCCCGCCGCCTCCGCCGCCGACTCGATAGGGCCGCGCAAGCGCAACTTGTAGGAGCGCGCGGCGCGGGAAGATCTGCCCGCGGCCGCGCGCCCGTCGCGCCCCTAGCCTACGGCCGGCGCGGCGGTGGAGGCGGCGGGACCACCGTCGTGCCCGCCGGCACCCGCACCCAGTAGTACGGCGACGGGGTGGTGCCTTCCCCGTAGAAGCTGGTAGCGGCGAGCTCGAGCCACCGAGCACCGCGCCGGTGGTCGGAGCAGACGTCGGATCCTGGGCCGCGGTACAGCCGCCGAGCAAGGCTACCGCGAGCGACGCGGGCACGACGAGACGCGTGGAGCGCTGGATCGCACGATGCATGATCGGATCCTCCTCGATCTTCCGAGCGAGCATGGGAACCGCCGATCGGACGCGCCGATCCCCGCGCCGGCGCCGCAGGCGCGGGGAGGATCTACCGGGGAAGCCTTACCGCGTTCCAGATGTCAGCGGAACGCGGGGAGCGCCACCGACTCGCGACGCCGGTGCCCCGTGTCCGGCCGGCCGATCGGCAGGAGCACCACCGGGATCGATAGCGCGCGCGAGGTACCAGGCCCGGAAGCGGTGGCGCGGCCCGGGCCGCTCCGACGCCGCCAGGCCGATCAGGTCCGCGCGCCAGGCGTGGGCCTCGATCGCCAGCTCGGTCGCGAGGCGGCCGAAGCGCACGACGTGCTCGACGTCGACCTCCCCGAACTCCCACGTGAGCGCGCCCATCTCTTCGTGCGCGGCCGCGGTCAGCCGCGCCATCTCCCGGTCCGTGTCCGCGACGATGCGGTCGTATCGGTCGACCCGCGGCGCGGGCAGCGGGCGCATCCACGCCATGCGCACGCCGCCGCCGCTCTCGCGGGCCACCGCGGCCGCGCGGCGGGCCGCGCTCACCAGGGCGCCGGCGCGGGCCGGGGTGATCACCATCAGCACGCGCTTCGCCATCGTCGTCTCCTTTCGCGGGGCCGCGCTCACACGCGATGCACCACGAGCTCGTAGTGATCGGGCAGGCGCGAGATGATCGCGCCGGACACGCTCGCGATGAGGAACTCGTAGCCTCCCGGGGCCGAGAGGTGCACGCGTCCAGCCCGCCAGGGCCCGCGTGGCTCCACGCGCACCGACAGGACCGACTCGCCGCCGAGGGCTCGGTTCGCGGCCGCGCTGATGTCCGCGCGCACCCGGTTGGCCCGATGACGGAGGCGGTCCTGCCGCTCACTCCACAGTAGCGCGGCCACGACGGGGCCGACGCCGATCAGTACTCCCAGCACGTCGTTCACGATGCGCTCTCCTTCGAGACGTCCGCCGTCGAGGGCCGCGTCTCGCCAAAAGAAAAAGCGCCGTCGCACGATGCAAGCGACGACGCTTGACCGGAGCCTGCGCTAGCGCTCCCGCCGGAGAACAGTGCAGCGATCGTGCCACCGCGCCGCCACGCGCGGTCCTGCCGGGATTCGACGTGGCGGGGAGGCGAGTTAGCCGTCACGTCGACGGATCGCGCGCGCGGGGCGCGCGGGTCCGGCCGCCCATCGCGTGAGCACATCGGCCGGCCGCGCCTGATTTTTTCTCACCCTGGCCTAGTCCGGGGGAATCGGCTAGCATCTGCTGCCATGACCAGGGACGAGCTGAAGCGCAAGGTGTTCGCGGCGATCGATCGCCGCGCCGGCGAGATCGTCGAGCTCGGGGAGCGGATCCGGAAGCAGCCCGAGATGGGCTTCAAGGAGGTGAAGACCGCGGGGCTGGTCCAGGAGGCGCTCGGCGGGCTCGGCATGACCCCACGCTCCGGGCTCGCGATGACCGGCGTGCGCGCGGAGGCGCGCGGCCGCGGCGGCGAGGGCCCGACCTTCGCGCTCATCGGCGAGCTCGACGGGCTGCGGGTGACCGGGCACCCCGAGGCCGATCCCGCGACCGGCGCCGCCCACGCCTGTGGCCACAACGCGCAGGTGGCGGGTATGGTCGGCGCGGCCATGGGCCTGGTCGACGCGGGCGCATTCGAGCACCTGGCCGGTCGTGTGGTCTTCTTCGGGGTGCCCGCCGAGGAGGGCGGCGACATCGAGTGGCGGCAGGAGCAGATCCGGGCCGGCCGCCTCGAGTTCCCGTGCGGCAAGCAGGAGCTGATGCGCCTCGGCCACTTCGACGACGTGGACCTCGCGATGATGATCCACACCAACTGGCGGGCGGAGGACGGCAAGGCGGGCGTGCCCGCGTCGAACAACGGGCGGGTCGGCAAGACCGCGCGCTTCCTCGGGCGCGCCGCGCACGCGGGCGGCGCGCCGCATCTGGGCGTGAACGCGCTCTACGCCGCGCAGATCGCGCTGGCCGGCATCAACGCGGTCCGAGAGACGTTCCGCGACGAGGACTCGATCCGGGTACACCCGATCCTCACCCACGGCGGCTCGCAGGTGAACGTCATTCCCGGCGAGGCCCGCCTGGAGATGTACGTGCGCGGCAAGACCGCCGAGGGCGTGGCCGACGCGAGCCGCCGGGTGGATCGCGCGCTCCGCGCCGGCGCCCTCGCGCTCGGCGCCACCGTGGAGATCGACACGCTGCCCGGGCCGATGCCGCTTCGCTGCGACCGGGCGATGGCCCGGCTCTTCGAGACGACCGCGCGCGGCCTGGTGGGCGCCGAGCACTACCGCGACATCCCCCATCGCTCCGGCTCCACGGACATGGGCGACCTGAGCCAGGTGATGCCGGTGCTGCACCCCTACATGGGCGGGGCCCGGGGGCCGGGCCACTCCGCCGACTTCGCGATCGTCGATCCGGACCTGGGCTACGTGCAGCCGGCCAAGGCCCTGGCCGCGATGGCGGTGGATCTGCTCGGCGACGGCGCCGCGGGAGCGCGCGAGGTGCTCGCGGGCCCGCGGCCGCCCATGACCCGCGACGGTTACCTGGCGTTCCAGCGCGGCATCGCCCGCCGCGAGCGCTTCGACGGAGGAGACCCGACATGAGCCAGTTCTTCAAGATCCTGAGCCACGTGAGCGTGACCGTCACCGACGTCGCCAAGGCCCGCGACTTCTACGGCGGGGTCCTCGGCTTCCAGGAGATCCCGCGTCCCGCCTTCGACTTCCCGGGCATCTGGTACAGCCTGGGCGGCGACCTGCAGCTGCACATCATCCTCAACGACCAGCTCGTGCGGGACGCGACGGAGCGCGAGAAGATCGTGGCCCGCTACCCGCACTTCGCGCTCTGGACGGACGACGCCGACGCCACCGCGCGCCGCATCCAGGAGCGCGGCCTCGTGTGCCGCGACGTGATCTCGGGGCCCACCGGGCTGCGTCAGCTCTTCGTCAAGGACCCCGACGGCAACATGGTCGAGTTCCTGGGCCCCAGCGCCTCCGCGGGCGCGCGGCGCATGGAGCCGGTCGGGTCCCATTGAAGCTCGGCGTCAACCTGATCAGCTTCGGTCCGGGGGCGAGCCCTCAGTCGCTCGCTCGCTGGGCCGCCTTCGTCGAGAACGTGGGCTACCACTTCATGATGCTGGGTGACCACGTGGCGATCACTCCCGACGTGCAGGGGCGCTACCCGGCGCCGTTCTACGACCCGTTCACCACGCTCGGCTGGCTCGCCGGGATGACCCGGCGGGTGGAGCTGGGTTTCACCGTGATCGTGCTGCCCTACCGCCATCCGCTCGAGACCGCCCGGATGGCCGCCAACCTGGACCGGCTGAGCGGGGGCCGGCTGATCTTCGGGGTCGGGGTCGGCTGGGCCCGGCAGGAGTTCGAGGTGCTCGGCCTGCCGTTCGAGCGGCGCGGGGCCATGACCGACGACTACCTGGGCGCGCTCAAGGCGGTATGGACGCAGGACGTGGCGAGCTACCAGGGCCGCTTCGTGTCGTTCAAGGACGTCTACACCGCGCCGCGCCCGCTGCGGAAGCCGCACCCGCCGATCTGGGTCGGCGGCGGCAGCGACGCGGCGCTCCGGCGCACGGTGCGCCACGGCGACGCCTGGCACCCGATCCGCAGCCGCGTCGCCTACCTGCGCGACGAGGGGATGCCGAAGCTCCGCGCCATCGCGGAGAAGGAAGGGCGCCCGGTGCCCGCCCTCTGCCCGCGCATCCGGCTGCGTATCACCGATCAGCCGATGCCCGAGGAGACGCGGCTGGCCGGCGAGGGCACGCTCGACCAGGTACGCCGGGACCTCGGCGCGCTCGAGAAGCTGGGCGCCTCCCACGTCTGCCTCGACACCTTCGCCGACGACGTCGAGGGCTCGCGCAACCACGAGGCGGCCTGGCGCATGCTGGCCGGCCTCGCCGAGCGCGCGCTCGACCTGGAGCGCGAGACCCTCCGCTAGCGGGCCGCGATGGACGCGATCGATTTCTGGCTGCTGCGCTACGAGACCCTGCACGGCTTCCTCGTCGACGACCTCGTCGCTCAGCTCTCCCCGGCGCAGGTGCGCGGCCGGCCGGTGCCGGGCGTGAACCCGATCGCGTGGCTGATCTGGCACGCGATGCGGATCGAGGACGCGTGCGTCAATCGCTTCGTGACCGATCGGCCGCAGGTGCTCGACAACGGCTGGCGCGAGCGGATGGCGATCCCGCGCCGCGACGTCGGGACCGGCATGAGCGACGCGCAGGTGGACGAGCTCTGCGCGCACGTCGACCTGGACGTCCTCCGTGGCTACTGCCGCGCCGTCACCCGGGCCACCCTCGAGGCGGTGCCGCTCCTGCGCTCGCTCGACCTGGAAGTCGTGGTGCCGGCCGAGCGGGTCACCCGCGTCTGCGCCGCAGAGGGCGCGGTCGATCCCGGCGCCTCGTGGCTCACCGAGTTCTGGGCGGGCGGGCGGAGCCGGGCATGGATCCTGGCCCAGACCTCGCTGCTGCACGTCTACGGCCACTACTTCGAGGGGCTCGCGACCAAGGGCCTCTGGGGCGCGCGCAGCCGGTAGGCCGCTCGAAAAGCCTACAACCGGGCCATCACCTGCTCGGCGAAGAGGCGCAGGACCTGCTCCCGCTCCACGAAGTCCTGTCCCGGCACCTGCGGGAGCAGGATGATCCGCCCGACGCCCCCGACCCTCGCGATCCCGTCCACCTGCTCGCGCACCTCCTCGGGCCGGCCCGCCAGCGCCATCAGGTCCACGAAGCGATCGGTCACCAGTAGCCGGTGCTTCGAGGCGGCGGTCGCGTGCTGGTAGGAGTCGTAGGCCGCGCGGACCTGGTCGATCACCGCCTGGTCCTCCGGGCTCCAGGCGACCGGGAAGGCGTGGCGCAGCGCGGAGGCCACGCGCCCGCGCACGTGATCCCGCGCGAGCGCGCGGTCGGGCGCGATGGAGGTCGGGGCCCAGATCGCCACGTCCAGGTCTTCCGGGGCGCGCCCGGCCGCGCGCGCGCCGCCCCGCACGCAGCCGAGCGCGGCCTCGACCAGCCACGGGGCGACCCCCGAGTACATGATGGCGCCGTCGCCCAGCCGGCCCGCCGCATCCAGCATGCGCGGCCCGGAGCCGGCCAGGTAGAGGGGGATCGCCGGCGCGCGCGCGAGCCAGGCCAGGCGTGCGTCGGTGCCGTTGTCGAGCCGGATCGACTCACGGCCGAGGAGGCGGCGCAGCGCACCCGCCATGGACTCGAGCGTGGCGATGCGCGCCACCTTTCCGACCGAGAGCCCCATGGTCTCGGCCGCGCTCCCGCCGGTGCCGATGCCGAGCACCACGCGGCCTTCCGCCAGCTCGTGGAGCGTCGCGATCGCGCTCGCGGTCACCGAGACGTGGCGCGTGTGCGGCACCGCGATGCCGGGCCCGAGCCGGATGCGCGACGTCCCGGCCGCGCACGCGGCCAGGGTGACCCAGAGCTCGCGGCAGACCAGATGGGTGTCGGCGATCCACGCGGTGTCGTAGCCGAGCGACTCCGCGAGCTGCACCTGGCGGACGATGACCGGCAGGGGCTGGCTGGCCAGGATGCCGATGTCGAACTTCACGCGCCCGGCTCAGACGTGATGGCGCAGGAAGCCCTCGATCATCGAGTTCACCTGGTCCGGAGTCTCCATCATGTTGAAGTGGCCGGCGCCCACCGTCATCCCGTTCACCACCTTGGGCATCCACTGCGACATCAGGTGCGGCGGGTTGAGCGGGGGGTTGGCGGCCAGGTGCAGGGCGGGCACCGTGCAGCGCTTGGCCATGCCCGGCCCGTCGAAGGCCAGGATGCCCTTCATCGCGGCGGCCGCGACCGGCGCGGGGGCCGCCATCATGGTCTTGATGACCGAGTCGACCAGCTTCTTGTCTGACGTGGGCAGGAAGAGCGCGTTGGCGATGAACTGGCGCCGGGGCTCCTGGTTACCCGCCTCGATCGCGGTCACCACGTCGCTCACCGGGCCCCGGAGCTCGGGGGGGAAGACGAACGGCGCGGGATCCACCATCACGATCGCCGCGACCTTGTCGGGATGCCGCGCGCCCAGCTCGAGCACCGTGATGCCGCCCATGCTGTGGCCGACCGCGACCACCTTGCCGAGCTTCAGGGTGTCGATCACGTGCGCGAGGTCGTCCACGTAGGCCGAGATCGGGTACGCTCCCGCGGGCTTGTCGCTCTCCCCGTGCCCGCGCAGGTCCACCGAGACCGTCCGGTGACGCTTCGCGAAATGGTCGGCCTGCGCCTTGAAGAACGAGCGGTCGCAGGTCCAGCCGTGGATGAAGAGGAAGGCGGGACTGCCGGAGCCCTTCTCCTCGTACGCCAGCTTCACGCCTTTGTGCTCGATGGTCGGCATGGGAGTCTCCTCCTTGGTAGGTGCCGCGACGTTGTCGGACGAGGCCGAGAATCAGCCCGAAGGCGATCCCCGTCAAGGGGTATCCTCTATACGCGATGGAGCGGGCGAGCGCGTTTGACGTGGCGGTCGTCGGCGGGGGCCCCGGCGGCTCCAGTGCGGCCACCGCGCTCGCGCGGCGCGGGCGGAGCGTGCTGCTGCTGGAGCGCGACCGCTTCCCGCGCTTCCACATCGGCGAGTCGCAGCTGCCCTGGATCAACGGGGTGCTGGAGGCCCTCGGGGCCGACGGCACGGTGGCCAAGGCCGGCTTCATCGAGAAGTGGGGCGCGAGCTTCTGGGAGATCGACGGCGCGCCCGCCGCCTACGTCGACTTCACCGCCGCGGTGGAGACCCCGGTCCCGCAGACCTACCAGGTGCCGCGCGCCGCCTTCGACGAGGTGCTGCTGCGCCACGCCGAGCGCTCGGGGGTGCTCGTGCGCGAAGAGCACCGCGCGCTCGACGCGGCCTTCGATCCCGACGGCGTCACCCTGCGCTTCACCGGGCCCGACGGCCCGGGCGAGGCCCGCGTGCAGGCGGTGGTCGACGCTTCCGGTCGCACCGGCCTGCTGGCCCGCCGGATCGGCGGCTACGAGACCGACGTCATGCTGCAGCACGTCGCGGTGCACGCCCAGTACGAAGGCATCCCGAGGGCCTCGGGCCGCCCGGCGGGCGACATCCGCGTGCTCACGCGCCCGGACGTGGGGTGGGTCTGGCTGATCCCGATCTCCGAGCGCGTGACCAGCGTGGGAGTGGTGGTGCCCCAGGCGCTGCACCGGCGCGAGGGGCGGGCGACCGCGGAGGAAAGCCTCGAGCACTACCTGGGGCAGACGCCGGCCGCGCCCGCGCTGCTGCGCGCGGCGCAGCGCGTCTCCCCCGCGCGCTTCGACGCGGACTACTCCTACCTCGCGCGCGTGATGGCGGGGGACCGCTGGGTCGCGGTGGGCGACGCGGCCGCGTTCCTCGATCCGATCTTCTCCACCGGCGTGCTGCTGGCCATGCAGGGCGGGCTCGAGGCGGCGGAGGCGATCGACGCCGGGCTCCGGGCGGGCGATCTCTCCGCGCGGCGCTTCGAGGGCTACGAGCGGGTGGTGCGGCGGCGCTACCACTACTTCCGCCGCTTCGTGGTGGGCTTCTACGATCCCTACTTCCGCCGGCTGCTGTTCCGGCGCTCGCGCCGGCTCGGCATCTACGAGGCGGTGCTCTCCGCGCTCGCCGGCAACTGGCGCCCGACCCTCGCCACCCGGCTGCGCATCCAGCTCTTCTTCGCGATCGTGGCGGTGAAGCGCTTCTTCCGCGCGGCCCCGCCGGGCGACGCGGCCTGGCGGCGCCCCGCCGCCGACCTCACGTCCGAGGGGGTATCGCCGCCTCGTCGATGACCGGGAAGTAGCGGCGCGCCGCGTCCGACTGGTTCTCGTAGATCGAGCCCTGGTGGAGCGCCGGGGGCAGGGGCATGCGCACCGGCGCCGGCACCAGGCGCGGCTCGACGCTGGGCTCGCCGGTGATCAGCCGGGCGTCGAAGTCGGCCAGGCTGGACACCCCCATGAGCGGCCAGGCGTCGGCGGCGCCGAACTCGTAGAGCAGCAGCGTGCGCGGCAGGCTCGAGACGTTCTGGGCCGAGCCGTGCACGAGGCGCACGTGGTGGAAGCTCATGGAACCGGCGTGCGCGGTGAGCGGCACCGCTCGCGCGATCTCGTCGCGGATCGCGGCCGGATCGATGGCCCCGCAGAAGTAGCGTCCCGCGTGATGATCGCCCGTGTGGTGGTCAAATGTCGGCCCGCGATGGGTGCCCGGCACCACCAGGAGCGGGCCGTTGTCGCTGGTGCAGTCGTCGAGCATGACCCCGACCGCGAGCAGGTCGTCGTTGGTGTGCGGGTAGAACGCCCAGTCCTGGTGCCACTCCACCGGCGAGCCGTAGCGCGGCGACTTGAGGTTGATCTTGGAGCCGTGCAGGCGGACCGCGCCACCGAGGAGCGACGTCAGGATCGCCACCAGCCGCGGATGGCGGATCAGGCGGTCGAACACCGGGAAGAACCGATGGGGCGTCTTCACCCGGCGCACCCGCGGATCGTCGGGGCGATGGCCCGGCTCGAGGTCGTAGACGTCGGTGTGCGCGGTCACCGCGCGCGCGCCGTCGAGGATGCGCGCGAGCTTGCGGCGCACCGAGTCGAGGGTGGCGGCGTCGAGCACGTCGGGGACCATCAGGTAACCCTGCTCGCGATAGAAGGCGACGTCGGAGGGAGAGAGCATGAAAAAAGGGTAGCACGGAACACGCGATGCTTGACAGGGCGCCGCCGGTGACCGACAGTCGGAGCGCGTCGGGGTCAAAGACGATCCAAGGGGGACACGCCATGCTCGATTCGCGCATCAGCCGCCGCTCACTTCTCGCCGGGGCCGTCGGGACGTCCGCCCTGCTGACCCTGCCGCGACCCGCCGCGCCCGCGGTGAAGAAGGGCACCAGCCTGAAGCTCTGGATCCTCAAGACCTACGTGGAGCCGACCAACAAGGCGATCGAGGCGAGCGCCCAGCGCTGGGCCCAGAAGAACGGCGCGAGCGTCACCGTCGAGTACTTCACGTTCGAGGACATGCAGACCAAGTACGTGGCCGCCATCGAGAGCAACAGCACCCCCGACATCGGCCAGCTCGAGACCAGCGCGCCGGCGCGCTTCGCGGGTATGGGCCAGCTCATCGACCTCACGACCTTCGCCCGCCAGATCGAGGGGCAGGTGGGCAAGGCGCCCGCCAGCGTGGCCGCGGTCACCATGGTGGGCGACAAGGTGTACTCGCTGCCGTGGTACGTGATGGGCGGCTTCTGGTACGTGTGGCGCGACGTGTTCGAGAAGGCCAAGCTCAAGATGCCGTCCACGTTCGAGGAGGCCAAGCACGCCGCCGCCGCGCTCAACCGGCCCAAGGACAACTTCTACGGGATGGGCCAGAGCTGGAACCGCACCTCCGACGGCTACGGGGTGATGCAGAGCCTGATGTACTCCTACGGAGTGGGCTGGACCGGCAAGGACGGCAAGTACAAGTCGATCAAGACGCCGGCCATGCAGAACGTGATGAAGTGGGCGACCGACATCTACAAGGAAGGGATCCAGCCCGCCGACACGCTGACCTGGACCGGCTCGGGCAACAACGAGAACTTCATCGCCAAGAACATCGCCCAGACCTCCAACGGCCCGAGCATCACCTTCGCGCTCGAGAACGCGCTCGCCAAGGCCACCGAGGCCAAGGACCGGAAGGCGAAGGAGGAGGCGCTCGCCAACCACGTGGCGCTGCCGCACCCGGCCGGGCCGGACGGGCGTCGCATGTGGGCCATCGCGATGAGCTTCGGGATCTTCAAGACCAGCAAGGACCCGGAGGCGGCCATGAGCCTGATCGCGCACCTGCTATCACCGGAGGAGACGGTGGCGGTCATGAAGGACTCCTACGGGCAGTTCGGCCCGGTGCTAGACAAGGCCCGCGCGGCCTCGAAGGACTACTTCAACAAGAACGACAACTACCGTACGTTCGGCCGCGCCGCCGAGTGGTTCGCGCCCACCGGGTGGCCCGGCCCCACCACCGCGGCGGCCGCCGAGGTGCAGGCGAGCAACGTGCTCACCGACGCGCCGGCCAAGGTCATCGTGGACAAGTGGTCGGTCGACCAGGCCATCGAGTGGGAGGACAAGAAGATCAAGGAAATCTACGACACCCTGCGCGGGTGACGTGGCGCTCCCGCACACCGTCGGCATCCCGGCCGTGCGGGCGCGCGCCTCCGTCTGGCGGCGCGCCCGCACCCGGGAGGCCGGGACGGCGCTCCTGTTCCTGCTGCCGCTGTTCGTCCTGGTGGTGGCCCTCATCGTCTACCCGGTGTACCGGGCGGTCTGGCTCTCGCTCACCGACAAGCTGGTGGGCTATCCCGAGCGGTTCGTGGGCCTCCGCAACTACGCCTACCTGGCACAGGACGACACCTTCCGCGCGGTCATCCGCAACAGCCTCGTCTTCACGGTGGGCTCGGTGGGCCTCAAGGTGATCACCGGGGTGCTGATGGCGCTGGTGCTCAACAACGTCATCCGCGGCCGAAACTTCCTCCGCGGGCTCTTCCTGCTGCCCTGGATCACCTCGACCGTGATCATCGCGCTCACCTGGCGGTGGATGTTCGACGCCTTCCCCGGCCGCGGCTTCTTCAACAGCGTGCTGCTCGACGCGGGGCTGCTGCACCGGCCGATCGCGTTCATGGCCACTCCCGAGGGCGCCATGATGGCGGTGATCGTGGCCAACTGGTGGCGCGGCTTCCCGTTCTTCGGAGTGTCGTTCCTGGCCGGGCTCGCGGCCATTCCCCGCGAGCTCTACGAGGCGGCCTCGGTGGACGGGGCCTCCGCCTGGCGGCGGTTCTGGCACGTGACGCTCCCCGGGCTCAAGCACGTGATGATCGTCACCACGCTGCTGAGCTTCATCCTGACCATCAACGACTTCAACATCGTCTACGTGATGACCCGCGGCGGACCCGGCACCGCGACCCAGGTCTTCGCGACCTACTCCTACCAGGTGGCGTTCGGCCAGCTTCGCTGGGGGCGCGGGGTGACCATCTGCCTCTTCGTGGTCCCGATCCTGGTGCTCGGGATCGTCCTGATCAGCCGCTACCTGCTCCGCGACCGCAAGTAGCCGCCCAGGAAACAGCCAGGAACCAGGATGATCACCTCAAACGGAATGGTGGATGTGGTGGGGGGGCATGGGGGAGGAGCGGCGCCGCTCCCCCCCATTCAGAAGGGGTGCTCCGGTTGAAAGCCCTCGCCCTTCTTGGCCTGGCCCTGTTCCTCCTGATCATCCTGGTGCCGTTCTGGTGGATCGCCAGCATGTCGTTCAAGACCTACGAGCAGATCCAGTTCGCCACCAGCATCTACGTGCCGAACCCGTTCACCTGGGAGAACTACTCCGGGCTCTGGACCGAGACCCGTTTCCCGCTCTGGCTACGCAACAGCCTGGTGACCGCGCTGGTGGTGACCGCCACCACCACGGTGGTGGCGAGCCTCGGCGGCTACGCGGTGGCGCGCCTGCGCTTTCCCGGGCGCGAGTCGGTGGCGAGCCTGATCCTGATCCTCTACCTGATCCCGCCCGCGCTGCTCTTCATCCCGCTCTACCGGGTGCTGGCCGAGCTGGGTGCGACCAACCGCCTCGCGTCGCTCTTCCTCTCCTATCCGACCTTCACGGTGCCCTTCTGCACCTGGCTCCTGATCGGCTTCTTCAAGGCGTTACCCGATGAGCTGGAGGAGGCCGCGCTCATAGACGGGGCCGGACGGGTCACCGCATTCTGGCGGGTCCTGCTGCCGCTCGCCGCTCCCGGCCTGGTGGCCTCCGCCATCTTCGCCTTCACGCTCTCGTGGAACGAGTTCCTCTACGCGCTGGTCTTCATCCAGGACGAGCAGGCGATCACGGTGCCGGTGGGCCTCAACCTGCTCATCTACGGCGACGTCTTCCACTGGGGCCAGCTCATGGCCGCCTCGGTGATCACCACGCTCCCGGTGGTCGCCCTCTACGTGTTCATCCACCGGTGGATGGTGGAGGGGCTGGTCGCGGGCTCGGTGAAGGGCTAGAATTTCCTGCCAGGAGGCCTCCCATGGCGACCATCCGAGCCACGCTGACGATCACCCCGGTGCATCCCGCGTTCGGGGCCGAGGTCTCCGGTGTCGACCTCACCCGGCCGCTCGACGACGCCACCTTCGAGCGGATCGCGACCGCGTTCGACGACCACTCGGTGCTCGTCTTCCGGGGTCAGGCTCTCACCGACGAGCAGCAGATGGTCTTCAGCGAGCGTTGGGGCCCCCTCGAGACCACCGTGCGCACCCTCGGCGGGGAGGACCGGCTTGGCGCCCACATCGTGGACCTCTCCAACACCGATGCGGAGGGCAAGCTGATGGGCTGGGAGGACCGCCGGATGCTCTACCAGTCCGGCAACCAGCTCTGGCACAGCGACAGCTCGTTCAAGCCGGTGCCCGCGCATTCCTCCGCGCTCTCCGCGCGCGTGGTGCCGCCCGAGGGCGGCGACACCGAGTTCGCGAGCATGCGGGTGGCGTACGAGCACCTGCCCGAGGACCTGCGCCGTGACCTGGATCATCGAGTCGTCGTCCACAGCTTCGGCTTTTCGCGCAGCATGATCGAT
Source organism: Methylomirabilia bacterium (assembly GCA_041497895.1). Taxonomy (GTDB): domain Bacteria; phylum Methylomirabilota; class Methylomirabilia; order Rokubacteriales; family CSP1-6; genus CAMLFJ01. The sequence continues at coordinate 19,688 of JBGQHJ010000026.1, forward strand.
CCCGGCATTGGCACCGAGATCGGCCGCGACTACCCGCCGGTGCGCCACGCGCTGGTGCGCGCCAACCCGCGCAACGGACGGCGGTCGCTCTACATCGGCTCGCACGCCTGGTACATCGAGGGGCTCGGGCTCGACGAGAGCCGCATCCTGATCGCGCGGCTGCTCGAGCAGACGACGCGGCCCGACCGCGTCTACCGGCACCGCTGGCAGGTGGGAGATCTGGTGATGTGGGACAACCGCTGCGTGCTACATCGCGGCCGCCCGTGGGACAGCGCGCGCCACGAGCGGGTCATGCATCGCACCACGGTGGCGGGCGACGGAGCCACTGCGGATCCCGCCTTTCTCCACGAGCTGACGGCGACCCGATCCTGATCCCTCCGGACCGGGCCGCCGCCTGATCTAGCTAGCCGGCGCTGGGCCGGTTCTCTTCCGCGGCCGCGGGCTCGTGACTCCCGTCCTCGGGCGCCATGCCGCGCATGCCCGGGCCCTGCGGCCCGCGATGCTGCCACCGCTGGGCGAGCAGCGCGCGCAGCTTGTCACGCTGCTCCGGCGTCAGCACCTGGCGGCTCTGCTCCATGGTGCGGATCCGCGCCACGCGCCCATCCGCGCGCAGCTTCTCGATCTCGCGCACCTTGGTCTCGATCTTGGAGAGGTCCCGCGCCTTGTTGGCGTCCGCGGGGTCCGGCATCATCATCGTGCGCAGGTCCAGCTCGGCCAGGCGACGGTCGGCCTGCCGCTTGATGGCGTCACGCTGCGCGTCCGTGCCGAGCTTGCGCAGGCTGTCCACCTGCGCCGGGGTCAGCGCCAGCTCCTGGCGGTGACGGAGCGCCAGTCCCGCCAGCGAGAAGCGGTGCATCTTGTGCCGGTGCCAGCCCCCGTGGCCGTGCATCGGTCCCTGCCGGCGCTCGCCCATTCCGGGGCGCGGGGCGTCGGGCTGCGCCTGGGTGAGCTGTACCGCATCTGGCCCCTCCGCGGCGGCTGGCGGCGTCTGTGCCGCCGCGGGCAGGGTCATGCCAAGTACCAGGGCCAGTCCCCCGATTGTGCCGGCGAATGTGCTGGCGAGTGCGCTTCGAGCCTTCATGGCGTCCTCCTCCTTGCCCGTCGTGGCGGGCGGGTCAACAACGGGGACCCCCAGGGCCCCCGATAGGTTCCACCCTTCTGCTCATATTGACGAGCCACCGGGGTGGCGCGTTGACCGGGGGGCGGAGAAGGAGCAGGGGGTCAGGAGGCGACGGCGGCGGCGACCTGGCGGGAGACCAGGCGGGCGTAAAGTCCGCGCCGGCGCAGGAGATCCTCGTGTCGCCCCTGCTCGATGACCCGCCCCTCATCGAGCACCACGATCTGGTCGGCGGCCCGCACCGTGGACAGCCGGTGGGCGATCACGATCGTAGTGCGGGCGCGGGCCAGGCTCACCAGCGCCTCCTGCACGACCTGCTCGTTGACCGCGTCCAGGTGGGAGGTGGCCTCGTCCAGGATCAGCACCGGCGCGTCGCGCAGGAACGCGCGCGCGATGGCCACGCGCTGGCGCTGGCCGCCCGAGAGCTGCAGCCCGCGCTCGCCCACCTTCGTGTCGAGGCCCTCGGGGAGCCCAGCCACCAGGGGGCCGAGGGCGGCCCGCTCGATCGCGGCGGCCAGGTCCGCCGGGGAAGCGTCGGGCCGCGCGATGCGGATGTTGCCGCCGAGCGTGTCGTTGAAGAGGTGCGTGTCCTGCGCGACCAGCGCGATGTGGCGGCGCAGGTCCTCGAGCGCCCACGCGCGCAGGTCGTGGCCCGCGAGCGTGATCGCGCCCCGCTCCGGATCCCAGAAGCGCAGGAGCAGGCTCGCGATCGTGGTCTTGCCCGCGCCGGACGGACCGACCAGCGCGACGGTCGCTCCCGCCGGGACGGTGAAGGACACGGCGGCGAGCGCGGGCCGCCGGCGCCCCGGATACGTGAAGGTGACGTCGTGCAGGGCGATGGCCGCCGCGTCGTCGCGCCGTGGTCCCGGGAGCGCGACCCCGGGCCCGTCGGCGATCCGCACCGGCTCGGCGTGCACCGCGTGCACGCGGCGGGTGGCGGCCAGGGTGTCGGCGAGCTGGCGTCCCACCTGGGCGATCTCCCACACCGGCACGAACGCGGACATCGCGAGCAGCGTGAGGAGCGGCAGCATCGCGCCCTCGAGCCGGCCCGCGGCCGCCAGCCACGCGCCCACGACCGTCACCGCGAGCCCGCCGAGCCCGGTGGCCACGTCCTGCAGCGCGGACTGGCGCGCGAGGTCGGCGAGGAACGGCATGCGCGCCTCCGCGTAGGCGGTCGCGCGCGCGGCGAGGGCCTCGCCGCGATGCGCCTCCTGCTGGAACGCCACGATCTCGGCGAGGCCCTGCACCGAGTCGACCGCGTGCGCGTTCAGCTCGCCGGAGGCCTCGCGGGCGCGCCCGCTCAGCCGGTCGATGCGCGCGCGGCCCAGCACCGGGCTCAGCCCCGCGTAGGCCAGGAACGGCACCACCGCCACCGCCATCGGCCAGCCGAAGACCGCGAGGGTGGCCAGCACCACCGCGGGCACGAGCACCGCGACCAGGCCCGGGGTGATGGTGTGGGCGAAGAAGTACTCGATCAGCTCGATGTCGTGGGTGGCCACGCCCAGGAGATCGCCGGTGCGCCGCGCGGACAGGTAGGCCGGGCCCAGCGCCACCAGCTTGCGGAAGAACCCCATGCGCATGTCGGCGAGCAGGCGATAGGCCATGTCGTGCGCGAGCCAGGACTCGAGCCAGTGGAGCACGCCCGCGGCGGGTGCCACCACGAGCAGCGCCGTCAGGAGCACACGCGTGGGCTCACCGCGGCTCACCGCGCGGACGACCAGTGCGCTCAGGAGGCCCACCCCGATCAGCGCGGCCACGCGGGCCACGCCCAGCACGAAGGTGATGACGAGCCGGGCGTGGTAGCCCGACGCCAACCGGAACAGGATGCGGCCCACCTCTCGCCAGCCCGGCCCCGCCGCGCGCAGGACCGCGGGCGCCTCCTCGCCTCCCGCGGCGGCGTCCTCGGCCGCGGCAATCGCCGCCTCGCTCTCCCCGTCCCCCGGCCTGTCGTCACCCAGTCCGCCGTCGCGCCCGCCGCCGGCCTGGCCGGCCATGAGCCGCCGGTAGACGCCGTCGCGGGCCATGAGGGCCGCGTGCGTGCCGCTCTCGGCCACGTGCCCATCGTCCAGCACCAGGATGCGGTCGGCCCCGATGATGCTGGAGAGGCGGTGGGCGAAGATGAGCGTGGTACGGCCGCGCATCAGGCGGTCGAGCGCCTCCTGGATGGCGGCCTCGCTCTCCGCGTCGACCGAGGACAGGGCCTCGTCCAGGATCAGGATCGGCGCGTCGCGCAGCAGCGCGCGGGCGATCGCGATGCGCTGGCGCTGGCCGCCGGAGAGGCGCACCCCGCGCTCGCCCACCACCGTCTGGTAGCCCTCCGGGAGCGCCGCGATCGTGTCGTGGACGTTGGCGTCGCGCGCGGCCGCCTCGAGCTCGGCCTGGCTCGCGTCGGGACGGCCCATGCGCAGGTTGTCCTCCACGGTGCCGTGGAAGAGGTAGGTATCCTGGCTCACCACCGCGATCAGGCGTCGCAGGTCGCGCAGCGCGAGGCCGCGCAGGTCGTGACCGCCCACCGTGACGCGGCCCGCGGTCGGGTCCGCGAAGCGCAGCAGCAGCCGCGAGATCGTGGACTTGCCGGCCCCGCTCGCGCCCACCACGCCCAACCGCTCGCCCGCGGCCACCTGGAACGCGAGCTCGCGCAGCGCCGGCCGGCGGCCGCCGGGGTAGGCGAAGGTGACGTGCTCAAAGGCGATGGAAGGCTGGATCGGGCTCGCGGTGAAGTGGTTGTTCTGGTCGAGGACCTGGGGCTGGAGCGCGAGCAGCTGGCGGATGCCCTGGGCGGCCGAGAGGCCGAGCATGCCCTGGTGGAGCACCACGCGCAGCTCGCGCAGCGGGCGGAAGATCTCGACCCCGAGCATCAGCACGACCACCAGGGCAGTCAGCTCCATGCTTCCGACCTGCACGCGATGGGCGCCGAGGCCGAGGGCCACCGCGGCCCCGAGCGCGATGCACACGTCGCTGATGCCGCGGGCCATGGTGTTGGTGCCGAGCAGCCACATGGTGGCCTGGAAGAGCGAGAGGCCGCGCTGCTCGAGCAGCCGCGCGCGCGCGCCGCTCTGGCCGAAGGCGGCCAGCGTCCGCAGCCCCTGGATCGCGTCGAGGAACTCGGCGCCGTAGGCCTTGTAGGCCTGCGAGCGCGCGAGGCTGTGGCGGCTGTCCCAGCGATGCCAGAAGGTCGGGAGGAGGAAGGTGGCCACCGCGGCGGCCAGGATCACTCCGGCCAGCGGCAGGTCGATCACGGCCACGATCGCGAAGATCAGGAGCGGGGTGAGGGCGGACACGAAGAGCTGGGGCAGGTACTGCCCGAAGTAGACCTCGAGCTGCTGCACGCCCTCGACGACCGAGAGGATCACGTCGCCGGTGCGCGCCTGCGTGAAGTGGGCCGGGCCGAGCGCGGTGATCTGCGTGTAGAGCGTCCCGCGCAGCCGCGTCTGGACGCGGGCCGCGGTGTGGTGGGCCACCATCGCGCGGCCGTACTCGAGGACGCCGCGCAGGGCGATGAGGGCCGCGACGCCGGCCACCGGCCACGCCAGGCGCGCGAGCGGGTCGCCGGTGAGCAGGCGCCCCAGCACCCACCCGAGCAGCGCCAGCCGCGCGGTGCCCACCAGCACCGAGAGGAGGCCGGCCACGGTGGCGCCCGCGATGCGCCCGCGCACGCCCCGGGTGAAGGCCCAGAGCCAGCCGTCGAGGTACACGTCAGGCCCGCGCGCGCAGCCGGCCGGCCACCGCGCGCACCTTGCGGGGCGCCGCGAGCCAGATCGCCACCGCGGAGACGACGCTGCAGCCGATCGCGATCTGGAAGGCCAGGACGTAGTTGCCGGTGTGGTCGTGCAGCACCCCGGTGAGCCACGGACCCACCGCGCCGCCCGCGATCGAGGAGAGCATCAGGGTGCCGAAGATCGAGCCGTAGTGCCGGCCCTGGAAGATCTCGGCCGGGATCGCCCCCACCACCGACGTGAGGCCGTAGCCGAGCATGCCCTGCGCGACCACCATCACGTAGAGGAGCGTCATGGTGGGGGAGTCGGCGAGCCGCAGCAGGGCCGCGTAGCAGATCGCGAAGCCGAGCGCGCCCACCGTCCACACCCACTCGCGCCCGATGCGGTCCGAGAGCCATCCGAGCGCGATCTGACCCGGGATGCCGGCCAGGCTCACGATGCCGAGGGCCCACGCCGCGTCGGTCGGACGGAAGCCGATCTCGATCAGGTACTTGGTCTGGTGCACCTGCACCGCGTACCAGGCGAAGAGGCCCATGAAGTAGCCGATCGCGATCCACCAGAAGCGGGCGGTGCGGGCCGCGCGCCCGAGCGTCCAGTCCACCGCGGCCCACGCGGCGTCGATCACGTTGGAGGGTCGGGCCGCGGCGGCGCCCGCGGCCGTGCGGTCGCCGTCGGGCTCGAGCCCCATGTCCTCCGGCCGCTGCCGCAGCAGGAGGTTGAGGGGCACCAGCAGGAGCAGGACGAGCAGCCCCATGGCCCAGCACGCGGTGCGCCACCCGAAGCGTCCGATGAGCGTCTGCATCCACGGCAGCAGGATGACCGAGCCCACCCCGACGCCGGAGAACGCGAGGCTCATCGCCAGGCCGCGCCGGCGCACGAACCAGTTGGGCAGGAAGAGCGACTGCCCGGTGTAGCCGATGCAGACGCTGCCGCCGCCCACCATGACCCCGAGGGTGGCGTAGAGGTGCCAGGGCCGGCTCACCAGGGTGGCCAGCAACAGGCCGGCCCCGATCAGGAGCACGCCCAGCTCGATGACCACGCGCGGTCCGCGGCGGTCCATGAGCCGGCCGAGGGACGGGCTCAGCACCGCGGAGACGAGGAAGCCGAACGAGAAGGCGCCCGCGGTGAGCCCCCGCTCCCAGCCGAACTCGTCGAGGATCGGGGGGAAGAGTAGGGAGAACGCGGTGCGCGCGTTGATTCCCACGCCCATGGTGACGAAGACCACCGCCACGACGACCCAGCCGTAGAAGATGGGCAGGCGCATGAAGCGGGATTGTACGCCGTTTGACTCCACGGTGGGGATTTGCCAGGATGTGCCGGCCGATCTCGACCCTTCGCGGTTCACTACGCAGCGCGTCGGCGCGGCGCGGGCACCAGGTACGGACCCGCCGCGCGTGTGAGGACTGCCCATGACCCCTCCGAACACCGTCCTCGACGTCACGCAGCACGAGCACAGCGCCGGCCGGGCGGGCGACAAGCTCAAGGGCCGGGTGGCCTTCGTGACCGGCGGTACCCGCGGCATCGGCGCCGCCATCTGCCGCAGCCTGGCCAGCCAGGGGGCGGTCCTCGCCGCCGGCTACGCGGGCAACGACGACGCGGCCAGCAAGTTCCGGGACAGCTTCGCGTCCGCCTACTCCACCGCGGTGAGCATCCACAAGGGCAACGTGGGCGAGGCGGCGGACTGCCGGCGCACCATCGACGAGGTGATCGCGATCCACGGCCGTCTCGACATCCTCGTGAACAACGCGGGCATCACCATCGACAAGACCGTGCTCAAACTCTCCGACGAGGACTGGTACAAGGTGCTGAACGTCAACCTCTCCGGCGCGTTCTTCCTCTCGCAGGCCGCGCTGCGCCACATGGCGGAGCGGGGGAGCGGGCGCATCGTGAACGTCTCGTCGGTCATCGGCGAGATGGGCAACATCGGGCAGGCCAACTACGCGGCGTCGAAGTCGGGCCTGTTCGGTCTCACCAAGACCCTGGCCCGGGAGGCCGCCTTCCTGCTCGCCAAGGCGGGGCGCCTCGCCGATCCGGACGGGGTCGGGCTCACCATCAACACCGTGACCCCTGGCTTCATCGCCACCGAGATGCTCGAGCACATCCCGGCCAAGGTGCTGGAGCGGATCGTCGGCCAGATCCCGCTCGGCCGGCTCGGCAAGCCCGAGGAGGTGGCGCGCGTCGTGCACTTCCTGGCCGCCGACGCGTCGGGCTACATCACCGGCCAGGTCTGGGGCGTCAACGGCGGCCTGGACATGTAGCGAACACCTTCCCACAGGAGATCCCGATCATGTGCGTGGACGACGATTCCTTTCCTCCCATTCGCCCGATCGCGGGCGGCGCGGCCGGCTCGCGCGACTTCCACCTCGTCTCGGCCGACGGCACCCGCGTCATGGCCCACGTGGCCCGCGCGGCCAAGCCCACCGGCGCCGGCATGGTGGTGATCCCGGACGTGCGTGGCCTGCACCCGTACTACAAGGAGCTGGCCGATCGCTTCGCCGAGATCGGCGTCGACTCGGTCGCGATCGACTTCTTCGCGCGCACCGCGCCCGGCGAGGACCGCAGCGAGAAGTTCGACTTCATGGCCCAGGTGCCGCTGACCACGCCGGAGACGCTCCAGGCCGACATCGCCGCGGGCGCGGCGTACCTGCGCACGCCCGACGGCGGGCAGGTGAAGTCGCTCTACTCGGTGGGCTTCTGCTTCGGCGGCGCGCTCTCCTACCTGCAGGCCGCGAGCGGGCTCGGCTACGCGGGGGTCATCGGCTTCTACGGCTGGCCGTCGGGCCTCAAGCGCTGGCCGGACCGTCCCAAACCGGTCGACGCGGTGCCGCGCTACAAGTGCCCGGTGCAGTCAATCTTCGGGGGCGCCGACGAGGGCATCCCGCAGGCGGACGTGGACGCGTTCGACCAGGCGTGCCGCAAGGCGGGGCTCAAGCACGACCTGAAGGTGTACCCGGGGGCGCCGCACAGCTTCTTCGACCGCAAGTACACCGAGTTCGCGGAGGCGTCGGCCGACGCGTGGAAGCGCGTGCAGGCCTTCGTCACCGGAAAGTAGGGATCACCTCGCGGGTGAGGATGTCGAGCGTCCGGCGCATCTGATCGAGGGAGAGGAGGCCACTGGGGTTCAGCTCGGCGACGATGCCGGCGAGCCCCAGATCCTCCGCGATCTCGCCCAGGCGGTCCCGGAGCTCCGCCGCGGTGCCGAAGGCGACGCGCGTCTTGAGCAGCTCGTCGTACGACATCGCGCCGATGCGGTCCGCCATCGACTGGCGCCGGTCGCCGGGGCCGGTGTCGCCCCGGCCGAGCCCGGAGCGGATCAGCTCGATGTGGCGCTGGAAGAAGTAGGTCATCGCCTCCCGCGGCTCCTCGCGTGCGGCCTGCTCGGTCGGGGCCGCGTAGACCGGGATGCGCAGGTAGACGTCCGCCGCGCCCGCCTGTCCCGACTCGCGCCAGGCATCGCGGTACGCCTTGAGGTGCCCGCGCAGCCGCGGGATGTCGAGATCGCGCAGCCCGATGAACAGCGGCAACCCGAGCCGCGCGACCTGGGGGAAGGTCTCGGGCGAGTTCGCGGCCATCCGGAGCGGCGGGTGCGGCACCTGGTAGGGCGTGGGCGCGACGGTCACGGTGGGGAAGCGGTAGAACTGGCCCTGGTAGCTGAACGGCTGGCCCTTCCAGGCCTGGCGAATGATCTCGAGACACTCGAGGAAGCGGGCCTGGCTCTCCCCGTAGGGCACCCCGAGCAGATCGTAGGTGCGCGCCGAGCCGCTGCGGCCGATGCCGAAGTCGAGGCGGCCCTCGCTGAGCTGATCCACCGTGGCCGCCTCCTCCGCGATGCGCAGCGGGTTGCCGAGCGGGAGGACCTGCACCGCGATCCCGATCCGGAGGCGGCGAGTGCGCGCGGCCAGGAAGCTGGCGAAGGCGAGCGGGGCCGACTGGATCGAGCGGGAGCCGTTGAAATGGATCTCGCCGAGCCAGATACCGTCGAGGCCCCCGGCCTCGGCCGCCTCCGCCAGCCCGATCGTCTCGCGCAGCGTGGCGCTCTCGCTGACCCCACGGCGCCTCTCCTCGAGAAAGATCCCGAAGTGCATGAGTCCGGTTCCTCCGCCCGCGCATCTTGCGCCGGGCGACCTGCGTCGTCAAGTCACCCCGCCGAGCCACGCCTCCGCGGCCCGCGGCGAGCGCAGGTGGAGGATCCGGGCGTGGGGGCGCGGTTCCGCGAAGAGGCGGGGCAGGTCGCGGCGGTAGCGCCAGTAGGTCGTGAAGAGCCAGTGGAAGAGCGAGCGATCCGACCAGACCATCGCGTGCTCCCGGACGTTCTCGCGGTTGCCGTTCCAGAGGACCTCGCGGGTGACCGCGCGGCGGAGAGTCCGAGTGGTCAGCCGGCCCAGGACGAGCGGCAGCGTGTAATCGAGCCGGACGATGGTGTCCGCGCACGGCCACAGGAGGTTGCGGCCCGCGCCATAGTTGCCGGCCACCACCCACGTGGGCCCGGCAGTTGCCGCGGCGACTCGTGCCCGGAAGACGTGAGGCTCGGCCGGTGTCCAGCCCGAGCCCCAGAAGAGCGCATCCAACTCCACGAAGTCGGCCTCGATGCGGCCGGCGAGCCTCCGGGCCAGGGTGGACTTGCCGGCCGCGGTCGCGCCGACCACCACCACGTGCCGCGGCCGGGCGTCGGGTTCCACCGACGAGCCGCTAGATCTCCGAGTAGCCGCTCCCGCGGCTGTCGACGCCGCGTCCGCGGGCGGTCTCGATCCAGCCGAACTCCCGGAGGATCTGCTGGCTGTAGGTGACCCGGCCGCTCACGCGCTCGAGCGGCTCGGTGGCGAGCAGGAGCGCGGCCCGCGCCATCAGGATCGGGGGCTCGCCGCGCGGATCGTCGAGGCCGCTGACCAGGCGGTGATACACGGTGCCCGGCGTGGGTACGACCTGCGACGGAGCGAGGGAGGTGACCGAGACGCCGTACTGGTAGACCTCGGACGCGAGCCCCTGGGTGAACCGCTCGAGCGCGGCCTTCTCGGCTCCGTAGCACGTGCCGCCGCGGGCGCCCACCGCCGGGTCGGGGTAGGGCCCGCGCCCGGGCCCGATGGCCGAGCCCGAGGAGATGTTGACGATGGCGCCGCGGCCGCGCGGGATCATGTCGGCGAGGACCAGCTGGCTCAGGACGAACGGGGCCTGGAAGTTCACCGCCCACGAGCGCAGCCACTTGCCGATCGGGTAGTCCTTGATCGGGATGTAATAGGTCAGCGCCGCGTTGTTCACGAGCACGTCGATCGGGCCGAAGCGCTCGCGCGCCTCGCGGACAAGCCGCTCGCACTCGGCCGGCTCCGCGATGTTGGCGCCCACCGCGTGGGCCTGGCCGCCCGCCTCGCGGATGGCGGTGACCGTGCTCTCGAGCGAGCCGGCGAAGGGGTGCTGGCCTTCCTGGACGGTGCGGGCCGCGCAGACCACGCGGCCGCCCTCGGACGCGAAGAGCCGGGCGACGTCGGCCCCGATACCGCGGCTCGCCCCGGTGACCACGATGACCTTGCCGTCGAGTCGGCCCATGACTACCTCCGGGCCGCTATTGTCCACGACGGCGCCGCCCGGTCAACCGGGTGGATCCCGGACGACCGGGCGGCCGCGCGATCTAGGACGTGCTGGAGAGGGCGCTGACCCGCAGCCGATCGCCCGGGAAGATGCGGTCCGGGCGATCGAGGCCGTTCCACGCCACGAGCTGCTTGGCGGAGACGCCGTACCGCTTGGCGATGCGCCACACCGTCTCGCCGGCCTGCACCACGTGAACACCCGCGCGCGGCGCCGATACGATCTTGCGGGCGGTCGAGGCGTCGATCTCCACCGCCGCGCGCACCGTGGCGGTGGTTCCGAGCGGGACCTTCAGCTCGTAGGGCCCGTCGGGCGGGGTCTGCTTCTGCCGGAGCTCCGGGTTCAGGGACTCCAGATCCTGGGTCGTCACACCGGACAGCGCGGCGAGTCGCACGAGCCGGCTGCCCTTGGGCACCGTGACCTGCTCGTAGCGGATCGGGTCCTCGGGCACGACGCTGAAGCCGTAGCGCTCGGGCTGGCGGCCGATGAGCGTCGCGGCGTGGATGGCCGGCACGAAGTTCTTGGTCTCGTCGGGCAGGAGTGGGCTCTTGTGGAGCGCCCAGAAGTCGCGCGAGCCGGTGCGATCGATCGCCTGCTGGATCTTCCCGTCGCCGGTGTTGTAGGCGGCCTGGGCCAGGTCCCACGAGCCGAACTGAGCGTAGAGGTCACGCAGGTAGTTGGCCGCGGCCACCGTGGACTTCTCGGGATCGAGGCGCTCGTCGAGCCAGCCGTCCACCCGCAGGCCGTACAGGCGCGCGGTCGGCGCCATGAACTGCCAGAGGCCCTTGGCCCCGGCCTGGGAGACCGCCACCGGATTGAAGCCGCTCTCGATCATCACCGTGAACACCAGGTCCTCGGGCAGACCCTTCTGCCGGAAGACGTCGAGGATCATCGGCAGATAGCGTCCCGAGCGGGCGAGCCAGCCCTCCACGACGGCCCGCCGATAGCCGGTCTGGAACCGATCGAGGAAGAACCGGACGTGCTCGTTGACGTGCACGCGGTACGTGGCCATCGGCTTCGCCGGAGGAAGCATCGCGAGCACCTGGCTCCGCATCACGCTCGGGGCCGGGGCGAAGCTGGCCGGCTGGACGATCGGGGTCTCGGCCGGCTCGCCGAAGACGTCGGTCCAGGCGGCGTCGGAGTACTTGGCGGAGTGCCGGGGCTGGTCCATTGACCAGGCCGCAGGGGTTGGGCCTTCGATCTGGAGGCTGGCGTGATCCAGGGCGACGACGATCGGGGGGGTCTCGACCTCGGCCTGGGCCGACCCGGCGAGAGCCAGGCACCCGCCGAGGAGCGCTGCGATCCCGGTCAGAAAGGTCCGCGCTGAGGTACCGTGTGTCTTTGCCATAGGCCGCATGGCTAGCAAGGGCCATTCCATACATAAACTATTGTTTAATTTGGTGTTTTGAGGGTGACAGAGCCACCCGAACCCCCTCTCTGGGTACCCCAGGACCCACCATGGGAGATTTGCGCGCTCCGCACATTTTGCGTATTACTTGCCGGTCCGCGGAGGCCGGGAGCCGACTTGACGCGACGGCAACCTGGCCCCATGCTGAGGCGCACCCATGGCCTCGGCGCGAGCATCCGGTAGTGCATACGACGGGTACGCTCGTCGCGTCGCTCCGGCGCCCGATCCCGAGCTCACCCCCGTCGGTCCCGGTACCGCGTGCGGCGAATATCTCCGGCGTTTCTGGCAACCGGTCGCGTTCGCGCGCGATCTCGACGGGCCGCCGCGTCGCGTGCGCATCCTCGGCGAGGATCTGGTGGTCTTCCGCGATCGGAGCGCGCGCACCGGTGTCCTGCATCTGCACTGCGCGCACCGCGGGACGTCGCTCGAGTTCGGCATCCCGCTCGAGCGAGGGCTGCGCTGCTGCTACCACGGCTGGGTCTTCGACGTCGACGGGCGATGCCTGGAGACGCCGGGTGAGCCCGCGGGCAGCCGGCTCTGCGAGCGCGTGTGGCAGGGCGCCTATCCGACCCACGAGTTCTGCGGCCTCGTGTTCGCGTACATGGGACCGCCCGATCGGCGGCCCGCGTTTCCGCTCTACGATTCCTTCGAGGTGCCGGGGCACACCCTGATGCCGGCGGCCGAGTTCACGCTGCCGTGTCACTGGCTGCAGGTGAAGGACAACAGCATGGACCCGGTGCACACCGCGTTCCTGCACGCGCTGTCGAGCGGCTACCAGTTCACCGCCGCCTTCGGCGTCGTGCCCGAGCTCGACTGGCTCACCACCGAGGCGGGCATGGTCTACATCGCGACCCGCCGCACGGGCGAGCTGGCCTGGGTGCGCGTCTGCGACTACATGCCGCCCAACGTGCACCAGTTCACGCGCGAGATCGAGGAGGCGGCCGCGCCCAAGGCCGCGAGCCGCCCGGTGATCATCCGCTGGGCGGTGCCCAACGACGAGACGCACACCACCAACTTCGAGCTGGCCCAGGTGGATCCGGCGTGGGGCCTCACGCCCGAGCAGGTCGCCCGCCCCGGCTTCGGCCAGTCGGACGACCGGCCCTACGAGGAGCGGCAGCGCTTCCCGGCCGACTACGACGCGCAGTCGAGCCAGCGGACGATCGCGGTCCACGCCCTCGAGCACCTCGCCTCGACGGACCGCGGGGTGATCATGCTGCGGCGGATCGTGCGCGACGGCATCCGCGCGGTGCAGGCCGGCCTGGACCCGTGGGGTGCGCACTGGCCCGAGGGCAAGGTCGTCCCGACGCACACCCAGGACCTGGTCCTGCTCCTGCCGCCCGCCGAGAGCCCGGAGGCCGACCGGCGACTGCTGCGCGAGGCCGGGCGCCGGGCCGTCACCGGCTGAGGCGACCCTCCCCCATGTGGATCGTCCGGATCGCGCTGGATCGGCCGTACACCTTCGTGGTGCTCGCGCTGCTGATCCTGATCGCGAGCCCGGTGGTGATCGCCCGCACCCCGACCGACATCTTCCCGGCCATCAACATCCCGGTCATCGCGGTGGCCTGGCAGTACAGCGGGCTCAACACCGAGGAGCTCGAGGGGCGGATCACCACCTCCTACGAGCGGGTGCTCACCACCACGGTGGACAACATCCAGCGCATCGAATCGACCACCGTCAACGGCCAGGCCATCATCAAGGTGTACCTCCAGCCGAACGCGCGCCTGGACACCGCGAACGCCCAGATCACCGCGATCTCGCAGACCGTGCTCCGCCAGTACCCGCCCGGCATCGGGCCGCCGCTGATCATCAACTTCAGCGCGTCCAGCGTGCCGATCCTCCAGCTCGCGCTCTCGGGAGAGGGGCTCGCCGAGCAGCAGCTCTTCGACGTGGGGGTCAACTTCCTGCGTCCCCAGCTCGTGACGATCCCGGGAGTCGCGATTCCGTGGCCCTTCGGCGGCAAGCAGCGGCAGGTCATGGTGGACCTCAACACCCGCATGCTGCAGGCCAAGGGACTGGCCCCCGCCGACGTGCTCAACACCATGAATTTACAAAATCTGATCCTGCCCTCCGGGACCGCCAAGATCGGACAGTTCGAGTACTACGTGAACCTCAACGCATCGCCCCGCACGGTGCCGGAGCTGGCCGACCTGCCGATCAAGGTGATGGGCAACTCCACCATCTACCTCCGCGACGTCGCCAACGTGCGCGACGGGTTCAGCGTGCAGACCAACATCGTCCGGCGTGACGGCCGGCGCGGCACCCTGCTCACCGTGCTCAAGGCGGGCGACGCCTCCACCCTCGACGTGGTCGACAACATCCGGGCCGCGATCCCCCGGGTGGCCACCACCCTGCCGCCCGAGCTCAGGATCGACCTGCTCGCCGACCAGTCCATCTTCGTGCGCGGCGCCATCTCCGGGGTCGTCCACGAGGCGATCATCGCGGCCTGCCTCACCGCCCTCATGATCCTGCTCTTCCTCGGGAGCTGGCGGAGCACCTTGATCATCGCGGTCTCGATCCCGTTGTCGATCCTGACCTCGGTGATCGTGCTGAGCTTCCTGCGCGAGACCATCAACATCATGACCCTGGGCGGCCTCGCCCTGGCGGTCGGCATCCTGGTCGACGACGCCACCGTGACCATCGAGAACATCGATCGCTTCCTCGAGGAGGGACGCGATCTGCGCGAGGCGATCTTCGAGGGCGCGGCCCAGATCGCGGTGCCCGCGCTGGTTTCCACCCTCTGCATCTGCATCGTGTTCCTGCCCATGTTCTTCCTCAGTGGGGTGGCCCGGTACCTGTTCGTGCCGCTCGCCGAGGCGGTGGTCTTCGCGATGCTCGCGTCCTACGTGCTCTCTCGCACGCTCGTGCCCACCCTGGCCATGTACCTCCTGCGCCCGCACGACCACCGGCCGGCCCCCAGCCGGAACCCGCTCGCGCTCCTGCAGCGGGGGTTCGAGCGCGGCTTCGAGCGGGTGCGCGTGGCTTACCGGGCCCTGCTCATGCGGCTGATCTCCCGCCAGGGCGCCTTCGTGAGCGTGTTCCTGGTGGCCTGCCTCGCGGCGTGGCTGCTGCTGCCCTGGCTCGGGGAGAACTTCTTCCCGACCAGCGACAACGGGCAGTTCATTCTCCACCTGCGGGCCAAGACCGGCACCCGCATCGAGGAGACCGCCCGGCTCGCCGACCTGGTGGAGACGTCGATCCGGCGCGAGATCCCGCCGGAGGAGCTCGACAACGTCATCGACAACATCGGCCTGCCCTACTCGACCATCAACTACATGTACAGCCGCTCCGGCTTCATCGGAACCGCGGACGCGGACATCCTGGTGACGCTCAAGGACGGGCACCGGCCCACCGCGGAACACATGCGCACCCTGCGGGCCCGGCTGCCCCAGGAGTTCCCGGGCGTCGCCTTCTACTTCGTGCCCGCCGACATCGTGACCCAGATCCTGAACTTCGGCCTGCCCGCCCCGATCGACGTCCAGATCGAGGGCAATGACCTCGAGGCGAATCGCCAGGTGGCGAACCGGATCCTCGCCGACCTGCGTCAGGTGCCGGGGCTCACCGACCTGCGCATCCAGCAGAATTTCGACTACCCGAATTTCCAGGTGAGCGTGGACCGCACCAAGGCGGCGGGGGCCGGCTTCACGCCGCGCGACGTGGCCAACAGCGTGCTGCTCACGTTGAGCGGGAGCGGGCAGACCAACCCGATCCAGTTCATGAACTGGCAGAACGGGGTGACCTACAACCTGGTCACCCAGGCTCCGCAGTACTCGGTCCAGTCGCTCCAGGATCTCCAGAACGTGCCGATCAGCGGGGCGACCAGCGCGCGCCCGCAGATCCTGGGCGACGTGGCCTCGATCTCCCGGTCCACCGGCATGGCGGTGATCTCGCACTACAACACCCGTCGCGTGGTGGACATCTACGGCTCGGTCCAGGACCGGGACCTCGGCGCGGTCGGCCGCGACATCACCCGGATCGTCGACGCCCACCGTCCGAACCTCCCGCGCGGGAGCTTCGTGGCCCTGCGCGGGCAGGTCGAGACGATGCGGACCTCCTACGTGGGCCTGCTCGGCGGGCTCGCGTTCGCGATCGTCCTCGTCTATCTTCTGATCGTCGTGAACTTCCAGTCCTGGCTCGACCCCTTCATCATCATCACCGCACTGCCCGCCGCCCTCGCCGGCATCATCGTGTTCCTGTTCCTCACCGGCACCACCCTGAGCGTGCCGGCCCTGATGGGCGCGATCATGTGCATGGGCGTGGGCACCGCCAACAGCATCCTGGTGGTGTCCTTCGCCAAGGAGCGCCTGGGCGAGCACGGCGACGCCCGCGAGGCCGCGATCGAGGCGGGCGTCACCCGGTTCCGGCCGGTGCTCATGACCGCGCTCGCCATGATCATCGGCATGATCCCGATGGCGCTGGGCTGGGGCGAGGGCGGCGAGCAGAACGCGCCGCTGGGCCGGGCGGTGATCGGGGGCCTCGTCTGCGCCACCATCGCCACTCTCGTCTTCGTGCCCGCGGTGTTCAGCCTGCTGCACGGGCGCCGCCGGCCTGCCGGAGCCGCCGCGCCGGAGCCCGCCGCGTGAGGAGCTCGCGCGGGGTCTGGATCCTCCTGCTCGTCGTGGTCGCGCTCGCGGTCGCGATCTACGCGGGGCTGCACGACCGGCGGGGCGCCGACGCGGCGCTGAAGCGGGCGACCCAGGAGGCCGCCGTCCCGACGGTGGCGGTGACGTACCCCACCGCCTCCGCGCCCAGCGACGAGCTGGTGCTGCCGGGCACCGCGCGCGCGTTCACCGACGCCCCGATCTACGCGCGGGCCAACGGCTACCTCAAGAAGTGGTACGCCGACATCGGGGCGCGGGTGACCCAGGGCCAGGTCCTGGCCGAGATCGAGACGCCCGAGCTGGACCAGCAGCTGCGCCAGGCGCGCGCCGATCTCGAGAACGCGCGGGCGACCATGGAGATGGCCCGCACCACCGCGGACCGCTGGCAGACCCTGCTCAAGCGCGACGCGGTCTCGCGCCAGGAGACGGACGAGAAGGTCAGCGACTACAACGCCAAGCGGGCCGTCGTCGACTCGAACAGCGCCAACGTGAAGCGGCTCGAAGATCTGCAGTCCTTCCAGCGGATCACCGCGCCCTTCGACGGCGTGATCACCGCGCGGAACACCGACGTGGGGGCGCTGATCGACGCGGGCGCGGGCGCCCAGGCCCGCGAGCTGTTCCGGCTCGCGTTGACGAGCAAGCTCCGCGTCTTCGTCTCGGTGCCGCAGGCCTACGCCCGGGCCGCGCGGCCCGGTACCCCGACCACGATCACCCTCGAGGAGAACCCGGGCAAGGTCTACCGGGGCACGCTGGCGCGAACGTCGACCGCGCTCGACCCCAACGCGCGCACCATGCTGAGCGAGGTAGAGATGGACAATCCGAGCGGCGAGGTCCTGCCCGGCGCCTACGTGGTGGTCCGCCTGCGGGTCGGGCGCGAGACGCGCGGCATGACCATCCCGGCCAACACCCTGCTCTTCCGCTCCGAGGGCCTGCGCGTCGCGGTGGTGCGGAACGGCCGCGCCGAGCTGGTGGAGGTGACTCTCGGACGCGACTACGGTAAGAGCGTCGAGGTGGTGGCGGGGCTCCAGGCCACCGACGCGGTGATCCTGGATCCCGCCGACTCGCTGGTCAGCGGCGCGCCCGTGCGCGTACGGCCGACCGAGCCGAAGCCCGCCGCGAAGGCGCCGAGCGGGTAGGTGTCGCGGCGCCGGCCGGCGCGGCCGCGTGCCAGCGCGCCACCTCCTCGCAGGTGGAGAACCACACCCCGCGCGACCGGCGCATGTAGGTCACCAGCTCCTCCAGCAGGGCGATGCGTGAGGCCCGCCCGCTCACGAACGGGTGGCAGGTGAGCACGAAGCAGCCGTTCTCCCGGTGCATCGCCGAGAACTCCTTGCTCCACATCTGCAGCACCCGCCCCGGGTCCGCGATGGCGTTGGTGGCCCCGTACACGTGGCGGAAGAGGGGAGCATCGTCGAGCAGCCACTGCACCGGCACCTCGATCAGCGGCCCCTGACCGGTCTCGACCTCGTAGGGCACGTCGTTGCCCATCAGCGAGCTGTCGTAGAGGAAGCCGTGGCGCTTGAGGAGCGTGGGGGTCCACACGTTGACGTCCCACGACGGCGAGCGGTAGCCGGCCGGGCGGACGCCGAGCTGCGAGTCCAGGATCGCGAGCTGCTCGCGCATCACCCGGTCTTCCTGCTCCTCGTCGAGAAAGCCGAGCGCCTCGTGCATGTTGCCGTGCGCGCCGATCTCGTGACCGGCGTCGCGGATGCGCGCGGCCGGGGCCGGGTGGTGCTCCACCGTCCATCCCGGGATGAAGAAGGTCGCCCGGAGCTTCAGCCGATCGAGCAGTCTCAGGATCCGGTCGACGCCCACGCGCGGACCGAAGCGGCGCTCCTCGAGATCGCCGAGGCTCCGCCGGGCCTTCTCCGGCTCGCGGAAGAGGAATCCCGACTCGGCGTCGAAGTCGAAGGACAGAACCGCGGCGGACTGCTTGCCCTCGGGCCACCGATAGCGCATGGGATGCTCCTCAGCCCGACACCCAGCCGCCGCTGGGGTGGAGGATCTGTCCGGTGAGATACCCGGCGTCGTCGGCGGCCAGGATGAGCGCGCAGTAGGCCACGTCCTCCACCCGGCCGAAGCGGCGGAGCGGCAGCTCGGCCAGTCGGCGCGCGCGGTACTCGTCGGTCATCACGTCGCGGCTCATGTCGGTCTCGATGCCGCCCGGCGCGATCGCGTTCACCGTGACTCCGTGCTGGCCGACCTCCGAGGCCAGCGCGCGGGTGAGCGATTCGATGGCGCCCTTGGTGGCCGCGTAGGCCGCGAAGCCGCCGCCTCCCACCGCGCGCTGGGCCAGCTGCGAGGAGAGGTTGATGATGCGCCCGCCCTTCTGCTCGATCATCGGGGGCAGGGCGTGCCGGCTGCAGAGCAGCGTGCCCATCACGTTGATGTCGAGCATGCGCCGGCACTGGTCCTCCGGCACCTGCAGGAGCGGGCCGCGCACCATGACCCCCGCGTTGTTGACGAGGATGTCGACGCGGCCGAAGCGATCGAGGGTCCCCCCGATCAGCCGCCGGACGTCGTCGTCGCGTGCCACGTCGCCGCGCAAGGCGACGGCCTCCGTCCCGAGCCGGCCCGCCTCCGCGACGACCTCCTTCGCGCCGGCCTCGCTGCCGAGGTAGTTGGCGACCACCCGCGCGCCCTCGCGGGCGAAGGCGAGCGCGATGGCCCGGCCGAAGCCGCGGCCGGCCCCGGAGATCAGCGCGATCTTGCCGGCCAGCCGACCGGCGGAGGGATCCACCGGCCGCGCCTCAGGCCCGTCCGGCCGCGGGGCTCTTCTGCAGCCAGAACCGGGCCAGGTCGATGGGCTTGGGCCACCACACGCGGCCCTTGCCGAGGATCAGCTGGATGAGCCGCTCGACCATGCGCATGCGGGACGTGCGGCCGATGATCTGCGGGTGGGCGAGCCAGTTGAAGAAGCCGCCCTCGGCGTAGAGGCCCTCGAACTCCTCGGACCAGATCTCCCACACGTCCTGCTGGCTCCAGATCCCGTTGCCGACCGGCGGCACCGAGCTCCACATGAAGAACGGCGCGTCGTTGTTGCACCACGCGGTCGGGAACTCCACCAGGGGGCCGTGCTTGGTTTGCACCGCGTACGGGAGATCGGTGTCGAGCGCGTTGCTGTGGTAGACGAAGCCGTGGTGGGCGAGCAGCTCCATGGTGTGCCGGCTCGGGTCGGCCGACGGGGTGCGCGAACCGAGCGGCTTCACCCCCAGGATCTTCTTGAAGATGCCGAGGCTCTTGACCAGCAGCTCCTCCTCTTCCTCGCGGCTCTTCATGAAGAAGGGCTTCTCGTGGAGATAGCCGTGGTGGCCCACCTCGTGACCGCGGCGGACGATGTCCTCGCAGAGCGCGGGGTAGCGCTCCACGATCCAGCCCGGGATGAAGATGCAGGTCTTGATCCCGTAGCGGTCGAGCAGGTCCAGGATGCGCGGCATGCCGGTCCTGGGGCCGTAGGCGCCCATCGACATGTGCAGCGGCCGCTCCGCCAGCGCGGGGTCCCGGTGGATCCACGGGCTCTCGCCATCGAGGTCGAACGTCATCATGACGGCGCACCGGGCGCCGTCGGGCCAAGCCACCGTCTCTGCCATCGTGTCCTCCGGGGATGCCGGGAAGAGCGAGCGCGACCGCCGTCGAGGCAGCAGCATAGACCAGCGTTCCCGCCGTCCGCAACGCCGGCCGGCCCGGGCCCGTCGTGACTCCTCGCGTCAGCCGCGGATGCTCCCGGGAACCATCGCGCGGGCTCGGCGGTTGGCACTCCGGGAGGGCTTGCTCATGCTCACATCGCTGCGTCGATTCGTGCTCCGGAGTTCGCTCGTGGTCGCGCTGCTCACGCTCGGGCTGTCCGGCATCGCCGGCGCCGCCGGGGGCGGAGGAAGCGAAGGGACCAGTACCCCCGCCAAGCCGGAGGATCCGCAGTACACGGCGGCGGTGAAGGCCATCAGGGCGGGCGAGTACGCGAAGGCGATCCCGCTGCTCGAGGGCGTGACCTCGCGCGACGCCAGGAACGCCGACGCCTACAACTGGCTCGCGTACGCCACCCGCAAGAACGGCAACCCCACCGCGGCCATCCCGATCTACGAGAAGGCGCTCGCCATCGATCCCAAGCACAAGGGGGCCCACGAGTACATCGGCGAGGCGTATCTCATGCTCGGCGACCTGCCCCACGCCAAGGAGCACCTGAAGACGCTCGACTCGCTCTGCTTCATCACGTGCTCCGAGTACCGCGATCTGAAGCGCGCGGTCGAGGCCTACGAGAAGTCCGGCGGCAAGTCGAAGCCTACTGCCTCTCAGTAGTTTCGGTGGGGTGGGCGGCGGAGGTGGGAGGCAGGGGGGCCGCTGACCACGGCCCTTTTCGGCCTCCCGCTTGGCCGCCAGGATTTCCCAACCCGGGCGGCTTCAGGCGTCGCGGCGCTTAGCTGGAACGGGTCAGTCGGCCCCCCTGCCTCCCACCTCCGCCGCCCACCCCACCGCCTCGCGGAGCCCCAGTCGACCTCACCGCGCGCTCGAAGATTCTCGAACCTCGCCTGCGGTTGATTGACCACCGCGGCGTTCATGAAGTTGCTCGAAGCTGCCGGAAGCTGCCGAGGATCCCGTGGGAGGAGAGGCCGGGGAGGAGGGGAGGGGCGGGGGGGGGGGCCGCCGGCCCCCCGCCCGCGCCACCCCGCCCCGCCCCCGCCCCCCCCCCCCGCGGCCCCGCCCAGGCCCCAGCGGCCCCCCCCCCCCGCC
>JBGQHJ010000027.1:0-39414 GCA_041497895.1 Methylomirabilia bacterium
GACGGTGCTGAAGCCGGCCGGCCTCGACGCCTCCCGCGACCTGATCACCGCGCTCTACATGAAGGAAGTCACCGACCCCCAGTGGAAGAACGACAAGGGCTACACGGACTGGGTGGCCTTCATGAAGAAGTACTACCCGGACGGGGCGCTGGACGACCAGTCCAACGGGTTCGGCTACAACGTGGCCATCCTGATGACGCAGGTGCTCAAGCAGTGCGGTAACGATCTCTCCCGCGAGAACATCATGAAGCAGGCGGCCAGCATCAAGGACTTCGAGCTGCCGCTGCTGCTGCCCGGGATCAAGGTCAACACGGGGCCGACCGATTTCGCGCCCATCGAGGAAGAGCAGCTCGCCAAGTTCGACGGCGAGCGGTGGGCGCTCTTCGGCGAGATCATCCACGCGGTCAAGAAGAAGTAGGTAGTCGACGCGTCGAAGCGGACGCACCGGGCCGGCGGGGGACTCCCCCGCCGGTCTTGCGTTTTTGGGGGGCTACTGACCCTGGATCGCGGGGACGGAGAGACCGGCAGCGGGCCCGGCGGAGACGGTCTCGCGATCCAGCGAGCCGCCGCAGCCCATCGGACCGGACGACTGGCCACCCGCGCACGCCTGAGCCTGGGCGATCGCCAGCAGGGCGTCGGCGCGCGCGGCGAAGCGGGGATCGGCGGTCATCGGGATCTGGGAGCTCTGGGGAGCGGCGGCCACCTCGACCGCGCCGGAGCTCGCCTTGCCGCCGCAGCCCATCGGGCCGCTGGCTTCACGCTCCCCGCACGTGTAGACGCCCTCGAGGGACGCCGCTTTCTGCTTCTCACGCCCGTTGGAGACGATGAGGTAACCCACGATCAGCGCGATGGCACCGGCCGCCGAGGCCATGGCCAGGATGAGCTGGGGATCCATCGCGTGGGCCGGCACCGGGGCAGCCAGCGTGACCATCCCGACCACCACCAGCACGACAGCCACGAGCGGGAACCAGGCGGCGCGACGCTCCATGTTCCCGAGTATATGCCAGGCCGATTTTCCGGCCGCCAAGGAAATCGCCTCCCGCGCCTCCCGCCCCGAGCTAGAAGACCGCGATCGGATTGACCGGGGAGCCCGTCACGTTCTTGAGACGGAGCGGCGCCACCGTCATCAGGAACTCCCACCGATTGAGGCGGGCCGCGGTCTGGGCCAGCTCCTCGAGATTGGCGTTGTCGATCAGCCAGAGGCCCATGGCCACCAGGCAGACCACGTGGAAGGAGTTGCCCATGGACGGATACGGCGCGGGGTGGATGTCGTTGTGGGTGTCGGTGCCGATCATGGCCACTCCCCGCTCCCGCAGCCAGGGACAGCAGGCGGCGTGCAGCGCCGGGGTCCCGGCCTGGAGGGGGTGGACCGGCCCTTCCGCGAGCCTCCGGCCGTAGTAGCCGGTGCGTACGAGCAGGATGTCGCCCGCCTCCACCCGTACCCCGGCCGCCTTCTCGGCCGCCTCGAGGTCGGCGGGCATGACGCCCACGCCGCCGTCGAGCCAGCGGACGCCTTTGGTGCGTGCCACGTCCAGCAGCACCCCGCGGCTCACCACTCCGTCGCGGAGCACCTCGACCGAGTTGACGGTCGCGCCCTCGCGCGAGGTCACCGCGTTGCACGAGCGGCCGTTGTAGAGGCGGCCGTCCCAGAAATAGTGGGAGGGCGCATCCACGTGAGTGATCGTGTAGCCGTGGAACACCATGCCGATGAACTCGGCGGCGCCCCGGCGCTGCAGCGCCCGCTCCGGGGAGACGGTGTCGCGGCCCTCGCCCGAGTCCACCATGAAGCGCATGGGCTGGACGGTGGTGTCGGGGGTGATGTCGGTCGTGATCGGGCGGGCGCAGGTCACGCTCTGGCCCTGGGTGACCAGGCGGGCCGCGGCCTGGCGCTTGGCGGGAGTGATGAGGTTGATGGTGCCCAGCTCGTCCTCGCTCCCCCATCGGCCCCAATTGGACAGGGACGTCAGGTACCCGCGGACTTCCGATTCCGACGGAACCTCCGGGGGAGCGGGCACGCGCCGGGCCGGGGCGGCTACTGCTTCTCGCCCGAGTAGATCTTCATCACGGTGTCCAGGAACCGGAGCGCGTGATCGCGCGGCCGCTGGAACGAGTTGCGCCCGATGATGGAGCCGAAGCCGCCGCCGTCGCGGATGCCGCGGCACTCGTCGAAGATCGCCTCGTCGTTCTCCTTGGTGGCCCCGCCCGAGAAGATCACGATGCGCCGGCCGTCGAAGGAGGACTGCACCACGTGGCGCACGCGCTCGCTCAGCGTGGCCATCGGCACCTTGGCCTTCTCGTAGGCCTTCTTGGCCTCGGCCTGCTCGATGTGCTCGGTGGGCGGCTTCACCTTGATCACGTGGGCGCCGAGCTGGGCCGCGATCTGCGCCGCGTAGGCGACGACATCCAGACCAGTCTCCCCGGCCTTGCTCACATCGGTCCCGCGAGGGTAGGACCACACCACCGCGGCGAGGCCGTTGGCCTTGGCCTCCTGGATCATCTCGCGGCACTGCTGGTACATGATCTGGGCCTGCGAGGAGCCCGGGTAGATCGTGAAGCCCACCGCGACGCAGCCGAGCCGGAGCGCGTCCTTGACCGAGCCGGTCACCGCGGAGAGCGGGTCCTTCTCGTCGTGGAGCACGTCGTGGTTGTTCATCTTGAGGATCAGCGGCACCTCGCCGGCGAACTCGGCGGCCCCCGCCTCCAGGAAGCCGAGCGGCGCCGCGTAGGCATTGCAGCCGGCGTCGATGGCGAGGCGGAAGTGGTAGGTCGGATCGTAGCCGGCGGGGTTGACCGCGAAGCTGCGCGCGGGTCCGTGCTCGAAGCCCTGGTCCACCGGGAGAATGACGAGCTTGCCGGTGCCGGCGAGCCGCCCGTGATTGAGCAGCCGGGCGATGTTGGTGCGCGTGCCAGGGCTGTCACTGCTGTACCAGCTCAGGATCTCCTTCACTCGTGGTTCCATGGGATGCCCTTTCTTTCCGGTTGCGGAGGTTATCGACGGTAGAAGTCGTCGGCCGTCGCCACGTCTTCGGGGCTGCCCAGGATGACGGCCGCTCGCTGGTGATAGTCGGTCGGAACGAGGTCCAGCACCCGCTCGAAGCCGGTGCTGGCCCGCCCGCCCGCCTGCTCGACGATCATCCCCATCGGGGCGACCTCGTAGAGCAGCCGGAGCTTGGCCTTGGGCTTCTTGGGATCGCTCCAGTCCGCGGGGTACATGAACAGCCCGCCGTCCAGCAGGATGCGGTGGACGTCGGCCACCATCGCCCCCGAGTAGCGGAGCGAGTAGGGCCGGCCGCTCGGCTTGTCGGGCGTCTTCAGGTGCTCGACGAAGGCGCGCTGGCCGGGATGCCACGAGTGGAGGTTGCCCTCGTTGATGCCGTAGGTCTTGCCGCGTCGGGGAATGCGGATGTCGGGGTGCGTCAGCAGGAACTCCCCGGTCTCCTCGTTGAGCGTGAAGCCGTGCGTTCCCTGCCCGACCGTGTAGACCAGCGTGGTGGCGGGCCCGTACATCACGTAGCCGGCCGCGAGCTGCTGGGTCCCAGGTCCGAGCGCCACCGGCCCCGCGGGCGTCTTCCCTTCCGACGCGCGGAGGGCGAAGATCGTGCCCACCGAGCCGTTGACGTCGAGGTTCGACGAGCCGTCGACCGGGTCGGTGCACACCACGAGGGCGTGCGCGCTGCCCGCCTCTTCCATCTCGATGGGCGCCGGCGACTCCTCGGAGACGACCGCGGCGCAGACGCGGGTCTCGCGGAGCGCGGCCACCATGATCTCGTGTCCCCACACGTCGAGCTTCTTCACCTGGTCGCCGGTGAAATTAGTGCCACCCGCGTAGCCCAGGCGATCGCGGAGCGCGGCGTGCGCCAGCTCCTGCGCGATGACCGCAGTGACGCGACCGATGCGGCCCACCACGGTGGCGACATTGGGGTGTGCGTCGGAGAGCAAGGCCTGCTGGCGCGCGAGATGTTCCGATAGCGTCATCGGCGAATCAGCCATGGAATCCTCTCGTCGTTGAGTCGGATGGCGCGATGCAGGGCGCCTTTGACGATGCTAGACGATCGGTTGTGCCCAGTCAACACGCCCCACCGTCGCATTGAGTCACGCGCGTCTCACGCAGCGCATCTCTTGCGTGCCTCGTCCGGACTTGTGATTAGATGCAGCGATCATGAGCGCCGCCCCGGGTCGCTGGCGAGCGCTCGGCCTGCTGTCCCTGGCCGAGCTGCTCGCGCTGTCGCTGTGGTTCAGCGCCTCCGCGGTCCTCCCGGCCCTCTCGCGCGAGTGGGCTCTCGGCGACGCGGGGAGGGCGGGGCTGACGATCGCGGTGCAGGCAGGCTTCATTGCGGGCACGCTCGCGGCCGCCATCACCAATCTCCCGGACGTCGTGCCGCCGCGCGCGCTCATGATGTGGGGCGCGCTGGCCGGCGCGGTGATCAATGCCGCGCTCGCGCTCGGCACTGACCACCTGGGACCGGCGCTGGTCCTGCGCTTCCTCACCGGCGTCTGCCTGGCCGGCACCTACCCGCCCGCCATGAAGATCGCGGCCACCTGGTTCCGCGAGGGGCGCGGCCTGGCCATCGGGCTGCTGGTCGCTGCGCTCACCGTGGGCTCCGCCACGCCGCACCTCATCCGCGGCCTCACCGAGCTCCCCTGGCGCCACACCCTGTTCGCGGCCTCGGTCCTGGCCGCGGCGGGCGCACTCGTGGTCACCCTCGTCACGGAAGGCCCGTATCGCTTCCCCCCTGCCCGCTTCGACCTGCACATGGCCACCGCGGTGCTGCGCGAGCGCGGCCCGCGGTTGGCCTGCCTCGGCTACTTCGGCCACATGTGGGAGCTGTACGCGATGTGGACCTGGCTGGGCGCGTTCCTGGCCGCGAGCCTGGAGGCGCGCGGCGGCGGGAGCTTCGCCGGGCTCAACGCGAGCGCCGCGACCTTCGCGTGCGTTGGCCTCGCCGGCGGCCTGGGTGCCTACGCGGGCGGGGCCCTGGCCGACCGCTGGGGCCGCACCGCGCTCACCATGGCGGCCATGGCCCTGTCCGGCCTCTGCGCGGTGTTGATCGGCTTCACCTTTGCGGGCCCGCCGATCGCGACCCTCCTGGTGGCCCTCATGTGGGGGGGCACGGTCGTCGCGGACTCGGCCCAGTTCTCGACCGCGGTGACCGAGCTGGCTCCCGCCGCCTATGTCGGGACCGCGCTCACCACCCAGACCTGCCTGGGTTTCGCGCTGACCATGGCCTCCATCTGGCTCGTCCCACCCGTGGTCGGGCTGGTCGGCTGGCGCTGGGCCTTCGCCATGCTCGCGATCGGCCCTGCCCTGGGGGTATTGGCGATGGGCCGGCTCCGGGCCCTGCCCGAGGCGGCGGGCATGGCGGGCGGCCGCCGCTGATCCCCCGCATCCCGGCGGGCGCGGCGCACATCCTAGAAGGTAGGAGGCAGCCACCATGAGGATCGCGATGAAGCGCCTGCTGCTCGCCACGATGGCCGTGCTGGCCCTGGCCGCCGGGAGCCCCGTCCGGCCGGCCGCCGCCCTGAGCGCGGCGTCGAGTGTCGACGCGCGGATCCGGCTCGACTGGGAGGTCGGAGCCACGCGTGGAGGCCGGCCGGTGATCCAGGGCTATGTCTACAACGACTACGGGCGCCCGGCCTCCGACGTGCAACTGCTGGTCGAGACCCTGGATGCCTCCGGCGCGGTGATCGGCCGCACCGTGGGGTTCGTGCGGGGCGTGGTCCAGCTGAACGACCGCACCTACTTCGAGGTGCCGATCAAGGTGACCGGCGCCTCCTACCGGGTCTCGGTCACCGGGTTCGACTGGAAGGGCGGCGGCGGCGGCGCCTAGGTGACCTTGCTGTAGACCCCGGGCGGGATCACGCGGTAGACCGCCAGCGGCTGCGACACGTTCTTGAAAGCCCGCTCGCCGAGCGACTCGAGGACGAAGACGCCCGCGATCCGGTCCGCGGTCACCTGGCCCACCACGATGTCGCCGCCCTCGGCGGCGCCCGCGAACCGGGCCGCGATGTTGGTGGTGGGGCCGGTGGCGGTGAAGGTCCAGCGCTGCGACCCGGCGCCGCCCAGCTTGGTGGCGCCCAGCAGGGCCTGCCCGGTGTTGATCCCCATGTGGAGCGCTACCGCCGGGAACACCCCCGCGTACTCCTCGTTGAGCGCGACCGTCTTCTGACGGATCGCGAAGGCGGCGCGGGTGGCGTTGAGCGCGTGGTCCTCGTCGCCGCCGCTCTCCCCGCGACGCTTGCGCTGGAAGATCACCATCAGCCCGTCGCCCGCGGTCTCGTTCACGTCGCCGTGGTAGTGGCGGATGATCTCGAGGAAGGTGGAGAAGTAGGTCTGCACGAGCTGGTTCAGCCGCTTGGCGTCGACCGTCTCGCTGAGCCGCGTGTAGCCCGCGATGTCGAGGAAGAGCACCGAGACCTCCTCGTTGCGCTTCTCGAGACTGGTCGCGGTGGGATCCCGCTCGAGGAGCTCCTTGACCGCATCCGGCACGAACTTCGAGAGCTCCCCCTTGAGCTGCTCGAGCACCTCGAGGCGCTGCTGGGAGGCCTGCAGGTTCTCGAGCGCGGTGGCCAGCTCGGTGTTGCGCGCCGCGAGATCCTGCTGGGTGCGGGCCAGGTGCTCGGTCATGTCGTTCAGCGCGCCGCCCAGCTCGCCCACCTCGTCGCCCGAGCCGGCCCGGGCCCGCACCGCGAAGTCGCCCTCGCCGATGCGTCGGGCCACGAGCGCCAGCTCGTGGATCGGCCGGACCACCACGTAGCGCATCGCCACCGCCAGCACCACCGCGGCCGCCACGATCGTCATGAGGCCGATCATGATCTGGCGGTTGCGCTGCAGCCGAACCTCCGCCATGACCGGCTCCATCGAGGTCGCGACCTGGATGACCGCCCGGACCTTGTGGTCCGAGCCGTGGCAGCCCTGGCAGCGCTCCCGGTTCTCGATCGGCTGGTAGAGGGTGAAGGTGGTCGCGCCGTCGCGCAACTCGAGGGCCTCCTGGGTCTGGATGGTCTCGAGCGCGCGGGTGAAGAGCGGGCCGGCCATGGTGCGGCCCGGATCGCGGCGCATCTTCTCGATCGAGGCCATGACCCTCTTGGGCAGCTCGGCCTCCTTCGAGACCTCGCGGAGGGTGGCGAGGTCGGTGAAGGCCTCGACCCCGTTGCGGCGGTAGACCACGAGGCCGGTGACGAGCTTCGAGCCGCGCAGGTCGTCGATGAGGCCGCGGGTGATGTCGGGCCGCTCGGAGAGCATCGCGGTCTCGATGCTCGCCACCAGGGTGCCGATCAGCTGCCGCGCCGCGATCTTGTTCTGCTCGACCAGCAGCATGCTCTCCCGCTGGATGGTGAGGATGGTCGCGACCCCGAAGCCGACCACCAGCACCAGGACGATCACCACCGTGATCTTGGCGGTCAGGCGCGCGCGCGGGCCCCGCACCGTCACACCCGCGCGGCGCGGCCGGCCCAGTACGGCTCGCGGAGCTGGCGCTTGAGCAGCTTGCCCGCCGCGTCGCGCGGGAAGACGTCGTGGAAGGAGATCTCCCGGGGCACCTTGTAACCCGCCATGTGCTGACGGCAGAAGGCGGTGATCTCCTCGGGGCCGAGCGTCTCCCCCGGGCGCACGTGGAGGGCCGCGTGCACCCGCTCGCCCCACTCGTCGTCGGGCACGCCGAACACGGCCGCGTCGAGCACCTTGGGGTGGCGGTGCAGCACGTCCTCGATCTCGGCCGGATAGACGTTGACGCCCGCCGAGATGATCATGTCGCGCTTGCGGTCGCAGATGTGGTAGAAGCCGTCCGCGTCCACGTAGGCCACGTCACCCACCGTGTACCACTCGCCCCGCTGCATCCGGGCGGACGCCTCGGGATCTCGATAGTACTCGTCGAGCAGCCCGGGGCACCGCCGCACGTAGAGCTCCCCCGGCGCGCCCACCGGCACCGGGCGGCCGTCGTCGTCGAGGAGGGCGATCTCCTTGCCGGGGGCGGCCCGCCCGCACGAGCCGGGCTTCCGGAGCACGTCCTCCGGGCGAAGGATCGTGTTCACCCCGAGCTCGCTCGAGCCGTAGAACTCGTAGAGCGCCGGCCCGAAGTACGCCACCACCGCCTCCTTGACGCTCATCGGACAGGGCGCCGCCGCCATGATGATCGTGCGCATCGACGACACGTCGTAGCGCGCCCGCACCGCCGCGGGCAGGTCCACGATGCGCTTGAGCAAGGTCGGCGCCATGAAGGTGCTGCTGCAGCGGTGGCGCGCGATCCGGGCCAGCGCCTGCTCGGGGTCGAACTTCGGCATGATGACGACGGTGGCTCCGACCAGGTGCGCGTAGAGGGCGAGGCCGCCCGGCGCGGAGTGGTACATGGGCCCGGCCACCAGGTGGACGTGGTCGGGGTCGAGCAGGTCCATCGCCCGCAGGGTGTCCATCAGGTCTTGCGGATTCATGCCCCGGCGCAGGGCGCCCTTGGGTCGCCCGGTGGTGCCCCCGGTGTAGATGATGGACGCGCCGAAGCCCGCGCCGCCCGGCGGCTCCACCGGGTCGGGCCGGCCGGCCGCCAGCAGGTCGTCGAGGTGGATGGCCCACGACCGCCGCTCCGCGCCGAGCAGGATGACGTGGCGAACCTTGGGAGTCTCGGCCCGGACCACCTCGACCATGGGAAGGAAGCGGTCGCTCACCAGCACCGCCACCGCGTCGGAGTGGTCGAGGATGTAGGCGACCTCCTCCGCCACCAGCCGGTGATTCATCGGCGCCGGGATGAGCCCGGCAGCTCGCGCGGCCGACCCGGCCAGGTAGTGCTCGAGCGAGTTCTCGGCGTAGACGATGACGTGGCCGCCGGGGGGCAGGCCGAGGGCGAGGAGCCCGTGGCCGAGACGGTTCCGCCGGCTGATGAACTCGGCCCAGCTCCAGACGCGCTCACCTTCCACGAGGGCGGGCTTGTCGGGGTGCCGGGCGGCGTGCACGGCGAGGACATCCATCGCTCCCGCGTGTGTAGCACAGTTGGGGCGGGGGCGGCAACGGGTCGGCGTTTCACGCGCCGTGGACCGCGGGGTTATAGTACGGGCACGAAGTCACAGGCTACTCTCACCGGGAGATCGACATGGCGGCGGATCGCTCGTACGTGGCGGAGAATCAGGCGCAGCTCGCCCGACTTCGGGCTCTCGTGGACAGGCTGAGCGACCAGGAGCTGGCGCAGCCCATGCCCGCCGGCTGGACGGTGGCGGGCGTACTCGCCCACCTGGCCTACTGGGACCAGCGGATCGTGGTGCTGATGGATCGCTGGGGCGCGGACGGCCGGGGCACCCCGCCCCCCCCTATTGAGGAGGCCGCCGTGGAGTGGATCAACGACGCGGGCAAGCCGCTCTGCCTGGCGCTCCTGCCCCGGGCAGCCGCCCGGCTCGCGGTGGAAGCGGCGGTGGTGGCGGATCAGCGGGTCGCGGCCGCTTCCGACGCGCTGCTCGCCGCCAACGCGGCGGCCGGCTCCCCGATCAGCGTGAGCCGCGCCGCGCACCGGCGCGAGCACCTGGACGAGATCGAGCGGGTCCGGGCCGGTCGCTGACCGGCGGCCCTACCAGCCCGCGTAGATGCCCTCGCGGATCGTGGGATCGGGCCCGCGCGTCTGGTCCCACTGCTTCTGCATCAGCACCTGGTAGAGGCCGATGGAGCCGTTCGTGAAGGCCGCCGACGAGCACGTCAGGTAGAGCAGCCAGGTCCGGTAGACCTGCTCGCCCACGATCTCGCGCGCCTCGTCGGCGCGCGCCTTCAGGCGCTCCGCCCAGTGCCGGCAGGTGCGCGCGTAGTGCAGGCGGAGGTTCTCGAGATCCAGCAGCTCCCAGCCCGCCCGCTCCATCTCGGTCAGAGTCTGGGTCACCCCCGAGAGATCGCCGTTGGGAAACACGTAGCGGTAGAGGAAATCGCTCTGGCTCGTCTCCTGCCAGTGGAACTCGTGGTGGATGCCGTGGTTGAGGTAGAGCCCGC
The DNA here is from genome assembly GCA_041497895.1 of Methylomirabilia bacterium. Taxonomy (GTDB): domain Bacteria; phylum Methylomirabilota; class Methylomirabilia; order Rokubacteriales; family CSP1-6; genus CAMLFJ01. The sequence continues at coordinate 9,959 of JBGQHJ010000027.1, forward strand.
CGTCGTTCAGCATCTGCTTCACCCGGCCGAAGAAGGACGGGTAGTTGGGGATGCCGACGTGCTCGATGATCCCGATCGCCGCGATCTTGTCGTACCGCGCGTCCTCGGGCAGGTCACGCACGTCGCGGTACTCGACCAGGCAGCGCCCCTCGAGCCCCTCGCGCTTGATCCGCGCGGTCGCCCACTCCGCCTGCTCCCGCGAGAGCGTCACCCCGTGGGCCTCCACCCCGTAGTGCTGGGCGGCCCAGATGCTGAATCCGCCCCAGCCGCAGCCGATGTCGAGCACTCGCTCCCCCGCCTTGAGGCGGAGCTTGCGGCAGACCAGGTCGAGCTTGTCGGCCTGCGCCTGCTCGAGCTTGCCGTCGGGGTCCCGGTAGTACGCGCAGGTGTAGACCATCAGCGGATCGAGGAAGAGCGCGTAGAAGTCGTTGGAGACGTCGTAGTGGTGCGCGATGGCCTCGGCGTCGTGCTGCTTCGACCGGGGACGTGCGGACCGGGTCATGGAGCCACCTCCCGCATACCGAAGATCGAGTTGAACACGATGCGGCGCCGGGCCCGCTCGGAGCCCAGCACGACGCGGACACCCAGGCGCGCCACCGCCTCGGGCAGGCTCGAGAGCCGACGCTTCAGCCAGCCGAGCTCGCCCGGGCCGTAGCGGTCGACGATCTGCCGGGCGTAGCCGTCGAGCGGCGCGCCCTGGCGGACGAGCGCCGCGACCGCCTCCGCGGCCAGGCGACCGCTCCTGATCGCGGGGCCGATCCCCTCGCCCGACAGGTCACGCGCGAGCCCGGCCGCGTCGCCGATCAGGCAGAAGCGGGCGCCGTGGAGCCGGCGGGGCGCCTGGCGCCGCACCACGTAGGCGTGCCCCTTGAACGGCGCGAGCGGCAGGCCCTCGGGGAGGCGCCCGGCCGCGCGCAGGCTCGCCACCAGCGCGTCGCGCCGCCGGGGAAGGCTGCCGTCGTCGCCGTGGGTACAGCCCACGCCCACGTTGAGGAAGTCGCGCTTCGGGAAGTACCAGCCGTAGCCGCGCAGGTCGGGCTCCACGTAGATCTCGGGGGCGCGCAGGAAGGGCTCGAGCCGGGCGGCCCACTCGGGGGGCAGCCGCGTCTCGCTCTCCTGGGCCACCACCACCTCTTCCCGCTCGGACACCTGCCCGAGCGCGCGCGCTACCGGGCAGCGATGGCCGCCCGCCCCGATCACGACGGGCGCCTCGAAGGCGCCGTGATCGGTCTCCACCCGCACCCGGTCGGCCCCGGCGGTGACCCCGGTGACGCGGATTCCCCAGCGCACGTCGGCGCCCGCGCCCGCCGCCCGCTCGAGCAGGTAGTGGTCGAACTCGCGACGGATGATGCCGTAGCTGGTGGGATGCCGCCAGTCGGTCGGGTGGCGCGCGCCCTCGAACTCGAGCACGCAGCGGTCGAAGGGCTGGATCGTCAGCGGGTACTTGTCCGGGTCGACCTCGAGATCCGCCAGGGCTTCCGGGGTCACCCACCCCGCGCAGATCTTCACGCGCGGGAACACCGCCGCGTCGAGCACCAGCGGCCGCAGCCCGGCCAGGGCCAGCCGCCACGCCGCGGTGCTGCCGCCGGGACCGCCCCCCACCACGATCGCGTCGTGGTCCATCACCGCCTCCACAGGGAGAGGAGGATCTTGACCTTCTGGAGCGGCGTCACCCGGACACCCTCCACCGCGTTGGCCACGTCCATCGCCTGGAAGAGGTCGCCCTCCAGATCGAGCCGGCTCTGCACGTAGGCTTCGGCGAAATTGTACGGCGACGGATCGCGGATGAGATCGAGAAAGATCTGCGGGCTCTTGATCACCGCCGTGCACACCGGGACGCCCGGGCCCACGCGGACCTCCTGGCCGTCCCAGAGGCGGAACGCGAACGACGCGGGCAGGCCGCAGAAGATCTGGCGCAGGATGGCCGCCGCGCGGGCCGGAGTCGGGGTCGGGGCGAGGAAGGCGAGCATCAGCCGCGGATGGTCTTCATGACGTCGGGGTTCTCGAACGCGCGGCCCGGCTCGCCCTCGAAGATGATCTCGCCACGGTCGATCGCGAAGAGGCGGTCGGCGACGCGGGACGCGGTCATGAGGTTGGACTCCGCGATGAGCAGCGAGATGCCCATGCCCTTGATCTGCTTCACCGCGTCGATGAAGCGGGTCACCACCACCGGGGCCAGCCCCTCGAAGGGCTCGTCCAGCAACAGGATAGTCGGCGACAGCGTCATCGCCCGCCCGATCGCGACCATCTTCTTCTGTCCTCCCGACAGGTAGAGGCCACGACGCCCCGTGAAGGTGCGGATCTCCGGGAACAGGGCGAGCACCCGCTCGTCGATCCCGTCCGCCGACACCGGCTCGCCCCTCTTCCCCGCCGTCCTCGCCAGCGACTGGCTGATGAGGAAGTTCTCGGCCACCGTGAGGTCCGGGAAGATGCCCGCGTCCTCCGGAGAATACCCGATTCCGGCCAGCGCGCGCTTGTGGGTGGGGACCCGCGTGATGTCCTGGCCCGCGAAGGCGATGCGACCGCTCTTGACCGGCAGCAGGCCCATGACGCTGTCGATGGTGGTGGTCTTGCCGGCCCCGTTGCGGCCGACCAGGCAGACCGACTCCCGGTCTCCCACCGTGAGCGACAGGTTGCGGAGCACGTGCGCGGGCCCCCGATACGTGTTGATGCGCTCGACGTCCAGCATCGATCAGGTCCCGAGCATGTTGGCGGTGACCTGCGCGTTGCTCCGGATCTGCTCCGGGCTGCCGTCGGCCAGGATGGTTCCCTGATGCATCGCGATGATCCGGGGGCAGTAGGTGAACACCACGTCCATGTCGTGCTCGACGATCACCGCGGTGATGCCGCCCGAGCGCACCACCTGGGTGATGATGTCCATGATCGGGGCCTTCTCCCGCGTGCTCACCCCGCTGGTGGGCTCGTCGAGGAAGAGCAGCTTGGGGCGCAGCGCGTAGGCCACCGCCACGTCTAGGAGCTTGCGCTCGCCCTGCGACAGCCCGCCCGCCGGGGAGTCGGCGCGCGCGTCCAGGCCGAACTGCTTCAGCACCGCGGCTCCCTCGTCGCGGACCCCGGTGTCGGCGTCGGCGAGCGAGAGCAGGCGCCGGGTGCGACCCTCGCGCGAGAAGATCGCGAGGGCCACGTTGTCCTGGACCGAGAGATGATCGAAGAGGTTCACGAGCTGGAAGCTGCGGGCGATGCCGAGCCCGATCTTGTGGTGGATCGAGGCCCGGGTGATGTCGGCCCCCTGGAAGTCGACGCGGCCCGAGTCCGGGGCGATCAGCCCGCTGATCAGGTTGATCAGCGTGGTTTTCCCCGCCCCGTTGGAGCCGATGAGGGCGAGCACCTCGCCCGCCGCCACCGTCAAGTCCACGTGGTCCACCGCGTGGGTGTCCCCGAAGGACTTGGTGAGCTGGGTGGTCTTGAGGAGATCCACGATCACACCGCCCGCACCGGGCGCGGGAGCAGGCGCCGTAGCGTGCCCACGATGCCCGCGGGCAGGGCCAGCACCAGCACCACCAGCACGATGCCCAGCACCATTTGCCAGTACACGGTGTAGCCGACCGCCCAGTTCTCGAGGTAGTTGAAGATGATGGCACCGATGATGGGGCCGAAGAAGGTCTGGAAGCCGCCCAGCACGGTGAAGAAGACCATCTTGCCGGAGAACGTCCAGTGCATGATCTCCGGCGTGGTGAGGCCGTTCAGCGGGACCCACAGCGCCCCCGCCAGCCCGGTGAAGATGCCGGAGATGACGAAGGCCACCCAGCGGTAGTGCCAGACCTGCACGCCCACGAACTCGGCCCGAGTCTCATTGTCTCGAATGGCCTGGAGCGCCTTGCCGAAGGGGGAGTGCACGATGACCCACATGACCGCCACCGCGATCACGAACACCGCGAGTACGTAGAAATAGTACCGATGCGAGAGGAAGTCCTGCTTGTCTCCGCCCGTCTGCACGAGGCCGCCCAGCAGGGTCGGCGTCGGCACCCGGAGGCCGTCGCTGCCGCCGGTCACCCAGAAGAACTTGAAGGCCAGGCTCCACAGCACCTGGGAGAGGGCCATGGTGAGGATGCCGAAGAAGATCTTGGTGTACCGCACGCAGAGCAGCCCGAAGAGCGCGGCCACCAGTCCCGAGGCCACGATGCCGCCCAGCAGGAAGGCCTCCATGGACTCGAGCTTCGCGTACTTCACGATGAACGCCACCGCGTAGGCTCCCACTCCGAAGTAGGCGGAGTGGCCGAAGGAGAGCAGTCCGGTGTAGCCCAGCAGCAGGTTGAAGCCGAGCGCGGCGATCGCCAGGACCAGGCCGTAGGAGAGCAGCACAGTCTGCCACGGCGGCACCAGGAACGGAAGCACGATCAGCGCGGCCAGCACGGGAGCAGACCAGGCGAGCACCCGGCGTGGCGCCGCGGCGGCGCTCATGCGCGGCCCAGGATGCCCGCGGGCCGGATGAAGAGCACGATCGCTGCCATCAGGTAGAGGACGGCCAGCTCGATCTCCGGAAAGAACGTGATGCCCGCTTCGCGCACGAGCCCCACCATGAGCGCGCCGATCAGGGCGCCCTCGAGGCTGCCGAGCCCGCCGATCACCACCACCACGAAGGCCAGGATCAGGGCGTCCACCCCCATGCCCAGCACCGCACCCTGCTGGGGCATGATCACCGCGCCGCCCAGGCCAGCCATGAAGCAGCCGAGGGTGAAGGCCTGCACGTAGACGCGGTTGACGTTCACGCCCAGGGCCGAGGCCATCCGCATGTTCTGCGAGGTGGCGCGCAGCACCACCCCGAACGAGGTCCGGTACACGAAGGCCCAGAGACCCGCCGCGGCGACGCCCCCGACGACGACCACGGCCAGGTTGTAGGTCGGGTAGATCGAATCGCCGATGGTGAGGCTGCCGAGCGCCTCGTAGAGCGCGCTCGCCTGCAGCGGATAGGGTCCCCACAGGAACCGCATGAGGTCTTCGAGGATCAGGAGCAGCCCGAAGGTGATGAGGAGCTGGTACTCCTCGGCGCGCCGGTAGAGCGGGCGGAGCAGCGTGGGCTCGAGTACCGCGCCCAGAAGCGCGGCGGCCAGCGCCCCCACTGGCAGGAGCGCGTACATCCACAGGCTCGCCTCGGTGGCGGAGCCGAGGGCTCGCCCGACCGCCCACGCGCTCACGTAGGCGCCGAAGGCGTAGAGGTTGCCGTGGGCCAGGTTCACGATTCGCATGACCCCGTAGATCAGGCTCAATCCGCCCGCGATCAGGAACATCACCGACGCGTAGAGGAGCGCGTTGAGGAGGTGGACTACGAGGGTCGGGATGTCCATGGGCGGATACGATGCCTCAACTCAGGGGGCGGCATCAACCCGGAACTGCGCGGTCGCGACCTCGGGACTCACGTAGTTGTCCCCCAGGACCAGGGCCACCAGGGCGGTATAGGCCCCCGGCTTGAGCCGGCCCTTCAGGTCGACCACCACCCGGTGGGCCTGCACGTCGTGGGAGATACCGGCGGCGGCCACGCGGCCGTCAGCGGCCACGATCACGAAGCGGCAGGCGGGCACGTCGACCTTGTCCTCGTCGGCCCCGGAGCCGAGCGGCTCCCGTACGAGCCGGTACTGGCGGAGGAACTTCTCGAGCCGCTCGATCTCGGGGGCGATCTCGAGCCGGTCGCCACGCGCGGTGATGCGCGCGACGTAGGCCCGGCGCGGGATGGCGAAGCGGTCGTACGTCCCCACCCCGAGCGGGCTGGTCATGTCGCGGAAGACCTGGAGCACCACCGCCGCGTCGCTCCACTTCTCGAGCTGGTAGGGTCCGCTCGTCACGAGATAGTGCCCGCGCCGCTGTGCGAACTGTCGCAGGGCGGCCCAGCGCGCGTGTGCCTCGTCCGCGCTGACCAGCCGGCGCAGCGCCGCCGGCACGTGGTTCTCGCGCGCGAGCCCGTCCAGGATGGCGCCGAGCGCCTCGCGCGTCTTGGCGTCGCGTGCGAGATCGAGCCAGCGCACCCCGCGGCGCCGGGCCTCGCCCGCGGAGAAGGCGCCCACTCCGCGCTTGACCGCCTCCTCCATCAGCACGGTCACGTGCCACGGCACCGGGCTCCACGGCGGGGCCAGGGCGGCCAGCTCCTGCGGATCGGTCGACGCCGCGTTCAGGTAGACCTCCACCACCGGCACCACGTAGGTGAAGGTGATGTCGGCATAGCGTCGCACCTCGCTGTCGACCTTCACCACCCGCACGCCGGCCAGGGCCTGGCGCGCGGCCTGGGTGGCCGCGTCGACCGCGGGGTCGTACTCCACGCCGGGCGGGGCGCGCCGGGTGCCCCAGCGCGCCGCGAAAGCGTAAGGGTAGATCGCGTCCGCGGGGCCGAGGCGCGTGTTGTCGTGCGCAGCCGAGGCCCAGAGCCGGTAGACCACCTTGGCCTTCGCGGTCTTGCCCTTTCCGACCTCGCGCAAGAGGCCGGTCCCCGGCTCGGGTAGCACGGCGTCCTCGGGAATCTCCACGCCGGCCGGACCGCCCACCACCACCGCGGCCGGCACCGCTCGATGCGGGACCGGGCCCGCCCCGTAGGGCCCGGGCAGGAACGCGGGATCGCCGAGCGCGGCCCAGAGGAGCCGGCCGGCCGGATCGCTGAAGCCGGCGACCGGGTTCCACGCCGCGGTGGGGCGCGCACCGATGCCGACCCGCATCCAGCCGTTCCAGGGAAAGTCCTTGAGCTTGGCGGTGCGCACGAAGATGTCCGAGTCGAAGCCGCCCTGGGAGTCCCACGCGATGTTCTCGATGCCCTGCGAGAACTCGGCGTTGAACGGCTCCCGCCGCAGCGAGTAGCCCACGACCATGCGCTCGCAGCCTCCACCCAGGCGGCCGACCAGGCGCCGCGCGAGGTCGGCGCGCTCGGCGGGGCCGTCGTAGGCGCCGGTGACGAGCCGGCGGTAGAGCTGATCCGCCGCCTGCCGGGCCGCGGGGTCGGTCATCGTCGGGGCCTGGAGCAGGTAGGCCTGGAACCATCCCTCCTTGACCCACGGGGGCCTGAACGAGCCGCCCCCGGTGACCGCGTAGGGAGCGAGCAGGGCCTCCAGATCGACCTCCTCGAGGACGGTGTCGCCGGGCTTCGCGCCGGCGCCGTCCTTCGACGCCTTGAGCAGCCGCTCGGCGAGGGCGCCGCGGGCGACCAGGCGCGGCGGCGCGTCCGGGGGTGCGCTCTCCACCGCCCGCCGGGCCGCCTCGATCAGGTCGAAGTGCTCGAGGTAGTCGCCGTGGTACGGGGTGACCGGGTACGCGTACGGCACGAACCCGGCGACCCGCGCCGCGCCGACCGCCCGGGCGGCGCGGCGCGCGCCGGCGCAGCGTGCCGCCGCGTCCGGCGTCGGCGCGCCGGCGGTGGCCACGACGTAGCCCGCGAGCGACTCCACCGCGCTCACGTTGGCGGGGAGCCGGCCGCCCGCGAACGGATCGGCCCCCGCGTAGGCGTGGAGCGTGCTGTTGCGGAGCAGCGGGACCGCCGCCGCCGGCGTCAGCGTCTCGACGCGGATCTCCTGCGGATAGTAACCGGGGTAGAACGGCAGCTCGTGGCCCGCGCGCGCGGGCACGAGCGCGCCCGCGAGAGTGACGAGAGCCGCGACGACGCCGGTGAGGAGCCGGACTCGCGGGCCTCGCCCTCTCCCCCTTGCGGGGGAGAGGGCTCCTTCGATCCCCCTCTCCCCCGCAAGGGGGAGAGGGCCGGGGTCAGAAGCCGGCGTGACCGCCGACCTCAGGCCTTCATCTGCGGCCAGGTCTTGTCGATCCAGGTGTACGTCGAGGTCGGCTCCCCCTTGGGCCAGCCGGGAGGCGCCGTGATGTTGCGGATCGGGATCGTGATGATGCGGGTCGGGTCCAGGATCTGGAACGGATAGTCGGGCGAGTTGATGCTGAACCCGGTCATCGCGTCCTTGTAACCCTGGTGGGTGTCCGGGCGGATATACACGTAGCCCGCCGGGCCGGGGTGCATCAGACCCTCGAGCTGGCCGATGATGGCGTCGTCGTCCGGCCAGCCGCCCGCGAGCCGGTTGGCCTTCTCGACCGCGGTCTTCAGCATGTAGAGGGTGGAGTAGGCGCCCTCGGACTGGAAGTTCGGGTACTCCTTCCAGCGGTCGTAGTACTTCTTCACGAACTCGGTGTTGAGCGGCCAGCGATTATTCGGCGGGAAGTTGAAGTAGTAGTTGGAGTGCACGCCCGCGATCGCGCCTTCCGGATGATCCTTGCCGATGGCGTGCGGGGCCACTCCGAACGCGATGGTGGACGCGAACTTCATCTTCTTGAACAGGTCGTAGCGCAGCGCCTGCTTGTAGAGGGCCACGTAGTCGCCGCCCCACACCGACGACACCAGCAGGTCCGGCTTGGACGAGATGGTCTTGGTGATGTGGGAGGTAAAGTCCGTGGTGCCGAGCTTCGGCCAGCCCTCCGACACCACCTGCGCCCCCGGCATCAGCTTCTTCATGACGATGTTGACGTGGTCGAAGGCGTTGCGGCCGTAGGAGTAGTCGGGATGGATGTGGGCGATGCGGCGCGCCTTCGGCCACGTCTGCGCGATGGCCATGGCGCAGGTCACCCCGTCCGCCGACTGGATATTGGTGATGCGGAAGATGTAGTGGGGGTTCGGCACCGCCTTGTCGAAGAGGAAGTCGGTGCAGCCGTCCACGAAGATGGTGAGGAGCTTGAGCTCCTCGGCCACCGGGCCGAGCGCGGGGGTGTTGCCGCTCGAGATGACGCCGGTGAAGAGGTCGACCTTCTCGGAGAGCTTGAGCCGCCGCATCTCCTTCACGTTGGCGTCGGTGCCCGCATTCTCGTCGGCCTTGAAGGTCTCGATCTTGCGCTTGCCGAGCAGGCCGCCCTGGGCGTTGATCTCCTCGGCGGCGAGGGTGTGGCCCTTGAACGAGGGCTCGCCCAGCACCGCGGCGGGCCCGGTGAAGAACGTCATGTGGGCGATCTTGTACGGCGTGTCCGGGATGGTCCCCTTGGGCTGCCCGTACGCCGGGGTGACCAGCGGCACGGCGGCCAGGGGAATTCCGGCGCCGGCGGCCGCGCCGGCGGCGGCGGTGCCGACCGTCACGCCCAGTCGGGCCAGGAAGTCTCGACGGCTGACCTCTTGAGTCATGTGTGGGCCCTCCTCGTTGGGGGTCTGCTCGAACGACGTTGCTGCGTGGGGGTCATGCTGCGCCATACTCTGCCCCAGCAACCGACGCCAGCGCAAGAAGTTCCCCGGAGCTCCGGGCACCCACTATAATCTGGCTGGGCGGACCATGTACGGGCTCAGGCGTGTCCTCGGGGGTCTCGGCCGGGCGCTCGGAGCGCGCCGCGGCACCTTCGCGGGCGTGGCCGCCACCGTGTTCGCCCTCGATATCCTGGTCCCCCCGCTCGTCCTTTCGATCGCCCGAGCCCGGGTCGACTACTTCACGTTCAATCCGTGGCTGCCGAGCCTGCCCGGCTACCTCCGCTCGGGCCCCGGTCCCCTCGGCGAGCGGCTCGAGCGGGCCTTCAACCTGGCGCTCTTCTGGTTCTCGGCCGACGGGATCTTCGGCGTCGACTGGGGCTTCGCGGTGACCGCGTCCGACCTGGCCCGCTTCGCCCTGATGGCGGTCCTGGTCGGGGTCTACTTCGCGCTGTGGCGCTACCGGCGCGAGCGGACGGGGGGCGCCGGCCGCGGGCTGCGGGGGGCCCCGCAGGGTGGCGTACTGGGGGCGGCCGGCAGCGTGCTCGGTCTGGCCACCGGGGGCTGCACGGTGATGGGCTGCGGCGCGCCGATGATCCCGGTGGTGGGCCTCGCCTTCGTCGGCCTGTCGAGCGGCACCCTGGCGTGGCTCGCCCAGGTCTCGACCGTCGCCACCGTCGCGGTGATCGGCGGGATGAGCCTGGGCGCGCTCTACCTCGCCTGGCGGGTCGGGGCTAGCGACCCTTGAACTGGGGCTCGCGCTTCTCGACGAAGGCGCGCGCGGCCTCGCGGTGGTCCTCGGTCATCCCGGTGCGCGTGTGGTGCCACGCCTCGAGATCGAGCATCTCCTTGAGCGAGGCGCTCTCCGCCGCGTTCATGTTCCGCTTCATGTAGCGGAAGGCGACGCGCGGCCCGCGGGCCAGACGGGAGGCCAGCGCCATCGTCTCCTCCTCCAGCCGGGCATCCGGGACGACGCGGTTGACCAGGCCCAGGCCGAGGGCCTGCTGGGCGTCCAGCAGGTCGGCGGTGAAGTAGAGCTCCCGCGCCTTGGCCGTCCCCACCAGCTGGGTCAGGTAGTAGCTACCGCCGAAGTCCCCCGAATAGCCCACGCGCGCGAAGGCGGTGCCGAGCCGTGCGGTGTCGGAGGCCACACGCATGTCGCAGGCCATCGCGAGCGAGAGCCCGGCGCCCGCCGCCGGCCCGCGCAGCATCGCGATCGTGGGCTTGGGCATTTCGTGCAGCCAGCGCGACACCTCCATGCGCGCCCGCAGGGCCTGCGCCTTCTCCTCCATGGTCTGGCCGCCCAGCTCGTTGCCCTCGGCCATGGCCTTCACGTCGCCGCCCGCGCAGAAGCCACGTCCGGCGCCGGTGAGGACCACGACGCCGACCGCCGGATCGTCGGCCAGGCGCGGCAGGGCTTCCAGCATGGCGTCCAGCATCGGGCGCGACATGGCGTTGAGCCGGTCGGGCCGGTTGAGGGTCAGCACGGCCACTCCATCCTTCACGGTCTCGAGCAGATCGGTGGTCATCGGGGTGCCCCTCCTTCCGGAGCCGCGGCGATTGTACCCTTTCGCCGGCCGCGATAGGCTCCAGATCAGCGATGCGTCGGCTCCCGCTCGCCCTCGCCCTCGCCGGGCTCGTGGCGGTCTCGACCGCCCGTGGGGTGGAGCGCCCGCTCGCCGCCCATACCCTCGAGGTCGACGGCGTCAGCCGCCGCTATTACCTGCACGTGCCGCCGGCCCTTCCCGCGATCCCCGTTCCCCTCGTGCTGGTATTCCACGGCGGCGGCGGCAACGGCCCCGGCACCGAGCGCCTCACCCGCTTCACGCCACTGGCCGACCGCGAGGGCTTCCTCGTCGCCTTCCCCGAAGGTCTCGGAAAGAACTGGAACGACGGCCGCGAGTTCACGAGCTCGCTTGCCCATCGAGACCACGTCGACGACGTCGGCTTCGTGACCGCGGTGATCGACACGATCGGCCACGCGTACGCGGTGGATCCGCGACGCGTCTACGCCACCGGCATCTCGAACGGCGCCATCTTCTCGCACTACCTGGCCGCGCACCTGTCGGCCCGCATCGCGGCCATCGCCCCGGTGGTCGGTGGCATCGCCGACCCGGCGGAGCCGTGGCTCCGGCCGGAGCAGCCGGTCTCGGTGCTCATGGTCCAGGGCACGCGCGACCCGCTCGTGCCCTATCACGGTGGCGCGGTGGCCTTCGGGCGCGGCCGGATCATCGACACCGAGGAGGCCGCGCGTCGCTGGGCCGCGCTGAACGGGGGGAGGGACCCGGTGTGGGAGGCTCTCCCGGCCGGGGCCGGGGCGGACCGCTGCGGCGGCCTCCGGACGGTCTACCCGGGCGGGCGGGACGGCAGCGAGGTGATCCTGGTGCGCCTCGATGGCGGCGGGCACACGTGGCCGGGCGGCGCCCAGTACCTGCCCGAGATGCTGGTCGGCCGCGTCTGTCGCGACTTCGACGCCACCGCGGTCATCTGGAACTTCTTCAAGGCCCACCCCAAGCGCGGCGGGCCGTGACCGCGCGCGGCTAGCTCCGCACCGCCGGCACCTTCTCGCTCTCTCGCGCCGGCTCCGAGCCCGTGAACGGACGCGGCCGGAACGCGGCGGGCGCGAGCCCCAGCTCGAGGATGCCGCGCTCGAGCCACGTGTGACGGTCGGCCATGACCGCCGCTGCGACCCGGCCCTTCAGGGCGTCGTCGTTGCGCCACAGATCGGCGAAGAGCCGCCGCACCTTGCGCCGAGCGTTCCGGCAGAAGAGATCGGCAAGCTCCCGGGCCGGCTCGGCCTCCGGGTAGCGCCCGTCGGCCAGCCGCGCGGCGTGGGTGGCCGCCGCCGCCATCGCGAACAGCTCCATCGCGATGTCGACGCTCCGGAAGAGAAACGCCTGCTTGCGCTCCATCCCGGCGCGGAACCGCAGCATCCCGTGAAAGCTCGCCCGCGCGAGCCGTCGCGCGCTGCGCTCCACGAAGCGCAGGTGCGGGGCGAGCGGGCCGAGCTCGCCGTAACGCGCGGGCACGCCGAGGCCGCGGAGCCAGAGCGACGGGTACCAGCGCGCGTAGAACGCGGCCACCCGCGGCAGGGTCGCGCGCTTCTCCGCCGCGCTCCGGCGCGGATCGATCAGGGCCCCCGCGACCTCCAGGTGCTTGTCGACCGCCTCGCGGGCCATGAACAGATGCATGATCTCGCTCGAGCCCTCGAAGATCAGGTTGATGCGCAGGTCGCGCAGCATGCGCTCGACCCCGATCGCCGCCTCCCCGCGCCCGGCCAGCGACGGCTCCGTCTCGTAGCCCCGCCCGCCGCGGATCTGCAGGGTCTGGTCGGCCAGCTCCCACGCCCGCACCGTGTTCCACTCCTTCGCGGCAGCCGCCTCGAGCCGGATGTCGTAGCCTCCCCGGTCGGCCAGGGCCGCGGCGAGGACGGCCACCGAGTCCATCGCGAAGGCGGTGGCCGCCATGTCCGCGATGCGATTCCCGATGACCTCGTGCTTCCAGATCGGCACGCCCCACTGCACGCGCGCCGCGGCCCAGCCGCGGCAGATCTCGAGGCAGCGCTTGGCCGCGCCCGCGCAGACCGCGGGCAGGGTGAGCCGCCCGGTGTTCAGCGTGGCCAGCGCGATCTTGAGCCCCTGCCCCTCGCGACCGATGAGGTTCTCGCGCGGCACCCGCACGTCGCGGAAGGTGATGACGCCGTTGGCGAGCGCGCGGAGTCCCATGAATCGGCAGCGGTACTCGACCGTGACGCCCTCCCAACCGGTCTCCACCACGAACGCGCTGATCCGGTGGGTCTGGGGATCGCGCGCCATCACCACCAGCAGCTCGGCGAGGGTGCCGTTGGTGCACCAGAGCTTCTCGCCGTTGAGCACGAAGTGGTCGTCGCGCCGCTCCGCGGTGGTGGCGAGGCTCGCGGGGTCCGAGCCCACCCCGGGCTCGGTCAGGGCGAAGGCGGAGATGGCCCCCGCCGCGCAGCGGGGCAGGTACTTGGCCTTCTGCTCGGCGGTGCCGAACAGCTTGAGCGGCTGCGGCACCCCGATCGACTGGTGCGCGGACAGCACCGCCGCGATGTTGCCGTCGTAGCTGCCCACCAGCTCCATGGCCCGGCAGTACTCGGACACCGTGAAGCCGAGGCCGCCGTAGTCGCGGGGAATCTTCATGCCGAAGGCGCCCAGTCGCCGCAGTCCGGCCAGGACGGTCGGCGGATACTCACCGCTCTGGTCGATCGCCACCGGGTCCACGTGCTCCCGCAGGAAGACCCGCATGTCGTCGAGGAAGCGGGTGAACTCCGGACGATCCTTCCCCTTGATCGGGAACGGATGGATCAGGTCGAGGGACAGCCGGCCCAGGAAGAGATCGCGCAGGAACCCGCGGCCCTCCCAGATCTCGGCGCGGGCCTGCTCGGCCACCCGCCGGGACTCCTCCTCGCTCGTCGTGCGCGCGTCCGGTGTCGGCATGGGGGGTCCTCCACTTGCCTCGATTCTAGCGGATTCGCGGAGGCGGCGGTATGCTCGGCTGGCCGCGCGCATCCCGCGGCGAACGAATCCCCCGCGAAGGAGGAGCGCGTCATCGCCACCGATCCGATCGAGCAGCGAGTGCGCGAGGTCCTCGACGGCCTCGGGCTGTCCCACGAGATGGTCGACATCGACCCGCAGTACGCGGACACCGCCGCCTTCTGTGCCCAGTACGGCTACCCCATGGAGCAGTCGGCCAACACCATCATCGTGGGCTCCAAGAAGGAGCCGAAGCGCTACTGCGCCTGCGTGGTCCGGGCCACGCGGCGCGTGGACGTCAACCACACGGTGCGCAAGCTCCTCGGCGTCTCCCGCCTGTCCTTCGCCGATCCGGAGGAGACGCGCGCGCTGACCGGCATGATGCTGGGCGGGGTCACGGTGTTCGCCCTGCCTCCCGATCTGCCGATCTACGTGGACGAGGGGCTGATGGGATTGCCCTGGATCATCCTCGGCGGAGGCAGCCGCTCGCTCAAGGTGAAGATCACCCCCGACGTCTTCCGCGCGCTGCCCGGCGCCACCGTGGTCCCGGGCCTCGTCACCGCGGTCGGGCCCGAATGACCGCCGACGCGGAGGGCCCGCAGGACGCCACCCCGGCCACCCGCGCCCAGCAGCGGGCGGTGCTCGACGCGCTCCCCTTCGCCGACGCCCAGGACTTCGAGGACGCCGCGCGCGGCTTCGTGGCCACCCTGCCCGAGGTCCTGATCCGCAACGCCCAGGGCCGGGTGGTCTGGAGCCTGCGCGACTACGCGTTTCTCGCCGCGGCCGAGCCGCCGCCCACCGTGAACCCGAGCCTCTGGCGGCAGGCGCGGCTGAACCTGCACCACGGCCTCTTCCAGGTCGCCGAGCGCATCTACCAGATCCGCGGCTTCGATCTCTCGAACATGACCCTCATCGAGGGCGACCGCGGCCTGATCGTCATCGACCCGCTGATCTCGGCCGAGGTGGCGCGCGCCGGCCTCGAGCTCTACCGCGCGCACCGCGGCACCCGGCCGGTGACCGCGGTGATCTACACCCACAGCCACACCGACCACTACGGCGGGGTGCGCGGGGTCGTGGACGAGCCGCGGGTCTCCGCGGGCGAGGTCGAGATCATCGCCCCGCTCCGCTTCATGGAGGAGGTGGTGTCGGAGGCGGTGCTCGCCGGCACCGCCATGGTGCGGCGCGGGCAGTTCCAGTTCGGCGCGACCCTGCCCAAGGGCCCGCGCGGGCAGGTGGACGCCGGGCTCGGCAAGGTGACCTCGCGCGGGACGGTGACCCTGATCCCGCCCACGCGCATCGTGGCCGAGCCGATCGAGGTCCACCGGATCGACGGCGTCGAGATCGTCTTCCAGCTGGCGCCCGAGACCGAGGCCCCCGCCGAGATGCACATGTTCTACCCGGCGCTGCGGGCGCTCAACCTGGCCGAGAACGCGACCCACAATCTGCACAACATCTACCCGATCCGCGGCGCGCAGGCCCGCGACGCCAACGCGTGGGCCAAGTACCTCGACGAGGCGAGGGACCGCTTCGGGCGCGGCGCCGACGTGGCCTTCGCCCAGCACCACTGGCCGGTGTGGGGCACCGCGCGGATCCTCGAGTACCTGGGCGGGCAGCGCGACGTCTACAAGTACCTGCACGACCAGACCGTGCGCCTCATGAACCACGGCTACAAGGCCGCCGAGATCGCGGAGCGCCTCACCCTGCCCCGGAGCCTGCAGGCGACGTGGCACGTGCGCGGCTACTACGGCACGCTCTCCCACAACGCGAAGAGCGTCTACCAGCGCTACCTCGGCTGGTACGACGCCAACCCCGCGAACCTGAACCCGCTGCCTCCGGTCGAGCGCGGGCGCAAGTACGTCGAGTACATGGGCGGGGCCGCCGCCGCGATCGCGCGGGCGCGTGAGGACTTCGCCCGCGGCGAGTACCGCTTCGTGGCCGAGGCGATGAGCCACGTGGTATTCGCCGACCCCGCGAACGTGGAGGCGCGCCGGCTCGGCGCCGCCGCGCTCGAGCAGCTCGGCTACGCGGCGGAGTCGGCGACCTGGCGCAACGCCTACCTCCTGGGAGCCCTCGAGCTGCGGCAGGGCCGACCGGACACGACCGCGCGGGCTCCGGTGAGCCCCGACCTCGTCCGCGCCATGAGCCTCGATCTCTTCTTCGACTACCTCGCGGTACGCCTCAACGGCGAGAAGGCGGAGGGCCAGCGCTTCGTCCTGAACTGGCTCTTCCCCGACGGCGACGATCCGGCGGGGGGCCGGCGCTACGTGCTGACCCTGCAGAACTGCGCGCTCACCTACCTCGCGGAGCGCCAGAGCGAGCACCCGGACGCGACGGTGACCCTCGCGCGCCCGGTGCTGGACCGGCTCGTGCTGCGCGAGCTCACGATCGGGGAGGCGATCGACCAGGGCCTGGTGGCCATCGCGGGCGACCGGGCCGCGGTCGCCCGGCTCTTCGGCCTCCTCGACGACTTCGCGCTGATGTTCGACGTGATCGAACCGCGCCGCTGAGGCGGAAGTAGCCTACTCGCGGAGGGCGCCCGCCAGCAACCCGCGCACGAGGTAACGCTGGAAGCCGACCACGATCAGGATGGGCGGCAGGCTCGCCAGGAGCGAGGCGGCCGCGATGTCGCCCCACGGTACCTCGAAGACGCCGGGAAAGAGCGCCAGGGCCACCGGCACGGTACGGCTCGCCTCGGTGGCGGTGAAGCTGTACGCGAAGAGGAACTCGTTCCAGGAGAAGAGGAACGCGAGCAGCGCGGCCGAGGCCATCCCGGGCGCCACCAGCGGGAGCACCACGAAGCGCAGCGCAGCGAGCCGGCCCGCGCCGTCGACGGCGGCCGCCTCCTCGAGGGCGCGCGGGATCTCCCGGATGAAACCGGCGAGCAGCCAGATGACGAGCGGCAGCGCGAAGGAAACGTTGGCCAGGATGAGGGCGAGCCAGGTGTCGCGAAGGTCGAGCGCCCGCATCAGCAGGTAGAGCGGGCTCACGGTGGCGATCTGCGGAAACGCGGTCGCCGCGATCATGCCGAGCAGGATCACCCCGCGGCCGGGCACCGGCAGGCGGGCGAGCGCATAGCCGGCGAGCGCGCCGAGCCCCACCGCGAGCCCGGTGCTCGAGAGCGCGATCCCCAGGCTGTTCAGCAGCGCGCGCGGCATGAGGCTCTGCCGCAGCACCGCGTCGTAGTGCACCGCGGTGAGGCGGCTCGGCAGGAGGTGGCTGAGCGGCAGCAGCTCGGCGTCCGGCCGCACCGAGGTGAGCGCCTGCCAGAAGAACGGCATCGCGTAGAGGACCAGCGCGGCCAGCACGATGGCGTCGCGGAGCCGGCCGGTCCTCACGCGGAGACCTCCTGGCGACCGATCAGGCGGAGATACGCGACCGCCACCACCATCACGAGCGCGAACACCACCACCCCGATGGCGGAGCCGAAGCCCACCTGCAGGGTCTGGAAGAGGGCGCGGTAGGCGTACACCGTGAGCGTCTCGGTGGTCCCGGCCGGGCCGCCGCCGGTCAGCACGAACATCAGGTCGAAGGCCCGCAGCGCGTCGAGGGTCCGGAAGAGGAGCGCCACCAGGAGGATCGGCCGCACCAGCGGCCAGGTGATGCGGGCGAAGGCCTGCACGCCCGCCGCGCCGTCCACTTCCGCCGCCTCGTACAGCTCGGCCGGGATCGTGAGCAGGCGGGCGTAGCAGAGCAGCGCCACGAACGGGGTGGTGCGCCAGACGTCGGCCGCGATCAGCGACGGCAGGGCCAGGGCCGGGTCGCCGAGCCAGTTGACCGGGCGGCCCCCCAGCAGGAAGTTCACGAGGCCGCCCGCGGGATGGTAGAGCCACTCGAACATCTTGGCGGTCACCACCGAGGGCAGCGCCCACGCGAGCAGCAGCAGGGCCATCGCGGCGCGCCGGCCGTGGCGCTGGCCCCGCAGGGCGAGGGCCACGCCGAGGCCGAGTCCGCACTCGAGCGCGACCGAGGCCACCGTGAACGCGGCGGTGACGCCCGCCGCGCTCCAGAATCGCGGATCCACCGCCAGGAAGGCGTAGTGGGCGAGCCCGGCCCAGCGCGAGATCGAGAAGACCGGGATCCGGTAGTGGAGCGAGAGCCAGATCACCCAGATCGCGGGATAGACGGTGAGGCCGCCCAGCAGCGCGAGGGCGGGGGCGATCAGGAGCCAGCCGAGGCGCCGGTCGCTCATCGGGTGAGCGCCTGCTGGAGGTGCTCGACCTGGGCGGCGCCGTCGCGGATCGCGCGCTCGGGCGACTTGCGCCCCACGAGCACCGCCGAGAACTCGGGCTGGAGCGTGGTGGACAGCATCAGGTAGTAGGGCGTCACCGGACGGGGATGGCCCGCCCGGATCAGGGGCAGCAGCGCGGGCAGCGTCGGATCGCGCGCGATCAGGCCCGGGTCCGCGAACAGCGCGGGACGCGAGGGGCGGAGCGCGGCGCCCTCGGTCATCGCGCGCTGGGCCGCCTCCCCGGTGAGGAAGCGCGTCAGCTCGACCCCCAGGGCGGGATGGCGCGTGCGCGCGCTCACCGCGAGGTGCGCGCCGCCGGTGGAGGCGGCGCCCACCGTCCCGTGCGGCAGGCTCGGCAGCGCCGCGACCCCGACGCGGCCACGCACGCGCGAATCCGGCAGCTCGAAGAGATCGAGCGCGTAGGGCCAGCTCCGCAGGAAGATGGCCCGCCCGTCCCCGAACGGGCGGCGGGTCAGCTCCTCGTCGCCCGCGGTGACCCAGGCCGGGCTCACCCCGCTCACGATCAGGTGGCGCAGGAACGCGAGCGACTCGCGCGCCCGCTCCGGCTCGGGGAACGGCCGCCCCGCGTCGTCGAGGAGGCGCGTGCCGTTGGCCCAGAGCGCCTCCAGCACGTTGACCATGCCGCCCTCGTACTGCTTGCCCTGCCAGAGGTAGCCGTCCAGGCGCCGGTCGCGCTCCCCGGCCTGGATGAGACGCACCTGCCGGATCAGCTCGTCGTAGGTCCGAGGCGGCGCGAGCCCGTACTTGGCGAGCAGGTCTTTCCGATAGTAAAGCAGGCCGACATTCATGAACCAGGGCAGCGCCCAGAGGCGGCCGTCCTGCATCGCGGGCTCGATCGCGGAGGCGAAGTGCGCGTCGCGCTCGGCCGTGGGCACGAACGGAGTCAGATCGAGGATCCAGCCGGCCCGCGCGAACTCGGGGACCCAGATCACGTCGAGCATCATCACGTCGAAGGGCGGGCTGCCGCCCTCCAGGTTGATGACGTAGAACTGGTGCTGCTCGTCCGAGCTCCACGTGAGTGCCTCGCTGACGACGCGCACGCCCGGGTGCTCCGCCTCGAAGCGCCGTAGCAGGCCGGGGACCGGATCGGCGGGCCCGAGGATCTTGGCGTGCTTGAACACCAGCGTGACCGGCCCGGCCGACGAGGGGCGCTCGCGGCAGCCCGCCGGGAGCAGCACGAGCAGGACGACGAGGACGGCCGCGGCGCGCGCCGCGCGGGGCGCCATGGACAGAGATCCCGGCCGGGCTATCCGGCGCCCAGCAGGTCGCGCAGGGCCCCGCCCTCGGCCTTGAACCAGTCGAACAGGATGGACACGTCCCAGCCCATGCAGAAGTGCCGCACCCCCAGGTCGAGATAGGCCTTCGCCTCGCTCGGATGCGAGATCTCCGCGCGCGGGGCGATCCCGAGGCGCAGCGCGGTGTGGATCACGTGCCGCTCCGCCTCCACCACTCGCGGGTGATTCCACTGCCCGGCGAGGCCGATGCTCATCGAGTAGTCGGCGGGGCCGAACTGCACCATGTCCACCCCCTTCACCGAGAGCAGGGCCTCGAGGTTCTCGACCGCGGAGGCCTTCTCGATCATGATCGCCACCACCGCGTCGTCGAGCGCCCGCACGAAGGCGGGCCCGCCCACGTCCACCACGTAGCCCACGTCGCGGCGCATGCCCACGCCGTGCAGGCCGCCCGCCTCCGGGGTCTCGGCCCGCACGCTGCGCACGCACTCGCGCACGTCGTCGGGAGTGCGGGGATCGGCGAAGAGCAGGTTCTGGATGCCCGCCCCGATGGCCCGCACCGCGAGGTAGGTGCGCGGCTGCTGCTCGACCTTGAACATCGCCGACATGTGACCGAAGGTGTTCACCGCCCGCGCGAGGTTCTCGAGCGCGAAGAGATCGTAGGGCGCGTACTCGCCCACGAACTCGACGTAGTCGAAGCAGCCGGCGTGGCCGGCCAACTCCACCACCGCCGGCCACGCGGAGTGAATGTGGGTGCCCAGCGTGGGCCGGCCCGCCCGCAGCCGCTCCCGCAGTCGATTCGGTCGCATGCGCCGAGTCTAGGGGGGCAGGTGCGCCCCGTCAATCGCCGCGCTATACTCGGCCGGTGCGCGACGCCGCCGGGCCCCTCTCCGACCTCGTGATCCTCGATCTCACGCGCGTGCTGGCCGGTCCCTACGGCACCCGGCTGCTCGCGGACCTGGGCGCGCGGGTCATCAAGATCGAGCGGCCGCGCGACGGCGACGACATGCGCAAGAACCACCTTCAGCTCGAGCCGGGCCGCGCCGACCAGTCCACCTACTTCATCCGCATCAACGCGGGCAAGGAGAGCGTGGCGGTCGACCTGGGCCACCCCCAGGGCCGCGCGGTGGTGACGGATCTCTGCCGCGTCGCCGACGTGTTCGTCGAGAACTTCGCCCCCGGCGTGGTCGAGAAGCTGGGCCTCGGCTACGCCGCGATGGCCGCGATCAAGTCCGACCTCGTCTACTGCTCGATCTCGGGCTTCGGGCAGACCGGACCCTGGCGCGAGCGACAGGCCTTCGCCCACATCATCAACGCGGCCTCCGGGATGATGTATCTCGACCAGGGTGACCTGACCGCGCCGCGGGCGTCGAACCTCCAGGCCGCCGACGTGCTCGCGGGCACGCACGCCTTCGGGGCCATCCTGGCCGCTCTCCGCCGGCGCGACCGGACCGGACAGGGCGCCTACCTCGACGTGTCGATGCTCGAGGCGCTGATCGCGGCCGACGACGTCTCCTACGCGGCGGTGCTCAACGGCGGCGAGGCGCAGGGCTCCCCCCGACCCGCGATGGGCGTGTACGCGGTCGGCGACCGGCATCTCGCCCTCCAGACCGGCGGGGCGGCCGCGCTGTGGCCCCGCCTGCAGGAGCTGCTCGGGCGTCCCGACCTCGCCACCGACCCGCGCTTCGCGACGCCGGATCTGCGTCGGCGCAACTGGCCGGCGCTCCGCGACATCATCGGTGAGTGGGTCGGCCGCTTCGCATCCGTGGAGGGAGCGCTGGAGGCGCTGCGGGCCGCGCGCATCCCGGCCGCGCCGGTGCTCAAGCCGGAAGAGGTGGTGGCGCACCCGCACCTGGCCGCGCGCGGCGCGTTCCCCACGGTGCCCCACCCGGCTCGCGGCGCGGTGCGCGTGACCGCCACCCCGTTCCAGCTCGACGGCCGGCCGGTGCATCCGGCGGGTCCCGCGCCCTACCGGGTGGGCGAGCACACCCGCGCGGTGCTGACCGGGCTACTCGGCTACAAGGACCGCCACATCGACGACCTCGCCCAGGCCGGCGCCATCGACGCGCCCTGAGCCGGGCCCGAAGGAGACGAGACATGACGGCGACACCGATGACGGGCGGCGAAGCGCTGGTGCGGTCCCTCTACCAGGAAGGGGTGCGGGTGGTCTTCGGCCTGCCCGGCGTCCAGCTCTACGGGGTCATGGCCGCCCTGCGCGACGAGCCACGCATCCGATTCGTCAATACGCGCCACGAGCAGGCCACGAGCTTCATGGCCGACGGCTACGCGCGAGCCGGCGGCGATGTCGGCACCGCGCTGGTGGTGCCGGGCCCCGGCCTGCTCAACGCCATGTCGGGCCTCAGCACCGCCTACTCCGCGTCCTCGCCGGTGCTGATGCTGTCGGGGCAGATCCCGCGCGACAGCATCGGGCGCGACATCGGGCTCCTGCACGAGGTCAACGACCAGCAGGACTGCATCCGTCCGGTCACCAAGTGGCGCCGGCGCGTGCTCCAGGTGTCGGACGTACCCGCCGCGGTGAGCGAGGCGATGATCCAGCTCAAGAGCGGACGGCCCCGCCCGGTCGAGATCGAGATGCCGCCCGAGACCATGGAGGACGAGGGACTGGTCGAGCTGCTGCCGCCGGCCGAGATCACCCGGGCCGTCCCGGCCGCGCGCGACCTCGACCGCGCCGCCGAGCTGCTGCTCGCCTCGCGCGCTCCGCTGATCTACGCGGGGGGCGGCGTGCACCTCGCGGGCGCCCACGACGCGCTCGCCCAGATGGCCGAGCACCTGCAGGCCGGGGTCGCCCAGTCCGCCGAGGGCAAGGGCGCGGTCAGCGATCACAACGCGCTCTCGCTCGGCGCGGCATTCTGGCGCGACTCGGCGCTGCGCGCCCACATCCACGAGGCGGACGTGGTGCTGGCGGTGGGCACCCGCCTGGCCACGGTATCGTTCAAGCCGGGCACCCGGATCGTGCAGATCGACGCCGACGAGCACGAGATCGGGCGCAGCCACAAGGACACGCTCGGCCTCGTCGGCGACGCGCGGGCCACGCTCGGGGCGCTGCTGGAGCGCCTGCGTGCCGCCTCGCCGCCCCGGCCCTCGCGCAAGAGCGAGCACGAGGCCCTGCGGGCGCGGATCGCGGCCGAGAACACGATGGAGCCCAACGCCTCGATCATCAAGTCGCTGCGCGCGGGGGCGCCCGACAACACCATCCTGGTCGCCGGCATGACTCAGATCGGCTACTACTCGCGGCCATTCTGGCCGGTGTACGAGCCGCGCACGTATCTCTCGTCGTCGTACTCCGGCAACCTCGGCTACGCCTACCCGGTCGCGCTGGGGGCGAAGGTCGCCCGACCGGATCGGCCGGTCGTCTCGATCTCCGGTGACGGCGGCTTCCTCTTCAACGCCCAGGAGCTCTCCACCGCCGCGCGCCACGGCATCAACGTGGTAGCGGTGGTCTTCAACGACAGCTCGTACGGCAACGTGGCGCGCGACCTCGACGAGTCGTGGGGCGGGCAATACGGCGCCGAGCTGACGAACCCCGACTTCATGAAGCTGGCCGACGCCTACGGGGTGATCGGCATGCGCGCGAAGGAGCCGACCGAGGTCGGGCGACTGGTGCGCGACGCGATCGAGAAGGACCGCCCGGCGCTCGTCGAGGTGCCGGTGGGGCGCATGAGCCGGCCCGCGTTCTTCACCCCGCGGCGCACCCCGATCAAGCATCTGCGCTAGAGCGGCGGGAGACCGAGAAGCGGGATGGCGGCGCCGGACACCATCGAGCGCGGCCCGACGGAGCGGCTGCAGTTCCTGGACGCGGTGCGGGGGTTCGCGCTCCTGCTGATGATCGTGAACCACACCGGCCGCTGGTGGCAGGACGACACCATGGGCTGGCCCCGCCACAACCTGATCTACGCGAGCATGGCGGTCGGGGCGCCGCTCTTCCTGTTCCTGGTGGGCTTCTAGCCTGCCCCTGTCCTTCGCCCGCCGCCGCCCCACCACCGGCCTGCCCGGAGTGGCGGCCAAGTTCCTGCAGCGCGGCGCGCGCCTGATCCTCGCCTCGTGGCTGCTCAACTTCGTGGTCTTCCGCGACGAGCCCTTCTGGGAAGGCGGCGTGCTGCAGACGATCGGGCTCGGCATCATCTTCGCGCTGCCGCCGATGCTCCTGCTGCACCGGCGCGGGGCCCGCACCCTGCTCGTCGCGCTCGCGCTGGGCGCCTACGCGCTCTTCTCGGTCTCCTATGCCCAGGTCACCGCCTGGCTCCCCGCCCACCCGGTCCTCGGCCGCATCTTCCTGTTCGAGTTCGTGCCGTGGCCCTCTTCGTGGCGTGGGACTGGGCACACGGCACGCCGCCGCATCTCTCGCTGGCCTTCAAGCGCGACTTCGTCGTGAACAACCACTGGATCTCGCGCGGGGTCACGAACTTCCTCTGTCTCGGCTCGGTGTTCTGCCTGCTCGGCCTCGCCTACTACGTGGTGGAGGTCCGGCGCGTACCGGTGGGCTGGCTGGTGGTGCTGGGACGGACCTCCCTCATGCTCTACTTCCTGCACCACGTGCTCGTGCTGACGATCTCGCACGAGTGGCTCGGCCTCAAGCTCGACAACTGGTGGTGGTACGCGCTCGCCAATGTGCTGCTCACGATCGTCCTCGTCTACCTGGGACGGCTCTGGCTCCAGATCCGAAGCGTGGCGGCCCGTCGCCTGTAGACCGCCTGAGCCCGGGAGATGCTCATTTCCGGCCCGATCCACTGACGAATTCCGCCGCCGCCCCGCGCGGGT
Organism: Methylomirabilia bacterium; assembly: GCA_041497895.1. GTDB lineage: Bacteria > Methylomirabilota > Methylomirabilia > Rokubacteriales > CSP1-6 > CAMLFJ01. Next base: position 33,872 of record JBGQHJ010000027.1, read on the forward strand.
GCCTCCGATGCGTCGGATAGAGCAGACCATTCCCGCTGGCCCGTGTTTTGCTTCTTTCAGGGGTCATGGCTCTCACGGGCGGGCGTCCTTGGGTCCTGGTCGTCGACGACGAGAGCATCATCGCGCAGCTCATTGCCGACGTCCTCGGGGGCGAGGGCTACGACGTCGACATCGCGCCGCACGGCGTGGCCGCGCTCGAGCGCCTCGAGCAGCGCACCTACAACGTCGTGCTGAGCGACCTGCGGATGCCCGAGCTCGACGGGCTCGGTCTGTTCCGCGAGATCGAGCGGCGCTGCCCCGATCTGCTCCACCGCTTCGTCTTCATCACCGGCACGTCGGAGCACGCCGAGTATCAGGGCTTCATCGACGACGTGAAGGTGCCCGTGCTGACCAAGCCGTTCGACATGATGGACCTCGTTCGCGTCGTGCAGCAGCTCCTCGCCGGCTAGTCCCGCCCCACGCTCCGTCGAGCGCCGGACAGCGTCCCGCCGCTGACGACCTCGACCCCTGCTCCGAGCACCCAAAGCTTCGAGAATCCGACCGGTTAGCCTGGCCAGCTTCGTGGCACGGGCCATGCTCTCCGAGGACGCAGGGGACGAAGTGGCCGCGAGCCCGCAGATCGTCGCGGCCCCCCGGAGGGGCGTCATGCAGAAGGCACTGGCCATGTGGATTTTGCTCGCCGCGGGCAGCGGAGGGCAGCCGGAAGTGAGCCCCACCCAGGTTGTGCAATCGGCCACCGAGCAGGTCTTGCAGGTCGTTCAGGACTCGGAGGCCGCCCCGGCGGTCCAGGAGCGGCGCCGGCGCGAGGTGCAGCGCGTCGCCGATCGGCTCTTCGACTTCCCCGAGATGGCCCGGCGGGCCCTCGCGGTGCACTGGCGGGACCGCACCCCGCAGGAGCAGGGCGAGTTCGTGGTCGTGTTCAAGCAGCTGCTCGGCCACGCCTACCTCGGCAAGCTCGAGAACTACGCGGGCGAGCAGATCGTCTACCTGGGCGAGACCGTGGATGGAGACTTCGCCACCGTCCGCTCCAAGATCGTCACCGGGCGCGGCGCCGAGATCCCGGTGGACTATCGCCTGCACATGGTCGGCACGCGCTGGGCGGTGTACGACGTGGCGGTCCAGGGCGTGAGCTTCGTGGGGAACTATCGCGGCCAGTTCGACCGGATCATCCGGAGCTCGTCGTACCAGGCGCTGATGCGCGAGCTCCGGGCGAAGTACGCGCAGGCCACCGGCCACCCGGTCTCCGGCGCCACCCCGATTCCCGCCGCGGCGGTGCCCGCCGCCACGACCCCGGCCGCGGCGTCCGCGACCAAGACCCCGCAGTAGGCGAGGCCCGGGCCGCGGGCGGCCACCCGCGGCTCAGGCCTCTTTCAGCTCCTCGGTCCGGACCGGCAAGGTCCGGACTCGCTCGCCGGTGAGCGCGAAGATCGCGTTGCAGAGCGCCGGCGCCACCGGCGGCGCCCCCAATCCTCCCGGAGCCGCTCCCGAATCGCGGATGTGCGTCTCCACCACCGGCATCTCGTTGATCCGCATCATCGGGTAGTTGTCGAAGTTCGACCGCTGCACGCCCCCCTTGCCCACCGTGATCTGACCGTAGAGCGCGGCGGCGCCCCCCGGCCCCGCTGCTGCCGTCCCTCCGGTCGCGCCATCAGGGGCGGTGCGTGGCAAGCGGGCACTCTGATAGACTCGGCGCGGTCAACTCGCGCCGTACCGAATCCCCGGGGGAGGAGCGCGCCATGTCCCGCGCAACGACGACGATGCTGGTGGGGCTGCTGGCCGCGACCCTGGTGGGCGGCTGCAGCCGCAGCAAGGAAGACCTGGTGGAGAAGTCGCGGAGCGCCTCCACCCGCGCGGAGCTGGAGCGGGCGCTCGGCAAGCCGAGCGACATCGCCAAGCTCGGGCCGGTGGAGCAGTGGACCTACAAGGCCTCGAACGGCAGCGTCGTCTTCCTGATCGTGGGCGACACCGTCACGCTGCAGGCGGCCGGCCCCGACGACAAGAAAGACAGGAAGTAGGAGGATCGACCGTGAGCGACACCAGTCACGAGCACCTCACCCGGCGGCTCGACCGCCTGGAGCGCGAGAATCTACGCCTGAAAAGGCTCGGCACGCTGGCCCTGGTCGGCCTCGCCGCGCTCACCTTCATGGGCCAGACCGCCCCCGTCCCGGTGGCCAACACCATCGAGGCCGAGCGCTTCGTGCTGCGGGACAGCTCCGGCAACGTGCGCGCGAGTCTCGGGCTTCGCCCCGACGGCACCGCCGCCCTCGCCCTGGCCGACGACACGCAGCAGGAGCGGGCGCTCGTGAGTGTCACCGCCCAGGGGCTCGCCGCGGTCGAGCTGACCGAGCGCAGCGGCCGTCGCCGCGCGGGCCTGGCCGTGCATCCCGACGGCGCCGCGACCCTCGACCTGCTCGATCAGGCGGATCGGCCGCGTGTGGAGCTGCGCGCCCACGGCGACGGCCGCCCGAGCGTCACCCTGTTCGACCAGGCCGGTCGTCCGCGCTCGCTCCTGGCCCTGACCACCGAGGGCGCCACCGGCCTCACGCTCTACGATCGTAACGGCCGCCGCCGGAGCGCGATGGGGCTCGAGCCGGCGGGCGCGCCTGCGATCTGGCTCTACGACGGCGAGGGCAACGGGCGCGCGATGCTCGCGGTCACCTCCGACGGGCAGCCCACCCTCAACCTCTCCGACGCGGGAGGCAAGGGGCGCCTCTGGCTGCGGGTGAGCTCGGACTTCCAGCTCCCGTTCCTGAGCCTGCACGATCGAGACGGCAAGCAGCGCGTGTCGATCCTCCTTCGCCAGGGCGGCGTGCCGCAGCTGGCTCTCGGAGACGCCAACGAGCGAGTGATCTGGAAGGCGCCGTCCCCCTAGGCCACCACATGCACGGCACCAACCTCCTGGTGGTGCTCGGGCTCGTCTTCTACCTGGGCGCGAGCTTCGTCCTCTGGCGGCTCCTGCTCAAGGAGCCGGCGCCCTCGGGCGCGCGCCGTCGCGACCCGGCCAGCCCGCGCTCGGCCCACCCCCGCCCGCGCCGCTGGCCGATCCGCCTCGCGAAGGCGGTCGTGACCCTGCTCGGCGGCGCCGCCTCCGGGGCGGCCACCCTGCTGGTGGTCGCGACGGTCGTGAACGCGGGCAAGGCGGGTACCCTGAGCCCGTGGGCGATGCTCGCGGTGTGGGCCGTCGGCTCGGTCGTCGCCATGCTGTTCATCGGGCGAGCGCCGCTGATCCGCCGCGCGGTGACCCGCACCTGCCTCGTGGTGGGCGTACAGGGGGTGGCGCTGCCCCTCGCCACGCTCGTGTCGTTCCTGGTGGCGGGAACGCGGCTGGCCGGCTCGGCGGGCACCGGCGGCGAGCGCGCGATGACCGTGCTGGGGATACGGCTGGCCGGTCACCTGCCCGCGGTGTGGATGGGCCTGGGGGGATTCTGCGTCGGCCTGGCCCTCGTGATCGTGAGCGACCGCGCGCGGCGACGCATCGTGAGACGACGCGGAGGCTCCCGTCGCTTCCGCTCCTCCCGCGCGGGCGTGCTCTCCGCGCGCGGCCGCCAACGCTAGACGGCCGCGGTCCGCTCCAGGCGGCGCAGGCGGTCGCGGGCCTCCGCCAGGACGAGCGAGACGTGCACGCGGCAGTGGTAGACGTCACGCTGGTGCTGTAGCGGCAGGCGCCGCGCGAGCGTCTCGATCTGCCCGCGGAGCGCCTCCAGCCGCGCGATGCCCTCGCGAAGGGCGTCCGGCCCCGACGCGCCCGCGATGGACCCCTCCAGGTCGCGCAGGACCGCGTAGTGGCGCTCGAGGACGCGGTTGCCTCGCCAGCGGATCACCCAGGGCAGGATCTTGAAGAGCGGCACCCACACCGCGAGGAGCGGCAGCAACACCAGGCGGAGCTGCACCACCCAGCGCAGGGCCCAGTACGGCAGCACGCGCGACATGAACGACTCGCCGCGCTGGAGGAAGGAGTCGGCCGCCTCGTGCAGGGGCAGGTCCACGCCCTCTCGCGTCGGGAAGCGGAGCGGCGCGTCGATCAGGCTTCCCCCGCCGTGCACCTCGCGAGCGACCGAGAGCAGCTGCTCCACCACCCGCGGGTGCAGCGTCGCCCGGCACACCAGCAGCGCGGCGGGGGCCATGACCGTGGTCTCCTCGCGCGGCAGGTCGTCCTTGAGGTCGAGCATGCCCTCGGCGAGCCGGACCGGGGACAGGTACCGGAAGTTGCGCGCGAAGGCCACGTCACGCCGGAAGCCGAGCAGCCGCACGTCCGGACGCCGCAGCAGCGCGGCCACGTGCGAGTCCTGGTACGAGGAGACGAAGAAGGCGGCGTCGATGGTCCCCTCCTCCAGGCGCTGGCGCGCCTCCGCGGCCGGCAGGCCGAGCAGGTTGTCCCCGCGGGCGGGAAGGCCCAGCTCGCCCAGCAGTGCGCGCGCGATCGCCTCGGTACCGCTGCCCGGCGCGCCGATCGCGATGCGCCGCCCCGTCAGCGACGCGAGCCCGTCGGTCACCGGCTGGCCACGGTAGAAGATCCAGAGCGGCTCCCGGTACAGCGCGGCCATGCCCCGCAGCCGGCCTTCCGGGTCCGGGACGAGCGGGTAGGTTCCGCCCTGCACGAAGGCCACGTCGGCCTGTCCGTCGAGCAGCCGCCGCAAGTTCTCGAGCGAGCCCGCGCTCGGCCGGAGCTCCACCCGGAGGCCCTCGCGCGCCAGCCGGCGCTGGTACTCGCGGCCCAGCGCGTCGTAGGTGCCTCCGGCCTGCCCGGTGGCCAGCACGATGCGCCGGGGCGGGAACGGATCCGTGTAGCGCAGGCTCAGCGCGACGACCGCGGTAGTGAGCACCACGGCCACCGCCACGAGCGCGAGCCGGCTCCTCACCGCCGGGCGAACTCTTCCTTGATCGCCCGCAGGCGCGACCCACTCGCGAGCAGGTCGACCGCGCTCAGCGCCATGAGCTTGGCCCCGGCCAGCAGCCCGGCTCGCGCGGAGGGCGCCGCCGCGGCCGCCGCGAACTCGCGGGTGTGGATGGCGGTGCCGAGGGCGGCGATCTGGACCCACGCGTGAATGGTCGGCGTCACCTGGCTCACGTTGCCGATGTCCGAGGAGGCGAGGCGATCGGGGGCCGCGGGCCCCTCCGCGAGCCCGGCCGCGCCGAGGTTGGCCGCGAAGACGTCGAGCAGGCCCTGGTTGCGGCGCAGCGGCTCGTACACGTCGGGATGCCGGGTCACGCTGAGCCGGGTGCTGGTGGAGGCGGCGGCCGCCTCCGCGCACGCGACTACCCGACGGTGGAGCGCCCACATCGACTCGAGGCTCGGTCCGCGCACGTTGAAATCGGCGGCGGCGCGCTCGGGAATGACGTTGGCCGCCATCCCGCCATCGGCGACGATGCCGTGGATGCGGCAGTCTGGACGCATCTGCTGGCGCAGCATGGCCACCGCGTTGAAGGTCGCGACGCAGGCGTCGAGGGCGTTGGCGCCCTCCCACGGGTCCACCGAGGCGTGGGCGGCCCCGCCCGCCCACTCGAACGAGACCCGCGCCACCCCGAGCAGGTCCTGGTGGAGC
>JBGQHJ010000028.1:0-38591 GCA_041497895.1 Methylomirabilia bacterium
CCTGGTTCCCGTACGCGACTAACGGCAACTACCAGGAGGTCATCCCGAGCGCGGCCGAGGGCTACCCGTATCCCCTCAAGGCTCTCTTCACCTATTGGAACGCGTGGCCCTACAGCACGCCGGCCCTTCGGAAGGTCTTCGAGGACTACGTCAAGGACGAGGCCAAGCTGCCGCTGTTCGTGGCCATTAGCCTGAACATGGGTGAGGTGGCGGCCTTCGCCGACTACATCCTCCCGGACACGACCTATCTCGAGAAGTGGGCCTTCCCGGGCATGACGCCGACCATCCTCACGCGTGCGACGCCGTTCCAGCAACCCGTGGCCGGCAGGCTCGACGGCAAGGACATCGGCACTGCGCCGTTCAACCCCGATGCGCCGAACGTGTACACGCCGGTGCTCCCCAACACCAAGACCGTTGGCGACATCCACATCGGCCTGGCCAAGGCGCTGGGCCTCCCCGGCGTGGGGGACAAGGCATTCGAAGACGGCAGCCCGATCAATACCTACTGGGACTTCTACAAGAAGGGGCTGCAGAACGTGTCCAAGAACACTGGGAAGCCGATCGCTGAGATCGCGGCCAAGGGCGGCGTGTTCGAGGACTCGGGCGGCGAGTACGACGGCAAGTACCTGAAGTACAAGTACGCCAACGAGATCCACCTCTACATCGAGCAGCTCGCGGCGACCAAGGACTCGATGACTGGCCAGTATTTCGACGGGCTGCCGCACTACGAGCCACCCAAGTTCGCCGACGACACGCCCATTGCGGTGGTGGACGGCGGCGACTATCCGTTCCACTTGATCACCTACAAGTTCGCCTGGCAGGCGCAGGCGCGGACAGCGACGATCCCGTGGCTCACGCTCCTCCAGCCAGAGAACTACGTAGAGATCAACGCTGCCGACGGCGCTCGCCTCGGCATCCGGGACGGCGACCTGGTCCGGCTGGTGTCGCCCACGAGCCCAGAGGGCGTGACCGGCAAGGCCAAGCTCACCGAGGGGCTGCGGCCGGGCGTGATCGCCGTCTCGCATCACTTCGGCCACTGGCAGCTGGCGTCCAGGCCCTACGTGGTCGACGGCGTGAGCCAGCCGGCCGACCCGAGCCGCGGTACTGGCCTGACCGTGAACCCGATCATGCGACTCGATCAGTACAAGGGACGAGTCCTCAACACGTCCATCCAGGACAAGGTCGGCGGCAGCGTGTCGTTCTCCGACAGCCGCGTGCGGCTCGTGAAGGCATAGAGGGGAGGCGCGAGCCATGGCACAGCGCGGATGGGTGATCGACCTGGGCCGCTGCATCGGCTGCCAGAGCTGCACGGTGGCGTGCAAGTCGGAGCAGAACACCACCCCCAGAAACGCCCCGCTCCTGTTCAAGGGCGGCAATCCCCAGCGCCCGCTCAACGTGAGCTACCGCTGGGTCATCGTGAAGGATGGTGGGACGTACCCGAACGTCTGGCGCACCTTCGTGACGTCGGCGTGCAACCACTGCCAGACGCCCGCCTGCATGAACGCCTGCCCGGTCGCGGCCATCTCGAAGCGGGCCGCCGACGGTGTCGTGCTCATCGACCAGGAGACGTGTATCGGCTGCAAGTACTGCCTGTGGGCTTGCCCCTACGGCGCGCCCCAGTGGAACGAAGCCACCCGGAAGGTCGAGAAGTGCACGATGTGCGTCCAGCGGATCGACAAGGGTCTCGAGCCGGCCTGCGTCACGACGTGCATCGGCAAGGCACTGACCTATGTGTCGGACTTCGATACGGCACACTCCGGTGACAACGCGCCGGACGGTTTCGCCAGCCCAAGCATGACCCGGCCATCGGTAAGGTTCGTGAAGAGATGATCACGGAGGCGACCTGGGCCGCGGCCCGAGGACAGCTCTACAGGTTCTTGGCCGGAGCGTTCCTCCGACCGCCGAGCGAGCGGTCTGTTGCGCCGATCCTCGACGGGGTGGTCTTGCCGGATATGGCCCGGCATTTCGGTGCCGATGCCGTGACCGAGCTCGAGCAGTTCCGCACGGGCTTTGACCGGGACTGGGACGCGCTGGACCAGGAGTACCAGAGCCTCTTCATGGTTCCATTGGGACGCTACGTAACGCCATATGAAGCCGTGTATCGCGACGAGCGCGTGGTGGACGGGGAGGTCGTTCGCGGACTCCTCATGGGGCCCTCGACGCTCGCGGTCAAGGCGATCTACCGGGACGCAAGCGTCGAGGTGGCCGACGATCTCGGCGAGCTGCCGGATCACATCGGCCTGGAGCTCGGCTGCATGCAGGTCCTCTGTGACGCCGAGGCGCGGGCGCAAGAGGAGGGCGACAGAGACGCGGCCGCGCGAGCCTGCGAACTCCAGCGGCGCCTTCTGCAGGAGCACCTTCTGCAGTGGGCGCCGAGGCTCTGCGGGCAGATCCGCGCCAATGCGCCCGGGCCCTTTTACCGGGGAATCGCCGCACTCACGGAGGCATTCCTCAAGCAAGAGGCCGAGAGCCTGGGATGCCGGGCCGACGCTCGAACCCAGGATACTTGATGCGCGCGCGGGCTGTGCTCTTCCCTGAGCCGCCCCGCCAAATTCCCCGGCACCGGGCGCTCGGCTTAGCGTTGCGCACCGCGCACCTGATGACGTTCGGGGCGCTCCTCGGCGGGCACTTTTTCGACGTGGATCCCGGCCATCTGATGCCGTTCCTCCTGGCGACGATCGCCAGCGGCGTAGGCCTCGTCGCGCTCGAAGTGACGTCCACCTGCGCATGGCTGTTCATGGGCAAGGGGCTCGTCGTGCTCGTCAAACTCACCGTGCTGCTCATGGTTCCACTGTTCTGGGAGTACCGTCTGCCGCTGCTGCTGGTTATCGTGACAGTGGCCTCGATAGGCTCCCATATGCCGTCCCGGTTCCGCCACCGGTGTTTCGTGCCCGGGCTGCAGCGTGTCTGCGCGGCGCCTCAGGACCTGCCGTCGCGGAATCAGTCTTGCTGACTAGAAGAAGGACGAGCGACCCAAGGCTGCCTCGGGCTACTTTGCTGCCTGCAAGGTCAAGCCTGGACCGTCGAACTGTTCCGGTCTGGAGTGAGCTCGCGGATTCGCTTCGAGTCGAAGGGTCCCGGTGCGATGAGAGAAACTTAACGGTCGTGTAATCTGCAAGGCTGTACGTTTGGCTACGGCCGCGGGACGTTCGCGCGGGGCGAGTGAGCGGGCTCGGCTGGGCGGCGCTCGGACGCGGCGATCGAGTGCAAGATCTATGCTACCGACCTCGGGTACATGCCGTCCGGCTGATGTCGCCGCGCTGTCTCGGGTAGCAGTGGAATGGTAGGTGTCCCAAGGAGGAGGATCGCATGACCGCCGGATCCCGGCCCCCGTACAACGTTCTCTTTCTTTGCACTGGGAACTCTGCTCGCAGCGTCATGGCCGAGTGCGCGCTGAACCGCTGGGGTAAGTACCGCTTTCAAGCATACAGCGGCGGAAGCCATCCGCTCGGTCACATCCACCCGCTCACTCTCAAACTGCTCCACGAGCTGAGGTACTCGACAGCTAGCCTGCGGAGCAAGAGCTGGGATGAGTTCTCGCGTCCCAACAGCCCGGCGCTCGACTTTGTCTTCACGGTCTGTGATAAGGCGGCAGGAGAGGCATGCCCGATCTGGCCGGGCCAGCCAATGACGGCGCATTGGGGGGTCGAGGACCCGGCAGGCTATGTCGGCCCTGAGGAGAAACAGGAAGCGCTTTTCATGAAGGTCTACATGGAACTCGAGACTCGTATCAAGCTCTTCACGAGTCTACCCCTCGACGCGATCGACTCCATGTCGCTCCAGCGTCGCCTTGAGGACATCGGCGGGACGTCGGGCGAGGACTCACGAGGCCCTAGTGGGATCATGAGCGCGAGTGGGACGAGTAGCGGTGGCGCAGCTCGGATAGAGCTGGCACCATCAACCTCGCAACGTCGAAGTGCGTGGAGTCCCACGGGGTGAGGCTTTCGGGCAAAGACCGGCCCCACGTCTGGCGTTGCCTGACGCCCGGGACTAAAATTCCTCCCTCATTTGAGTCCCGGGCGCGACGGTGTTGAGTCAACAGTATGTAACCACTTGAAAGTACGTGGAAAGCGCGTGGCGGACAGCAAACACGGGTTCGAATCCCGTTGGGGCCACCACCGTTTCGTGAGTTACCGCCACTCGTGTGGCACGCTCTGCTCGCCCCGGTGGCGGGACACGATGCGTGCGAGCGAACGGCTCTCCTGATCCCACTGAGGCGAGCATGCGCCCGCGTTTGGTCCGCAGCGCCCCGTGTCGTCGGAGCAAGGCCTCGATTTCGTGATCGCTGCCGCGCCGGTTCGCTCGATGCAAAGTGGAAGGGAACGAGGTGTGGGGGTGGGCGCATGGACCTCGCCTCGCAACGCATCCGCGACAAGCTCCGGTACGGCATCCTGCCAGTTGCGAGCCCGTCATGACCTGGGCCGGGTACGGGAACGGGACGATATGCGACGGATGCGATATGGACATCCATCCGAAGGAGGTGGAGTACGAGGTCGAGGTCGAGACCGGCCGAACGCTCCACTTTCATCTCGCGTGCGTGGGCCTGTGGCAGGTGTTGCGGAGGGAGTAAGGGTCGCGTCTCTCGCCGCGACCGGGCAAGGCGCTGAAGAGGGGAGAGAAGGTCGTGAGGGCGGTCGCCAGCACCGCGGCGCTCGGCGTGACCGTGAGGGCACGGGTGACGATGAGCGGAGCGGCGAGCATCATCCGCCCGGCCAGGCCGGCCAGACGTAGAGGGCCAATCGTCTTCATGTCTATACGGAACGCGGAGTGGCGAGGCGGTCTCAGCGCACCAGGTGCCAGATCGCCCAGGCGATGATCGCGAGCTGCGGCACGATGTCGGAGCGCTTCGTCAGGAAAGTCCTCCAGGTTTGCGGCTCGATCGAGTCCGGCCTCGTCCGGCTGTGCAGGAGCCCGTCGATGGACGTCCCGAGGACGATCGGCAGCGGGTTCAGCCAGCTCCGGCTTTCCAGCATGCGGCCCGACAGCAGCACGCAGCCCGCGAGCACGCCGGCGAGGAGAGCGAGATTGGCCAGGAGCAGCGCGCGGGCGACGAGATAGCGCCCGGCCTTCCTGGCGAGGCTCCGGACGACCGGAAAGAGCCGCGTGTCCTGTAGGCGCTCTTCCGCCCGGGCGAAGGCCTCCCACGTGAAGGCGAAGACGTACCCCAGCCCGAGGCCCAGGACCACGTCGAAGCCGAAGGCGGTCCACTTGCCGACCGGCTTCACCGGGTTCCATTCCGTGAAGAACTCCGCCGCGTAGAGGGCCGCCATGGTGGGGATGGTATAGCCGAAGAAGGTCCCGCGCTCCGGGGTCAGGGCGCCGACGAAGATTGCCGGTGCGCTCCGGATCGCCTCCGGCGTGGGCCAGGGCCGCGCGGGGTTGAATTCGGCGTCGTAGACGTTGCCGCTGTACTGGAAGAATGACCTGTTCAGCGGCGTCTCGTGCTCGAGCCCGGGGCTCGGCATGCTCTGCCGCAGGCGATCGAAGAACAGGCGGACGTCGCGCCCGACGGACTTCGCCGCGGTGCAGATGTCGTAGTCGGGAAGGCGACCACGCACGTGCGCGGTGGGCGGCTCCGGGGGCGGTCCGGACGAGCCAGCCCGCGCGGCGACGACGCCGATCGACGGGTAGTTCTTCCAGTAGCTGTGGACGGCCTCGGGAGCGGGCCGCGGCTCCTCGACGGCGAAGCGGACACCGGCCGCGCAGCGCGCCTGCATCCAGCCGAGGCGCGCCCGATGAAGCGATTCGGGTCCGGTGCGGAAATCCGGGAGCCACAGCACGACGCCGATCTTGTTGCGAGCGGCCGCGTCGAGGGCCCGGTCCAGGATGTCCTGGTCCTCGGCCTGCCGGTCGTGCTCGGAGGGCTCCAGCTCCACCTCGAAGGCCAGCACGCCGCGTCCCGTGTTCTCCGGCCGCGTCGCCCACTCGGCGGAGACGGTCTCGACGAGGTCGGCCACCAGGGCCTTCGCCTGGCTGCGCGGCTGGGCGTCGAGGACGAGCACCAGGGGATATCGGTCGGGCGGCAGCACCTGGCCGGGAAACCAGGAGGGCAGCAGCGTCCATAACCGCGCCCTCACGTAACTGAGGGCGAAGTGGGTCCGGTTGTCCACCGCCTGGAACTTGGGCCAGGACTCCAGCACGACCAGGGCGGAGGAGATGGTGGTCGCGAGCAGCAGGTGATGGAGGAAGGTGTAGAGGTGCCGGCGGTGCTCCGGTCGCACGATGTCCTGGTCTCCCGCGCCCGATCCGGGGCGCATCGGGGATGATGCCGCAACCACCCTGTGGAGGTCGAGGGGGAATGACGGGCCGGGAGAGCCCGTCAGTAGGCGGCGGCCTGGGTCGCACGAACTAGCGCCTCAGGTGCTCGCCCGACGTGGTGACCGGACACCGCGCGGGGCGGGCCGGGTCGGCGCAGCTCGGGATGCAGCGAGCCTCGGCATCGTAGTTCGGGTTGTGGAAGAACACGATGGACTGGCGCCGGCTGCCGAGGGCCGCCGTACGCGGCGGATTCACCACGCAGTGGAGCGTGGCCGGCCAGCGGTCGTTGGTCCACCGGGCCATCAGCTCGCCGATGTTGACCACGAAGGTCCCGGGCACGATCGGCACCTCGACCACTCCCCGTCCTGATTGCACACCTCGAGCCCACCCGGGTTCGCCTCCGCCTTCAGGATAGTGAGGCTCCCGTAGTCGGCGTGGGCGCCCGCGCGGAGCTGGCCGGGGCGCGGGGGCTCGGGCTGCCGAGGATGACCGGCCCGCGACCCATCCGCAAGTGGCCGCCGCTCGGCCGCGTCGACCCGGAACCCCGACGAAGGTCCAATAGCGCACACGCTCGGTCGGGCCTATGCTAGTGACAGGGAGGCTCGTGAGGAAGCGTGGACAAGCAGCTCATCGGAGTGTCGTTCGAGGTGTCCGAGGCTGGACCGAGGACCTGGACGCTCAGGACGAACATCGCGCACTACCAGTACGGTGGAATCACCGAGCCGGACCACACGTGCAAGCGACCACGGCCCCTCATGGTCGGTGATCGCGTGGCGGTCCAGCGAATTGCAGAGCCGAGCAAGGACGTGATCGTTCGTGGGCCATGCGGTTGCAAGCATCTCCTGTACGCCCTGCGCACCTGATGTCCTTCGCGTCACCCGGAGGTGGAACGATGGACTACAGCATGAGCGAGAGACTGGTGCGGCAACGGCTCCGGGACAACAAGGGCCGGGCGTACTGCGCCGACTGCATGGCGAAGGACCTGGGACGGAATCCCGACGAGCTCAAGGCGGCCATCGAGACCCTGGTGGTCCGGGAGCGCTTCGTGGCCGCTCCGTGCGCCTGCGGGGCGCCCGGTCTGATCTACCGCTGGTAGGCCCCGCGCCTACGGGCGCGGGTCGGCCCGGCGGGACGCCAAGGCTTCGCGAACGGCTCTCGTCAGATCGTGGGGGGTGAAGGGCTTCTGCAGGAAGGCTCGAGCCGGGCCGCCGGGGCGAGTGCGGCCGCCCTCCTCGTCCGTGTAGCCGGACATGAACAGCACCGCCAGCCCGGGACGAGTCTCGGCCAGCCGGACGGCCAGCTCCGGCCCGCGCATGGCCGGCATCACCATGTCGGTCAGGAGCAGGTCGATGACCAGGTCCGGGCGGTCGCTCACCGTGAGGGCCTCGAGAGGGTCGGCGGCCTCCACCACGGTGTAGCCGGACTCCTGCAGGATCTCCGAGGTGAGCCGGCGCAGATCTTCGTCGTCCTCGACGAGGAGCACGGTCCCCGAGCCTCCCACGAGATCCGGCTGGGATTCGGGCCGGCCCCCGGCCGCGCCGACCCGGTCCAGGACCCGCGGGAGATAGACCGTGAAGGTCGTGCCGCGGCCCACCGCGCTGTCGAGCGCGAGATGGCCGCCGCTCTGGTGCACGATGCCATGGACGGTCGAGAGACCGAGCCCGGTCCCCTTGCCCGGCTCCTTGGTCGTGAAGAACGGCTCGAAGATCCTCGCCATCGTGGCGGCGTCCATCCCGCAGCCGGTGTCGCGAATGCTCAGCGTGACGTACTCCCCGGGGGGCACGTCCCGATCCTGGCCCCGGCGCCCGGCCTCCGGCACGGTGTGGATCGTGGTCTCGATGGTGAGCGTCCCGCCCTCCGGCATCGCGTCCCGGGCATTCACGACCAGGTTGACGATCACCTGCTCGATCTGGCCCGGATCGGCGATGACCTGGCCCGCGTCGTCGCTCGAGACGATCACGATCTCGATGTGCTCGCCGATGAGGCGCCTCAGGATGGGGGTCACGCCGGCCACCAGTGCCTTGAGATCGATCGGCTTCGGCTCGAGCACCTGCTTGCGGCTGAACGCGAGCAGCTGCCGGGTGAGGTCGGCGGCCCGCTGCGTGGTGGACTGGATCAGGTCGACGTCCTTGCGCGCGGGGTCGTCGGGCCGCATCCGCATGAGGAGCAGGCTGCTCCGCCCCCCGATGACCGTCAGCAGGTTGTTGAAGTCGTGGGCGATCCCGCCCGCGAGCTGGCCGATCGCCTCGATCTTCTGGGCCTGGGCGAGCTGGGCCTGCGTCTGTTGCAGCTCCGCGTACGAGCCCTTGAGCTTCTCGACGAGCCGGGCCTGTCCGAGCGCGATCGCGAGCTGGGTCGCCACCTCGCGCGCGATGCTGATCTGCTCCTCGGGGAAGTGCGCCTGGTCCCCGCCGAAGCTCACCGATCCGATGAGCTCGCCGGCGGTGATCATCGGCACGACCATGTACACGTGGACGCCCGACGAGAGCAGCGCGTCCGCCTCGGGGCTCGGCGGCAGTGACCGGACGTCGATGACCTGCGGCTCCCCGCGGCGGAGCGCGTCCAGGTCGCCCGCGAAGCGCAGGGGATAGCGCACGCCGGGGCCCCGGCGGACGCGGTGGCGGCCGACCGCGGCGAGCCACTCCACCTCGCCGGCCGCCCAGTCGAACAGGTTCACGATCGCGCGGGGGACGCCGAGGAGATCCCGGAGCCGCCACAGCACCGCCTCCGCGATCGCGTCGGGGGCGGTCTCCGCGATGATCGCGAGGTCGATGTCGTGCAGGATGCGCAGCCGCTCGGCCTGCTTGACGAGCGCTTCCCGCGTCCTCGCGTTGCTGATGGTGAGGGCCGCCTGATCCGCGAAGCGCTGCAGGAGATCGATCTCCCGCTGGCTGAAGGTCCGCGGCTGGTCGCTGCCCACCGAGAGCACGCCCATGACGCCACCGGCGGCGCGCATGGGAACCGCCAGTCCGGCGACGATGCCGACCGCGACGTTGCGGGCTCGAAGCTCCGGAGTCTGCTCGAAGCGCTCGTCGATCCGGATGTCGCTGGTCCAGGTGGGGCGTCCGTCGATCGCGGCCCGCCCGACGAGGCCGGCCCCGGCGGGGACGACGCCGCCCGTTCCCGCGTACTCCTTGGCGCGACCGGCCAGGGCGATCGGCCCCAGGTCTCCGTCGGGTCGAAAGAGCCGGATCGCGGAGCTGTGGACGCCCAGCAGGCCCAGGACGCTCTCGGCGATGCGCTGGGCCACCGCGACGTGGTCCAGGCTCTGGCCGATGAGACCGGCGACGAGCGCCAGCTCGCCGGCCTCGTACCGCTGCTGCGCGAGATCGGCCTGGAGCTGGACGTTCTCGCCGACCACGGCGGCCTGATCGGCCAGCGCGGTGAGGAGAGCCAGGTCCTGGTCGGTGAAGCGGCGGCCGGTCTGGTCGGCGAGGATGAGGCTTCCCGCCACCGCGCCGCGTACGCGGATCGCGGCGGCCGCGAGCGCGCCGAGCCGCCGATCCTGGATCATCCGGCGGGCGGGCGGGTCGAGCTGACACGCGGACTCCGCCAGGACATCGACCGTACCGCGCGCCGGATCGGCAGGGGAGAGGAGGCGGCTCCACGCGACATCCGCGTCGACCGATGCGCCGCTGGTCTCGCCCGCTCCGCCCGGCCCCGCCGATGCCACGCGACGGAAGGTCGTCCCGTCGGCCCGGTAGACGCGCGCGTGGTGCCCGCCGAGCAACCGGAAAGCCAAGCCCGCGATCTTCTCCGCGATCTGGATGAAGTCGCGACTGCCCGCGTGCTCGGGGCCGAGCGCAGACGGGGTGGCTTCCGCCATGACTTCAGGGTATTACACCGCCATTTCAAATCCGCCGGTATTCGTGGGCGCCCATCCGGTCAACGTCGGTAAGATGTTCGCGTGCTCCGCGCCGACACCCCGCGCGCCTCCCGCGTCCTGCGCCTGGCCCTGCCGGTCGGTCTGGTGGCGGCCAGCGTCGTGGTGTTCGCCTCGACGCTCGACGGCGAGTTCCTCGACTGGGACGACCACGTGAACTTCGTGGACAATCTCGGCTATCGCGGGCTGAGCGGCGCCCACCTGCGCTGGATCGTCACGAGCACCCTGATGGGTCATTACATTCCCGTGACGTGGCTCACGCTGGCCCTGAACTACCTGGTCGGCGGGATGAGCCCATGGGGCTATCACGCGGTCAACGTGGCCCTCCACGCCGCCAACGCGGTGGTGGTCTACCTGATCGCCCGGCGGCTGCTCGCGGCGGCGGCCGGGGAGCCCGACTGGCGGACGCGGGCGTGCTGCTGGGGCGGCGCGGCGGCCGCGGCCCTCTTTGCCTTGCATCCGCTGCGGGTCGAATCGGTGGCGTGGATCACCGAGCGCCGCGACGTGCTGAGCGGGCTCTTCTATCTGCTCGCGGTCCTGGCCTACCTGCGGGCGGTGGAGGGGCCGACCGCGGACGCGCGCTGGCGGGCACTGTCGCTGGCCGCCTTCGCGGCGGGGCTCCTGTCCAAGGCCTCGGTGATGATCCTGCCGGCGGTGCTCCTGCTTCTCGACTGGTATCCGCTTGGCCGCGGCCGGCTCGGATGGCGGACTCTGTTACGGGAGAAGACGGTCTACGTCGCGCTGGCGGGGGCGGGTGCGGTCGTGGCCCTCGTGGCCCTGCGCGCGGGCATCCACGTGACGTCCTACGCGAGCCAGGGGCCCGAAGCGCGCGCCGCGATGGTTGCCTACAGCCTGTTCATCTATCCCGCGCGATTCCTGTGGCCGGTGGGCCTGTCGCCCCTCTACGAGATTCCCGCCGAGGTGCACCTGTGGCGGGCGCGCTTCCTCGGCCCCGCCGTGGTCGTGATCCTCGTGTCGGCCGCGCTCATCGCGCTGCGGCGGCGCTGGCCGGCCGGGCTCGCGGCGTGGGCCTACTCGGCCGTGGTCGTGGCCCCGGTGAGCGGGGTCGTGCATGCCGGTTTTCAGCTCGCGCACGACCGCTACAGCTACCTGTCGGGTCTTGGCTTCGCGGTGCTGGCGGGAGGCGGTCTCGCGGCGATCGTCCGGGCGCGTGCGAGCGGGCGCCTCCCCACGACCGCCGTGATCGGGGTCTTCGGCGGCGCGGCGGCGGCGCTGGTGATCCTCGCGGCCAACACCGTGGTGCAGACACAGGTCTGGCACGACTCGGAGACGCTCTGGCGCGGCGCGGTCGCGGTCGACCCACGCTGTGGCGTGTGCGCGGGGAATCTGGGCGCGGTGCTCGCGCGCGCGGGCCGCTACCCCGAGGCGATTCCACTCCTGCGCACCGCGTACGATCCCACCTCGGCCCGGAGCCGGCGCAATCTCGGCTTCGCGCTCAGAAACCAGGGGCTGGAGCAGGCGCAACAGGGTCGCCTCGCCGCGGCCATCCCGCTGCTCGAGGAGGCCGCGACGCTCATCCCGGACGACGCGGATGTCCATCGCGGGCTCGGCGTCGCCCAATGGGAGCAGGGGGCGCTGGCCCAGGCCCACGCTCACCTGGAACGGGCCCGGGCGCTGGCCCCCGATGATCGCGCCACGGCCTGGTTGCTGGATCGGCTCGCCGCCGATCCGGCGCATCCCCCGGTCCGCGACCGCCGCCAGTAGCCGGACCGGCCGCTAGCGAACCACGCCCTGGCGGGCGCGGGTGATCCACACCAGGTCCAGCTCGCTGTCGGTCCAGCCGTGCGAACGGAGGTGCGCGACCCACGCGCGCACGTCGGCCGCCGAGACGATGTCGGTGCCGGCGTCGACCTCGACACGGCTGGCGCAGGGCAGGCGCCCAGGGAGCGACGGAGACAGCGGGCGATCGTTGATGGGCATCTCGGGGATCCTCGATGACGGCCGGCATCGGCTACGGGGCGAGGACGGAGAGGACGGCGGGGGCGCCAGTACCTGCCGATCTCCTCGGGAGGAGAGGATCCGACTATAGCGCAAACACGACCCTTGCGGGGGGCGAATCGGCCGCAGTCGGGGATTCGGTCATTGACCGGAGGGCAATCTAGTGATATAAGGTGGTTGTAGCGATATATATTATATAAGTGTACATTCATCGCCCACCGTGGCGTGGAGGATTCCGACCGATGCCAGCCGCGATCTTCAGTGTCGGGGATTTCGTCCGGCGTGTCGTCGACAGTCTCCTCCGGGGCGAGTGCCGGGGCCGCTTCCTCTGCGCGCGCTGCCTCGTCAAGCTGACCCGGGATCACCTGGACCGCCGCTACACGACGCGCGAGGTCGCGCGCGCGATGGACGACCTCTTCCGTGCCCCCGGGCGGATCACCCACGCGCTGACGTCCACGTGCGTGGCCTGCGCGAGCCGCACGATACCGTGCCTCGGGGTGCCGAGTCCGTGATGGTCACCTACACGACAGAGGGCTTCATCCGGCGCGCGGTCTCCCGCGTGCTCGGCGGCGCCTATCGGGGCCGTGGCGTCTGTGCCTCCTGCCTCGTGGGGATGGCGCTGGAGCGCCTGCACACCGGCTGGCGGAGGTCGGAGGTCGAGGGTGCGATGGAGAAGGTCTTCAAGACGCCCGGGCCGCTCAGCAGCGTCGCGATCGGGCCCTGCGCGCGCTGCCGGCGGTCGATGCCGTGCCTGCTCGGCGGCCGGCCCGGCGAGGTGGCCGAGCGAGCCTCCGGAGCGGCGTGATGCTCGGCGAGGAGCTGGCCCGCTGTCACGTGGGCGCCGTGCTGCGGGAACGTCCGGGTCGGTATTACTGCGCCCGGTGCCTGGCCGGTCTGGTCGAGACGGTCGCGTGGACGAAGCGGGACGCGCGCCGAGCCATCGCGGTGCTCTTCCGCTGGCCGATCGGGCTCACGATCGCGATGCGCCGTCGGCGGCAGCCGTGCCGGGGCTGCGGCCAGGTCGGCGGGGCGCGGCTCGGGGCGGTGGCCGGCGGGTCCTGAGCCGGCGGGCCCGATCGAAGGAACGGGCCGGGTCAGGCGCGCCTCGCGTCGCGCATCTCCAGAGCCAGGCCGGCCACGTTCAGCACGACCCCGAGCCAGAAGGCCACTTCCCGACTCGTGGTCCCGTCTCCGAGATGCCCGATGATGACGAAGGCGATGCCGACCGAGAGTAGGACGTGCTTCAGCTGTATCGCCACGACGCCTCCTGGGACGAGCCGTGCGAGGTTGCGGGCCGTCCGGTAGCCATGATATAAGTTACATAAGAAGATGCATGTATATCTTTGAGCCCCGAAAGGTGGAGGTGGCGATGTTCGAGGATAAGGCTCGGGTCCTGCTCATTCTCCCTCAGGAGGTTCTGGATCGGGCGCGCGTGTTCGCGGGAGAGGCGATCACCAAGCTGAAGGGCCCGGTGAGCCTGCAGATGGTGCTGCGCGCCCTCATCGACGAGGGGCTGAAGCGCGGCCGGGACCGGACCATCGTGACCAACATCGAAGGGCAGATGCAGGCGGTGCGGGCGATACGGAGCCGAGGGGGGCGGCCGGCGGCCACCGGGCCGCGGGCCAACGGCGCGGGCCGACGGGTGGGGAAGGGCCGGGTCGGGGAGGCCCGCCGGCCGTGATGCCCCGGCGTCACTTCATGGGGGATCGCACCTACAAGGGGCTCACCTATACCCTGCAGCTCGAGGCGGTCGAGGACTGCGTGTTCAAGGCGCACGCGAGGCTCCTGCCGTCCGGTCCAGAGGTGTCCTTCGTGGACGAGGCCTCGGATCGCGCGCTGAAGCAGGCGGAGACCGAGATCAAGCAGATCATCGAGCGGCGGGAGGCGAGGGCGGTCGTGCGTGAGCGCCTGCCCGAGCGGAAGTACGGCGACGTGACGTACACGATCATCGTGCGAACCGAGGCGACCCGGGTGGTCACCGAGCTCTACTTCATTCGCACCAACGCGGTGCAGCGCCGCCCGGGCCCCGGCACCTTCTTCGGTCTCTTCCCGGGCAAGACGAAGGACCGTGCCGTCGCGCAGGCGGAGAAGGCCTTCAAGGCCAAGATCGACAAGGAGCGCGCGGACGGCCGGGGCCGCAAGGCCTAGGCGCGGCGGCCGCGGCAGGAATGCGTGAGCCCGGCCTCGGCCTGAGCGTCTGGTGGGACGAGCGCGAGTACCGGGCGTGCGGGGCGTCGCTCGAGTGTCGGGGGCGGTTCATCGTCGGGAAGCTGTTCGATCTCGACACCCGCATGCTCCAGACCGCGTGGCTCGCCGCCTTCGGGCGGCGGCTGCTGGGTCCGCCCGAGATCCAGGCCCACGACATCACCCGGTTCCAGTGGGGCCTGATCCTCTCGCACATGGGCGCCAGCGCGGGCGAGATCGCCGACGTGCAGGCGAGGATGGGGCGCACCTGATCGCCGCGCGAGCCCTCGCGCTCCGTGCCACGGGCTCCGCTCCCGCCGTCCGCCGGTAGTCCTCGAGACCTTTCCTCGCCTCTCGCGTCGACCCCGGTGGAACCGCGTGCGAGCGGCGAGCGTCTGGGGTATTGTGACGGGGTTCACCCCAACGATCTCGGAGGATGGCTGATGGCGAACTCGGCGGGATATCACGAATCAGAGGAGAAGCTCCGACCGGAGACTCAGGACAATCACCGGGCGCTGACCTCCATGCAGGAGGAGCTCGAGGCGGCCGACTGGTACGATCAGCGGGTCGACGCCGCGACCGACCCGGAGCTGAAGGGGATCCTGGCCCACAACCGCGACGAGGAGAAAGAGCACTTCGCCATGCTCCTCGAGTGGTACCGGCGGCGCGACGCCAAGATGGACGCGCACCTCAAGGAATATCTGTTCACGAGCGGCTCGCTCATCGCCCGGGAGCAGGCCACGGCCGGGGCGGGCGAGCCCGGCGGTGACGCGCCCGCGGGCGGCGGCTCGCTCGGCATCGGCAGCCTGAAGGGAGGGCAGGGGCTATGAACAACCTGAAGCGAGAGCTGGCGCCCCTCTCCTCCGCCGCGTGGCACGAGATCGACGCGGAGGCCACCCGCGTCCTCCGGCTCAAGCTGGCCGGCCGGAAGGTCGTCGACTTCGAGGGGCCGCTCGGCCCCACCGGCGCCGCGGTGAACACCGGCCGACGCGAGCGGCTCGGCGCGGCCCCGGTCCCGGACGTGGAGGCCACCCGACGGCAGGTGCTGCCGCTGATCGAGCTGCGCGCGTACTTCGATCTCAACCGCGAGGAGATGGACGCGGTCGAGCGCGGATCGAAGGACCCGGAGCTCCAGCCGCTGATCGATGCGGCCACCCGCATCGCCTACGCGGAGGACACCGCGATCTTCCACGGCTACGCCGCGGGCGGGATCAAGGGGATCGACCAGGTCACCGCCCATCCGATCCTGCCGATCCCCGACGACTATCAGGCCTATCCCCACAGCATCGCCGAGGCGACGCGACTCCTGCGCCTGGCCGGCGTCGACGGCCCGTACGCGATCGCGCTGGGCCCCCGCTCCTACACCGGGCTCACCCAGGCAGTGGGCGACGGCGGCTACCCGGTCCTCAACGTGGTTCGCAAGCTGGTGGACGGGCCCATCGTGTGGGCCCCCGCGGTCAGGGGGGCGGTGGTGCTGAGCCTCCGGGGTGGCGACTTCGAGCTGACCGTGGGCCGCGACATCTCGATCGCCTATCAGAGCCACACCGACACGTCGGTCCGCCTGTACCTGATCGAGACCATGGTGTTCCGCGTGCTCACGCCCGAGGCCGCGGTGGCGCTCGCGCACAAGGACGCCAAGGCATCGCGGAAGGGGTGACCGCGGTGCCGAGAAGGGCGTAGACCCTCTAGCCGGGCGACGCGCCCGGCTCGGCCGTGCTCACGCGGGCTTGCCCTGCGCGATCACGCCGGCCTGGAGCAGGCGGGCGATCTCCGCCTCCTCGAGGCCCGCCTCGCGGAGGACCGCGGTGGTGTGCTCGCCGATGCCCGGCGCCATGGTGGCGGGCGCCTTGTCCTGGCCGCCGATCCACAGCGGACTGCTCACCGTGAGCCGCGCCCCGGCGCGCGGGTCGTCGATCGGCACCAGGGCGGCGCTGTCTCGCATCTGCGCGTCGTGGGGAATGTCGTCCAGCGTGCCGACCACGCCGAAGGCGATGCCGCTCGCCTCCAGCACCCGACGCCAGTCCGCCCAGTCGCGCTCGCCGAACAGCGCGTCGAGGATCGCGATCAGGGCCCGGGCGTTGCCGCGGCGGGCGGTGGGCGTCGCGAACCGCGGGTCGGCGAAGAGGTCCGGCCGGCCGATCGCCGTGGTGAAGTCCTCCCAGCGCCGGCCGTCCGGGGTCAGGGCGATGAGGAACCAGCGGCCGTCGCGACAGCGGTAGAGATTGCCCAGGGCGTCGACCGCCTCCTCGCGGGGCGGGCGGACCACGGTGCGGGCGCCGCACAGGATGCCCTGGACCGCGATCGCGTTGAGCCAGAGCCCGTTGGCGAGGAGCGATGTCGAGACCATCGCGCCCCGGCCGGTGCGCTCCCGCTGGTACAGCGCGGCCATGATCGCGCCGAAGAGCGACATCCCGGTCGGATGGTCGCCCATGCCGGGCAGCGAGCGCGACGGGGGCGCCTCGGGCGATGGCCGGACGAGATCCATCAGCCCGGTGCGGGCCCACAGGGCGGTGCTGTCGAAGCCGGGCCGGCTGGCCTCGGCACCGGTCTCGCCGTAGGCGGTGACCGAGCCGTAGATCAGCCGGGCGTTGAGCGGGGAGAGATCCTCCCAGCGAACGCCGAGGCGGGCCCGCCCGTCGAGCGGCACGTTGGTGACGAACACGTCGGCGCTCCGCACGAGGCGATGGAGCACGCGCCGGCCGTCCTCGACGCGGAGGTCGAGGGCCAGGCTGCGCTTGTTCCGGTTGTCGACGATCCAGGGGAAGTTGTAGGGGCTGGGCGGGT
Source organism: Methylomirabilia bacterium (assembly GCA_041497895.1). Taxonomy (GTDB): domain Bacteria; phylum Methylomirabilota; class Methylomirabilia; order Rokubacteriales; family CSP1-6; genus CAMLFJ01. The sequence goes on from JBGQHJ010000028.1 coordinate 17,069, forward strand.
AGCCCGCGTTGCGAAGGCGGTAGGTGTCGCCGCCGGGCGGCTCGATCTTGATGACATCGGCGCCGAAGTCGGCCATCGTGGTGGCGGCCACCGGCCCCGCGATGAAGCTCGCGGCGTCGATCACCCGGATGCCGTCGAGCAGTCTCACGATCGCTCCAGCAGGAAGTCGACGATCAGGTCGCGCACGCATGCGAACATGTCGCTGCCGGTGCTGGTGGCGCACCCGCGCTCGCGCGCGGCCCGGATCAGCGGGGGCACCGCCGGGACGGTGACGACGTCGCCCACGAACGTGCCGGCGGCCAGGTGCTCCACCTGCACCGGGTCGGGATCGCCGGGCCGCATGCCGAGCGGGGTGGCATTGCACACGAGGTCGTGACCGCGCGGGTCGGTCGACCCGACCGTGATCCGCGCGCGCCCGTACGCCTCGAGCCGGCGACGGAGGGCATCGCGGCGGGACGCGTCGACGTCGTGGAGGGCCAGCTCGGCCACGCCGGCGTCGACCAGCGCGTGCGCGATGGCCGAACCGGCCCCGCCCGCGCCCACCAGCAGGGCGCGGCGACCGGCGGGCGCGCCGCCGGCCCGAGTCACCGCCTCGACGAAGCCGGCGCCGTCGCACATGTCGCCGAACCAGCCGCCGGTCAGGTCGCGACGCATCACGTTGACGGCTCCGATCGATCGCGCGCGGCCGGTGCAGCCGGCGCACGCGGCGGCCGCCGCGAACTTGTGGGGCACGGTGGCGATGAGGCCGTCGACGTTGCGGGCCCGGGTGGCCACCCCGACGAAGTCGGCGAAGTCGGCCGCGGTGACGTGGACGGGGACCACGATCGCGTCGACGCCTCGCCCACGCAGGGCGGCGGTCACGCCCTCCGGCGCCTTCACCTGCGCGATCGGATCCCCGGCGATGAAGACGACGCGGGTCGCCCCGCTGAGCCCCTCGAGCATCGCCTCAGCCCTCGCGCGCGGCTCCCTGCTCGACCGCGTTCCGCAGGAGCGCGGCTCCGCGGTAGACGCCGTGCACGAACTTGCTGTAGGGCATCACCACGAACAGGGCCAGGACCGAGCCGAGGTGCACCGCGAGCAGCGTGCCCATCGCGGTGGTCGCGCGAAGGGCCAGGAGCACCAGCCCGGTCACCGCGGTCAGCAGGATGAGGAGGATGAAGGCGAAGTCGGTCCCGAGCAGGCGGGGGGCGCCGGGCTCGGGGTCCGCGGCGATCTTGAACCAGAGCATGCCCGCGGTCCCGACGATCATGCCGAGACCGCCCACCGCGCCGAGCAGCACCGGCAGGCTCGCGAGGGGAAAGGGCGAGAGCCGGCCCAGCACGTGCTCGTAGAAGGCGGCGACGGTGGTCGAGGCGAAGCAGAGCGCGAAGCCGTAGAAGAGCGCGTGGTGCAGCCAGCGCCGCGCCTGGGAGAAGCCTTCGTCCTTCTCGTTGCATCCGTCGCCGCCGCCCCCCAGGTTGCGCAGGGTGGCCACGTCGCCCAGGGCCCGGAGCCACGCCCGCGGGCCGGGGAACGGCCCGGACCCGGTGCCCCGCCAGTAGCGGAGCGCGCCCACGAGCAGGGCCAGGATCGAGAACGAGAAGGTGGCCGCCGCCACGGAGACCATGGCCCAGGACGGGATCACCACGTAGAAGGCTCCCGGCGCGGTGTGCACGCCGTAGAGCACCGCCGGATCGCGCAGCAGGCCGGTCGCGAGCAGCAGCAGCGCGATGCCGAGGGCGACCGCGAGCGCCACCACCGTGCCGTTCCTCCGGAAGAGACCGGCCAGGAAGCCGGGCCAGGCGTACTCCTCCCAGGTCTCGGCGCGCAGCTCGGCCAGCGTGCGCGGCAGGTTGATGCCGAACTCGTGCGGCGGCGCGTACTGGCAGGCGTAGAAGCAGGCGCGGCAGTTGTGGCAGAGGTTCGCGAGGTAGGTGAGATCACCGCCCGAGAACTCCCGCCGCAGCTCCATCGCCGGGAAGACGGCGCAGAACCCCTCGCAGTAGCGGCAGGCGTTGCAGACCTGCATGGCGCGGCTCGCGTCCTGCAGGGCCACGCTAGCGCGCATGGGCGGCGGCCTCCCGGCCGGCGATCCGGCCGAACACGGTTCCGATGGTCATGCCGAAGCCGGCCAGGTAGCCCTTGCCGAGGATGTTGCCGGCCATGATCTCGCCGGCCGCCCACAGGTTGGCCACCGGCCGGCCGTCCTCCATCAGCACGCGAGCGCACTCGTCGACGCCCACGCCCAGATAGGTGAAGGTGATGCCCGGGCGCAGCGGGTAGCCGAGAAACGGCGGCGTGTCGATGGCCCGGGCCCAGTGCGTCTTGGGCGGCGTGAGCCCCGCGGTGGCACAGTCGTCGAGGGCGTTGCCGTCGAAGCGGCCCGGCCTCACCGCCGCGTTGAACTCCCTCACGGTCGATTCGAGCGCACCCGGGTCGAGGCCCAGCGCGCGGGCCAGCTCGCCGATCGACCCGGCCCGGATCGCCGGGAAGACCGATGGCATGAAGAGCCGCTCGGCCTTGGTGTCGATGATCGAGTAGGCGATCTGCCCCGGCTGCTGCGCGACCAGGCGGCCCCAGATGGCGTAGCGTTTCGGCCACAGGTCCTCGCCCTCGTCGTAGAAGCGCTTGCCGTGACGGTCGACCACGATGCTGAAGGGGATGCAGTCGAGGCGGGTCACGATGCCGCCGTCGAAGCGGGGGGCGCGCGCGTCGATGGCCACCGCGTGGCACTGGGTCGGGTCGCCCACCGCGGCCACACCCTGGTCGAGCAGGTTGCGCAGGATGCGCCCGCGCGCGTAGGGCGTGCCCCGGATGAGGAAGTTCTCGGCCGCCTCGCCCCAGTACTGCTTGAGCCATTCGATATTGCCCTGGAACCCGCCGGAGGACGCGACGACCGAGGTGGCCCGCACCGTCTCCGGAAAACCCTTGCTGCTCAGCACGGCCTGCTGGACCCGGCGGTTCTCGATCACCAGCGACTGGACTTCCGTATCGTAGAGGACGTCGACCTCCAGGCGCTCGGCGGTGCGGTAGTAGGCGTTGACCAGGGCCTTGCCGCCGCCGAGGAAGAAGGCGTTGGTGCGGGAGAGGTTCAGGGTGCCGGTGAGCGACGGCTGGAAGCGGACGCCGCGCGCTTCCATCCATGCGGTCGCCTCCGCGGAGGCGCGGATCGTCATGCGAGCGAGGGCCTCGTTGGTGGCGCCACCGGTCACCCGGCGAAGGTCGTCCCAGTACTCGGCCTCCGCATACGCGTCGGTCAAGACGGAGGTGGGCGCGGGGTGCATGGCCCGCAGGTTGCGGGTGTGGCGGCTGTTGCCACCACGCATCGCCGGGGGCGCGTGCTCCACCTGGAGACCGCGCGCGCCCGCCTCCCGCGCGGTGATCGCGGCGCAGAGGGCGGCGTTTCCACCGCCGATCACCAGCACGTCGTACGGGCGGGTCAGGTCGGCCATCTCATCGCGCCACATCCTCGTCCGCCGGCCGCGGGGTTGTCAAGGCGCGGCCGGCGCGAGGCTGCGCTCACGCCCGCGCCGACGGCTCCGGCGGTCGACGGCTCTTCCAGTCGGTGCCCTGCTCGTATGCCCACCCGATGCGGAGCGCGGTCGCCTCGTCGCCCGCGTGGGCCACGATCTGGAGCGAGAGCGGCAGGCCTTCGCCGGTGAACCCGTTCGGCACCGCGAGCCCGCAGAGCCCCAGGTAGTTCACCGGTCGCGTGAAGTGGGCCGCGGTGCCGCCCTGGTCCGCCTTCTCGATCGGGATCGGCGGCGTGAGGGCGGTCGGGGTCAGCAGCGCGTCGACATCGGCCAGCGCCGCCTCGACCGCGCGACGATGGGTCTCGCGCTCCGCGAGCGCGAGCAGGTAGTCGCGCGCCGACACCCCGCGGCCGATCTGGATGCGTGGGCGCACGTGCGGGTCGACGGGCTGGCTCTCGTCGTCGACCAGGTGCCCGACGAAGCGGTAGCCCTCGGCCCCGATGATGCGCCCGGTGGCGGCCGCGTAATCGCTGAAGCGGTGCGGTAGCGTGACCCGGACCACCTGGGCCCCGAGCCGAGCGAGCGCGTCCACCGAGGCGTCGTAGGCGGCGAGCACCTCGCGATCGACCCCGGTCCGCTCGACGTCGGGCATGACCGCGATGCGCAGGCCCGCGACGCCGCGGCGCAGGGTGGGCAGAGGATCGGCCGCGGTCCACGGCAGCGTCTGGGGATCGCGCGGGTCGGGACCGTTCAGCAGCCGGAAGAGGAGCGCGGCGTCCTCGACCGAGCGCGCCATCGGCCCCGGCGTGTCGAGCGTGAAGGAGAGCGGCAGCACCCCGTGGGTGCTGATGCGTCCCGCCGTCACCTTCAGGCCGACGATCCCGCACCAGGCGGCGGGCAGGCGCACCGAGCCTCCGGTATCGGTGCCGATGGCGATCGGCGTGAGGCCCGCCGCCACCGCCACCCCCGAGCCGCTGGAGGAGCCGCCCGGTGTGCGGTGCACGGCGAGGTCCCACGGGTTCCGGGGTGTCCCCATGTGAGTGTTGGTACCCCAGCTGCCCATGGCGAACTCCACGGTGTGGGTCTTGCCGAGCACGATCATGCCCGCCGCGATGGCCCGCTCCGCGAGCGTGGCGGTGACCGGCGAGATCCGCTTGGCCCAGACCTTCGAGCCACCGGTCGTCACGCGGCCCTCGAGGTCGACCAGGTCTTTGAGGGCGATGGGCACACCGTGGAGCGGGCCCACGCGGTGGCCGGAGCGGATCGCGCGGTCGGCGCCCTCGGCGGCGAGCCGGGCGTCGTCCGCGTACACCGCGATGAAGGCGTGGAGCGCGGGGTTGCGACGCTGGATGCGCTCGAGGAGGGCTTCCACCGCCTCGACCGGGGACAGGGTCCGCGCGCCGAAGGCCTGCGACAGCTGGGCGACGCCCGCCCATACGGGATCGATCCTGGTCATGTCGGTCTCTCCGGAACGCGCTTGTCCGAGACGATGCGCCCCTCCTTGAGGACGAGGAGCAGTCGACGCAGGTTGGTGATGTGCTCGAGCGGGTTCGCGGCCACCACGATCAGGTCCGCGAGCTTGCCGGGCTCGATGGTGCCGAGATCGTCGCCCACGCCGCAGAGCGCGGCCGCGTGGCGCGTGGCGGCCAGCAGCGCCTGCCACGGGGTGGCGCCCGCGGCCACCCACAGGCCCAGCTCGAGGAGGGCGGCGTCTTTCAACGGGCGGATGTCGGAGCCGAGCGCCATCGGGACGCCCGCGTCCAGGGCGCGGCGGAAGGCCTCCCGGTGCGGCTCGGCGGCGGTGTCCGCGCGCCGGCAGAGATCCGGGGCGAGGTTGCGCTGCTCCACCCAGCGCTTCTCCCACGGGTCGCGGGCCTGATCCGGCGTCAGGTGCGTGATGGCGAGCGTCGGCACGTACCAGGTGCCGTGCACGTGCAGGGCGTCGATGCAGGCCGCGTCCATGATGTAGCCGTGCTCGACGCTGTGCGCGCCCAGGCGGGCCGCGGCCACCACCGTCTCCGGGTTCGCGGCGTGCGCCATGACCCGGAAGCCGCGCTTGCGGCAGATCGTGAACGCGGCCTCGAGCTCCTCGTCGAGGAGGAACGACTGCGAGTGGCGGTCCCACGCCGGGCCCATGATGCCGCCGGTCAGGTTCAGCTTGATGTGGTCGACGCCGTTCTTGATCTGCTCGCGGATCGCGCGCACGAAGCCGTAGGGCCCGTCACACTCCCGCGCGTGGCCGGAGGTGAGGAAGTGGCCGCCGGTCGTGGTCAGGAAGTATCCGGCCGCGAACACCCGGGGGCCCACGTACTGGCCCACGTCGAAGGCCCGCTTCCAGGCCACATCCATGAAGTGGGCGGCTCCCGCGCAGCGCACGCCGATCACGCCGCTCTCGGTCAGGGCCTCCATCAGGCGATGGCCGAAGATCGCGGTCTGCTCGGCGACGGAGGCGCCGGTGGACGCCAGGTAGTCGGGATGGATGTGGACGTCCCACAGCCCGGGCAGGAGATAGGCGCCGCCGAGATCGATGACCTCGGCGTTCCGCGTGTCGGGCGATCGGTCGGCCGCGAGTACCTCCACGATGCGGCCACGGTCGATGACGACGCTGGCGCCGGGAACGGGGCGGGGCGTGACGCAGTCGATCACCGTCGCATTGGTCAGCACGTGTCGCATCGCGGCGATCCTGCCAGAGCGCCGCGGACAGGTCAAACCGCTTGACGGCCGGCCGGTGGACCGGCCATGGTCTCGCCATGGCCGCGCCCGCGAAGGTCCCGGGGTCGCTGGTGAGCACCCGCACGCGCGACGGCGTGATCCTGGACGGCCTCGCGGTCGAGCCGCGCGGCCGCCGCCGCACCGCGCTGGTCTGGGTGCACGGGCTCGGGTCGGCGTTCTCCTCGGGGCAGCCGCTTGTCCGCGCGCTGTCGGGGCGGCTCGCGCGCGCCGGCATCGGGTACCTCAAGCTCAACACGCGGGGCCACGACACCGTGGCGCGCCACGGCGGGCGCCTGGCCGGCGCGGCCTTCGAGCGCTTCGGCGAGAGCGTGGCGGACATCCGGGCGATGATCGAGCTCGCGTCCGCGAGCGGGTACCGGCGCGTCGTCCTGGCCGGACACTCGACGGGCGCCAACAAGGTGCTCCACTACGCGGCCCGGGTGCGCGACCGGCGCGTCGCCGGGCTGATCCTGCTCGGCCCCGTCGCGGATGTCGCCGGGGAGCGAGTCCGGATCGGCCGGCGCGAGCTCGAGCGCCGGGTGGCCGCGGCGGAGCGGCTGGCCCGTCGCGACCCCTCGGCCCTCGTGCCCCGCGCCTGGGGCTTCTGGAGCGCGCGCCGCTACCTGAGCCTCTACCGGCCGGGCGGGGCCGAGGACGTCTTCCCGTACTACCGGCCGGCGGCCCGGTGGGCCGCGCTCGGGAAGGTCCGCGCGCCGCTGGCGGTGATCATCGGCGGTCGCGACGAGTACCTGGACCGTCGCCCGGCGCCGCTCGTCGCCGCCTTCGCGCTCAATGCGCGGCGGGCACGGTCGTTCTCGGGGATCGTGGTGCCGGGCGCGCGGCACGGCTTCCGCGGGCACGAGGCCGCGCTCTCGCGCGAGATCGTCCGCTGGGTCCGGCGGGTGCGGTAGCGGCCGACGGCGGGTCGCCGGCTCAGAGGCGGGCGCGCTGCTCCACCAGCTTCCAGTAGGTGTCCTTGTGGAGGATCTTGTCGCCGCGAAACTCGTAGATGTCGCAGCCCTGATAGTCGAGCCGCTCCCCGTCGGCCCCGGTGCCGGTCACCATCCAGATCGAGACCGCCCGGTTGCCGGTCACGAAGTGGTCGATGTGGTCCCAGCGCATGTCGCTGATGACCTTGAACCGGTCGGCGAGCACCTGGCCGATGGCGGCCTTGCCGCGCACGCGCCGGCCACACGGCTCGGGCCCGCGGGCCATGAGGAAGGTGGCGTCCTCGGCGAAGAAGGCGAGGATGCGGCTCACGTCGCGGCGGTTGAAGGCCGCGTTGATCTCGAGGAGCAGGGTCGATGCTGGGGCCGCCGGCGGTCGTGGTCTGCGTCATGGCCGACACTCTGCGCGAGCCGGCGGGCGAGGTCAAGCGCCTCCCCGGCGCGCGGTCTGGCGGCCCACGAAGTCCAGCACGTGGGCGACGCACTTGTCGGTGGCCGGGCTCTCCTGCTGGGCGAAGCCGTGGCGGGACTCGGGGAAGTGAACGTGCTCGACGCTCCCGCCCGCGCGGCGGTACGCGTCGACGAAGGCCAGGGTGATCGCGGCGGGCACGTTGTCGTCCAGGTCGGGCTGGGCGACCCACGCGGGCGGGAGCGCGGTGGCCCTGCCCTCGGCGACGATTCGCGTGACGCTCGCGCCCGCCATCGCCGCCTCGTCGGCGAAGAACGCCCGGTGCGAGGCGATCAGCCGCTTGGCGTCGAAACCCGAGGGCGGCGGGGGCTCATGCTCGCGAGAGAGGGCGTAGCGGTAGCGGGCCAGCGGGTCGGCGACCGGATAGAGGGCCACCACGAAGGCGACCCCCGCGTCGCGCGGGCTCCCGTCGAGCGCGCCGTCCGGCGTCACGATCGGCGTGCCCGTGGCCTCGGGGGCGTCGGGCCGCACCGCGTGGAACAGGGCCAGGTGCCCGCCGCTCGAGCTGCCGAGGAGCCCGATCCGCGCCGGATCCACGCCGAGCCGGCCCGCGTGGGCGCGCGCGTAGCGGACGCCGGCCGCCACGTCGGCGCTCGCGGCCGGGAAGCGATGGTCGGGCGCCTGGCGGAAGTCGATCGCGACGACGACCCGCCCGGAGGCGGCGAGCGCCTGACACAGGATGACGTCGGCGGTCCGGTCCAGGCGCGCCCAGGCGCCGCCGTGCACGCAGACGACCGCCGCGCGTGGCGCGGCCGCCGCGCCGGTGGGCCGGTAGATGCGGGCCAGCAGCTCCATCCCGCCCGGGCGCGCGTGGGGCGTGTCGACGACCTCGACCTCGTAGGGGCCGGCCATGGTGTCAGTCGACCAGGGCGGGCTCGGTGAGCAGCCCGAGGGGGGTGGACACGGCGAGCAGCGCGGTCGTTCTCATGGTCGTCCTCCGGGTCGGCATGCGGTCCGGCGAGCATAGTAGCACCGAGGCTTGCGCCGCGTCGTCGGGCTGTGCGAGATTGCCGCCATGCGCCGAGCGGCCGATTACCTCGCTGGCCTGCGCGACGGCCGCGCCGTCTTCCTCGACGGCGAGCGGGTCGCCGACGTGACGAGCCATCCGGCCTTCGCCGAGTCCATCCGCCGTATCGCGGAGCGCTACGAGGCCGCGCGCGAGGTCCCCGAGATCACCACCTGCCTCGATCCGGCGAGCGGCCGGCGGATCGGCGCGATGTGGCTGATCCCGCGCTCGGCCGAGGACCTGGCGCGCCGGCGCGCGGTCCACCGCTTCTGGGCCGAGGGCTCGTACGGGCTGATGGGCCGCACCCCCGACCACGTGGCCTCGGTGCTCACCGCCTTCGCGGGCTGGCGGCAGCTCTTCGACCGCGGGGGCCGGCAGTTCGGCGACAACGTCGTCCGCTTCTACGCCCGGGCGCGCGACGAGGATCTCTACGTGGCCTACGCGATCGTGCCGCCCCAGATCGACCGGGGCACGCCGGCCCACCGGCACCCGGAGCCGTTCCTCCACCCGGGGGTGGTGCGGGAGACCGACGCGGGGATCGTCATCCGCGGCGCCCACTCCATCGCCACGTCGGTCACGATGGCCGACTGGCTCTTCGTGAGCTACATCACCCCGCTCGTCCCGGGAGACGAGGACTACGCGATCTCGCTGGTGGTGCCGGTGGGCGCGGCGGGGCTCCGGCTGCTGCCGCGGCGGCCCTACGCCACGCTCGCCACCAGCGTCTACGACTACCCGCTCTCCTCGCGCTTCGACGAGGTGGACACCACCGTGGTCTTCGACGACGTGGTCGTCCCGTGGGAGCACGTCTTCGTCTACCGGAGCGTGGAGCGGGTGGCCGCCCAGTTTCACGAGTCGCCCGCCCACGTGACCGCGAACTTCCAGTCGCTGGTGCGCTTCGGGGTGAAGCTCGAGCTGCTGGCCGGACTCGCGGTGAAGCTGGTCGAGGTGGGGCACGGGGAGGGAGATCCGATCACCCAGGCGACCCTGGGCGGCGACATCGCCACCTTCTGCGCGACCTTCGACGCGCTCGTCACCGCGGCCGAGCGTCACCCCCTGGTGAGCGAGGGCTACGCGCGCCCGCACCCGCGGTACGTGTACGCGGGGATGAGCCTCCAGCGGCGGCTCATCGGCGATCTCTACAAGACGGTGCGCGAGCTGGCCGGCGGGGCGTTCCAGAACCTGCCGTCGTCGGAGCGGAGCTTCGAGTCGCCGGAGACCCAGGCCGACGTCGAGCGCTACTACCGGTCGATCGGGACCCCCGCGCGCGACCGGGTGAAGCTCCTCAAGCTGATCTGGGACTTCGTCGGCACCGAGTACGGGGGCCGCCAGCTCCAGTACGAGATGTTCTACTCCGCGGCCCAGCCGGTGGTGAACCGCCGCATGTTCCGCGCCTACGACTGGGCCGCGGCCCGCGCGATGGTCGACCGTCTCCTGTCAGAGTACTGACCGCCGGCAGCGGATAAAGGCCCATCTGCTTCGTTCGCGCCCTCGGCGGCACGCTCGACGTACAGAGAGTACGCCTCGCATGCCGCCTTCGGGCGCCGCCTCGCAGCTGGACCTTTCTCCGCTGCCGGCTAGCGGCGGGCGACTAGGCGGCGGAAGACCGCGCCGTACTCGAAGCCGTAGCCGGCCGCCTGTTCGGCCGCGTTCTTCTTCACCCGCTCGCCGATGGTCGCGCCCTCCGGCACGTTGAAGCCGGGGACCTGGCTCTGGTGGCGCACGAGGGCCGCGATCTGCCGCTCGATCCCGGAGGTGACGTCCACGATGATGTCCGGCTCGTCGGCGCCCCAGTACCAGAGCTCGCGCACCTTGTGGGGCTCGAGGCCGTCCCGGGTGATCTGCTCCGCGAAGTGCAGGTGGTCGCGCGCATAGGGGTAGACCGCGTCCGTGGTCACGATGCCCGCCTTGCGATGGTCGCGATGCTGGAAGCCCTTGATCCGGTACGGATCGTGGACGAACACGGTGTGCGGGCGATGGCGGCGGATCGCCCGCACCACGTCGCCCAGAAACTCCCGGGTGTCCTCGAGAAAGCCGTCGGGATACCCGAGCATCTCCACGTGCCGCACCCCCATGAAGTCGGCGGCGGCCCGCTGCTCGTGCGCCCGCTTGTGCGCGAGCTCGGCCGGGGTCAAGTTGCGGTCGGCGGTGCCCGCGTCGCCGTTGGTGCACAGCACGTAGGTGACGTCGCAGCCGGCGGCGACCCAGCGGGCGACGACCCCGCCGGAGCCGATCTCGGCGTCGTCGGGGTGGGCGAAGACGACCATCGCGGATTCGGGGACCTCGGTGACGATCTCGAGCTTGCGGTCGGTGTGGTCGGGCATGGGTACGATCTTAACCGGTCCGCGCCCCGCGCGGCAGCGGGTCAGTCGGCCCGGTCGTGAAGGGTCGCGAGCGTCGCGGGCAGGGCCGCCATCACTTCCCGGAGGCAATCCCGGACCCGGGCGATGTTGCCGTCCGCCTTCTCGGGCACCTCGCCGCGGGAGATGAGGGCGATGAACTCCTCCCGGCTGGTCGCCATCAGCAGCGAGGCGTTGATCTCGAGCTGGAGGGCGTGGACCCGGCGGGCGTCGGGCCGGCCGAAGGTGGCCACGATGTTGCCGCCGGTGTAGCCGGTGACGTTCTCATGTACCTCGAAGCCGTGGCGCGTGAAGATCGCGGTGACGGTCTCGGCCAGGGCGGGCGCGCAGGTGGCGCCGTGGCGGGTGCCGATGATGACCTGGTGGTCCTTCATGCGGCGGGGACTGCCGGTGTGGGCGTCCAGCAGGAGGGCATAGCCGTAGGCTTCGCGCAGGCGGCCGAGGAGCGCCTCGCACGTGGTGTAGTACGGATCGTAGAGCGCCCGCAGGCGCGCTTCGAGGTCCGCCGGCGCGAGGGGCCGGGTGAAGATGGGGACCTCGCGCATGGTGTGCGTGCGCACCACGCCGCGGCGGGAGCGCACCTCCCCGTCGTGATGCTCGAAATCGTCGCGGCGGCGATTGACGTCCACGAACATGCGGGAGAACGGGGTGGCCAGCACGGTGGCGCCGTGCTCGTGCAGGTCGTGGTAGAGATCGCTCGCGAAGGTGTCGGCGAAGCCGTAGGCGAAGGTCTCGAACCAGGGCTCCGAGTAATCGTCGCGCGTGATGTGCGGCAAGGGCTGCGTGCCGTAGTGCGGGACGCTGACCAGGATCGGGGTGCGGGCGCCGGTGACCGGGTGCCGGATGATCGGGAAGGGCTGCTCCCGCATGGCCGGATCGTCCCAGAAGCGCCGAGAAATCGCAAGATGCGCGGGCGGGGTGTAGTGTTCCCGCTGTGCGTGGTGCGGCTCGAGCGATCCCGGTCGCCGTCCTCGGCCTGGCTCTGGCCGGGCTGACGGGCTGCGCCGCGCCCGGCCCGCCGATACCCCCGACCTACACCCCGGCCGAGCTACGGGCCCAGTGCGAGCGCGGGGGCGGCTGGTGGCACCCGGACGCGCTGGGAGAGGGGTACTGCGAACCCAACAGCCAGATGTAGGCCGTGGAGGCTAGGTGGCCCGCGACTGGACGAAGCGGCCGATGCCGTCGACCGCGCTCTGGGCCTCGTCGAGCATGGGCAGGAACCAGTGCCAGACGTGGATCATGCGGTCCCACACCTCGATCGTCGCGTCCACGCCCGCCGCCTTCGCCCGGTCCGCGAGCTGCACCGCATCGTCCAGGAGCACCTCGTCGCTGCCCACGTGGATCAGGAGCGGCGGCAGGCCGCGCAGGTCGGCGAAGAGCGGCGAGGCGAGCGGGGTCCGCGCGGAGGTGGCGCCGAGATAGGCGCGCGCCATCTCGTCGATCCCGGGCCGCGTCACGATGGGATCGGCCGCCGCCCGGGTCCGGTAGGTCGCGCCGCTGAACGTCAGGTCCACCCACGGCGAGATGCAGACACCGCCCGCGGGCAGCGGCAGGCGGGCGTCGCGCAGGGCCAGCAGGGTGGCCACCGTGAGCCCACCGCCGGCGGAGTCGCCGCCGATGACGATGCGGCCCGGGGTGACGCCCTGCTCGAGGAGCCAGCGGTAGGCCGCGGTCGCGTCGTCGACCGCCGCCGGGTAGGGGTGCTCGGGGGCCAGGCGGTAGTCGAGGAGCAGCGCGCTGGCCTGGCCGGCCGCCGCGATGGCCGCGGCCAGGTGGCGGTGGGAGCGCGGCGAGCCGATGACGTAGCCGCCCCCGTGGAGGTAGAGCACCACGCGCCCGGGCACCGCGCCGGGCGGCCGCAGCCACTCCGCGGGCGCGACCGGGGCGCTCACGCGCTCGACCTTGACCTCGGGCGGGGTCGGGAAGACCTTTTCGGCGCGCTCGTACTGGGCACGTCGCTCCGCCACGGTCAGCGAGTCGGACGGGGGAAGCTTCGCCAGGTGCGCGCGCACGACGTCGATGCCACGGTCGGCCATGTCCGGTCCTCCTTGCCGCCGAGCTTAGTCGCGACCGCCGGTTGATACAAGACCGGGAGCCGCCGGACGTGGCAGAATGGCGCGATGCCAACGGACCCGCGCCCGGCCGCGCCCGCCTTCCTCTACGGGACCGCCTGGAAGGAGGACCGGACTCCGGCCCTGGTCGAGCTGGCCGTCCGGAGCGGCTTCCGCGGCATCGACACCGCGAACCAGCGGCGGCACTACTTCGAGGCCGGCGTCGGGCAGGGACTGGCCGCGGCCTACCGGGCGGGCGTGGTCACGCGAGCGGATCTCTTCCTGCAGACCAAGTTCACGTACCAGCCGGGTCAGGACCACCGGCTGCCCTACGACCCGGCCGCCGAGCTCTCCACCCAGGTCGCTCAGTCGATGGCCAGCTCGCTCGAGCATCTGGGGACCGACCACGTGGACAGCTATGTCCTGCACGGCCCGGCCTCCGGCTACGGCTGGAGTGACTACGACGTCGAGGTGTGGGGCGCGATGGACGCCGAGCGCGACGCGGGCCGCACGCGGCGGCTCGGGGTGAGCAATGTCTCGCTGCTCCACCTCCGGCAGCTGGCCGCCACCGGCGCCCCGATGCCGGCCTTCGTGCAGAACCGCTGCTTCGCCCGTCGCGGCTGGGACCGCGACGTCCGCTCGTTCTGCCGCGAGCGCGGGATCGTCTACCAGGGGTTCTCGCTCCTCACCGCCAACCCGGAGGTGCTCGGGCACTCGCTGGTCGCCCGCATCGCGGCGCGGGAGCGGGCCACGCCCGCGCAGGTGGTGTTCCGCTTCGCGCTCGCGGTCGAGATGCTGCCGCTCACCGGCACCTCGGACCGCGAGCACATGACGCAGGACCTGGCGAGCGCGACGCTGACGCTCTCCGCCGACGAGGTGGAGACGATCGAGTCGATGGCCGGCTGACGCCCGGAAGCCCGAGACCGCCCGAGACGGGAAAGGATCCGCATGCGATACCGCAAGGGAGCGATGATCGTGGCCGCGCAGCCGGAAGCCACCGAGGCCGGGGCCGACATCCTGAGATCGGGCGGCAACGCGGTGGACGGGGCGATGGCCTGCGCGCTGGTGCAGGGCGTGGTGGATCCGATGATGTGTGGGCTGGCCGGGTTCGGCAGCTGCGGCATCGTGATGCCGGTGACCGGCTTCCACGGCTACGTCGACTTCCACGCGCCCGCGCCGCTCGCGGTCCGCCCCGAGATGTGGGCCGACCGCATCGAGTCCGAGGCCCGCGACGGCTACGGCTTCATCCTGCGCGGTCGGGTCAACGACATCGGCTACCAGTCGATCTGCGTGCCGGCGAGCCTGCGGGCTTACCGCGACGCTCACCGGGAGCACGGCCGGCTGCCGTGGGAGCAGATCGTGGAGCCCGCGATCGCCTGGGCCGAGGGGGGATGGACGGTGCGGCCACACGTGGGCTCGTGGTGGGCGGAGGACGGGCAGATGGGCCGGGCCGCGAACCACGAGCGCCTCGCCTTCACGCCGGCCTCCCGCGCGCTCTATTGCCGGCCCGACGGCACCCCCAAGCGGGTGGGGGATCGCGTGGTCAACCGCGACCTCGGCCAGACCCTGCGCCTGGTGGCCAAGCACGGCGACGAGATCTTCTACGAAGGCGAGATCGCCCACGCCATCGTCGAGGACATGCGGCGGCACGACGGCCTGCTCGGGGCGGCGGACCTCTCGGGCTGGCGCACCGTCCGCAACGCGCCGCTCTGGGGCACCTACCGCGGCTACCGCGTCTCGACCAACCGGCCACCCGGGGGCGGGGTGATGCTGCTCGAGATGCTGAACATCCTGGAGCGCTTCGCCCTCGGCCGGCTCGAGCACAACTCGGCGGAGTATCTCCGGATCGTGGCGGAGGCGATGAAGCGGGCGACCGTCGACAAGGACCGCCACGTGGGCGATCCGCGGTTCGTCGAGGTGCCGGTGGAGCGCCTCACCGGCAAGGAGTACGCGGCGGGCTTCGCGGAGGAGATCCGCGCCGGGAACAAGGCCCGGGTGCCGCGGCTCAACGCGGGCGCCCCGCGGCCGGACACCACCCACGTCTCGGTGATCGACGCCGACGGCGGGTGCGTGACCATGACCCACTCGCTCGGCATGCCCTCCGGCGTGATCACCGACGGGCTCGGCTTCATGTACAACGGCTGCATGGGCGTCTTCGACCCGCGACCGGGCCAGGCCGGGAGCCTGGCCCCCGGCAAGGCGCGCTTCAGCTCGGTGGTCCCGTCCATCGTGTTCGAGGGCGAGCGCCCGCACATCGTCATCGGCGCGCCCGGGGCGACCCAGATCGCGATGGGCGTGCTCCAGGTGCTCCTGAACGCCATCGACTTCGACATGACCATGGTGGAGGCGGTCAGCGCGCCCCGCTTCTCGGCCACGAGCGACGCCATCGACGTCTCCAACCGCATCCCGCGCGGGGTGCAGCGCGAGCTCGAGGCCCAGGGCTACGAGGTGGTGCGCAGCCCCAACACCTACGGCGTCGCGGCGGTGCACGCGATCCGGGTGCATCCGGACGGGCTGGACGGGGGCGCGGACCCCGGCCACGACGGCATCGTGCTGGCGGTCTGATCACGCCGCGGCCCATGCGCACCCGGCGTCTCGGGCTCGCTCTCGTGATCGGCGCGCTGCTGATCGCCGCGCTGGCGCCGCTCGCGGAGGCGCAGCGCCCCGGCGGCGGCAAGGGGCGGCACCGGGGCCAGGGCCAGGGTCGGGCGACCACCCGGGAGGAGCTGGCTCCCGGCGAGTACGCGCTCGACGGGGCCGCGGCGATCGAGGCGCTCAACCGCGGTGAGGGCCCGCAGGCGCTCGCCTACTACGAGCGGGCCGGTGATGAGGCCGCGAAGGACGGCAATCGCGTGCGCGCGGCGCGGGCCTGGCACGCGGCGACGGTGACCGCGCTGAGGCTCGGTCGCTTCCAGAAGGCCATCCAGGACGGCGGGCGCTCGATCGAGAGCTTCAAGGCCGCGAGCGGGCTGACTCCGCCGGATCTGGGCTCGTGGGCGTCGGTGCACGCCCAGCTCGGCTCCGCGTACCGGGCGGTCGGCGGCCTGCCGCGGGCCCGCGAGACGCTCGAGGAGGGCGTCGAGCTGATCCGGACCCGCATGAGTGGACGTCGAGAGGATCAGGCCGAGGGGTATCTGCTCAACGGCTTGGCTCAGGTGGCGTTCGCCCAGCGGGACTACCCGACCGCGCTGGCGCGCAGCACCCAGGCCGCGCAGTTCTTCGAGGCCGTCGAGAATCGGCTGCCCGCAAAGGCGCCGGAGCGCCTCCGTACCAAGCTGCGCCGCTGGAACGCCGCGTCGCTCTCGGTGGTCGGCCGCGCCCAGCTCGCGCTCGGCCATCCCGACGAGGCCGACCGGGCCTTCGACCGCGGCCTCCACTACGCGCGCCTGAGCGGGCTGCGCGACACCGAGGCCGACATGCTCGCGGGCCAGGGCGGTCTGGCCCTCGCGCGGCAGGACTGGTCCCGGGCGCTCGGCATCTACCAGCAGGCGATCGCGCTCGCGACCCAGGTCAAGCGCCTCGGCCGCCTGCCCGGGCTCTACCAGGGGCAGGCCCGCGCGCTGGCCGGTCTCGGCCGGACGGAAGAGGCCTTCGCGGCCTCGCGCGAGGCGGTGCGGCACATCGAGGAGCTCCGCGCGGACCTGGGTGACTCGGACCTCCGCACCGGGTTCTTCGAGGACAAGCAGGGCATCTACCAGCACGCGGTGTCGATGGCGCTCCAGGCGGGCCATCCGGAGGACGCCTTCACGCTGGCCGAGCAGAGCCGCTCCCGCACCTTCCTCGACCTGCTCGGCAGCCAGACCACGCTCTCGAAGGGCCGCACCCGCGCCCTGGTCGACGAGGAGGTGCGGCTGCGGGCGCGCCTGGCCCAGGCCCGGGCGGACGCCGAGGACGTGGACGGGTCGACGGACGCGGATGCGGCTCGAGCTGCGGCCGAGACGCTCGAGGGCGACTACCGCGCCTTCCTCGATCGCGTGCGCAAGGAGAGCCTGGAGCAGGCCTCGCTGATGGCGGTGGATCCGGTGACGCTGCCCGAGATCCAGCGCCTGCTGCCCGCGGGCACGACCCTGCTCGAGTACCAGGTGGGCGAGGGCGGCGTGGTGGTGTGGATCCTGGATCGGGAGCGCTTCAAGATGGTGCGGCTGCCCGGCGACCGCCAGTCGCTCCTCGCGCAGGTGCGGCGCTTCCGCGCCGCGATCGCCGGGCAGGCCCCGCTGGCCGAGGTCCTGCAGCAGGCCCAGGCCCTCTACCACCGGCTGCTCGCACCCGCGCGCGGGGAGATTCGCGGCGACCGGATCGTGATCGTGCCGCACGCGATCCTGCACTACCTGCCGTTCGCCGCGCTCCGCTCGCCGGCCGGCCGCTGGCTCGTGGAGGACTTCGCGCTGAGCACGCTGCCGAGCGCGAGCGTGCTCCGCTACCTGGTCGACAAGGGCGCGGACGCTCCCGCGCGCGCCCTCGTGGTCGGCAACCCCGACCTGGGCGCGGGGCTCGCGCTGCCGTGGGCCGAGCGCGAGGCCCGCATGGTCGGCCAGCACGAGCGCGAGGCCACCGTGCTGGTCGGGGCCGACGCCACCGAGGGGCAGGTCAAGACGCTGCTCGGCACGGTGGGCCTCGTCCACCTCGCGACCCACGGGGAGCTCAGCGAGTCCGACCCCCTCTCGTCCGCCATCTTGCTCGCCCCGGGCGACGGCGAGGACGGCCGCCTCGAGGTCCGCGAGGTGTTCGGGCTCGATCTCCACGCGCGGCTGGTGGTCCTCTCCGCGTGCGAGACCGGCCTCGGCCAGCTCTCGCGCGGCGACGAGCTGGTGGGCCTCCAGCGCGCGTTCCTGTACGCGGGCACGCCCGCGGTCGTGACCACCCTGTGGAAGGTCGACGACCGCTCGAGCTTCGAGCTGATCCGCGCCTTCTACGATCGCCTCGACGCCGCGGGCCCGGTGACCGCGCTCCGCCAGGCGCAGCTCGAGACGCAGCGCGCGTTTCCGCATCCCTTTGCCTGGGCCGCCTTCGGCCTGACCGGCGTCTCGCGCTGAGCGACCCCCGCCCGTCGAGCGTATTCGGGGCGCCGGCGCCCCGGAAGGAGGATGCGCGGCTCCTCACCGGGCGAGGGCGCTACGTGACCGACGTCGAGCTGCCGCGCATGCTCCACGTCGCGTTCGTGCGCAGCCCGCACGCGCACGCGCGGATCCGCCGCGTCGACACCGCGGCGGCCCGCGCCGCCGACGGCGTGGCCGCGGTGGCCACCGGCGCCGACGCGGACTGGGTCCCGCATCGCATCGAGGCCCGCTCCGCGCTGCCCGGCTACGTGATGACCGGCCAGCCGATCCTGGCGTGGCCGGAGGTGCGCTTCGCGGGCGAGGCCGTCGCCGCGGTCGTCGCGCGCGACCGTTACGCGGCGGAGGACGCGGCCGCGCTGGTCGAGGTGGACTGGGAGCCGCTCCCGGCCGCGCTCGATCTCGTCGAGCCGGCGGGGGCCGGGGTCGCGGTGCACGAGGCCGCGCCCGACAACGTGCTCCTGGCGCGCCGCTTCGAGAGCGGCCAGGTGGACGGAGCCCTCGCGGAAGCGGCGACGGTGATCGAGCGCGTGTTCCGCACGAACCGGC
Source organism: Methylomirabilia bacterium (assembly GCA_041497895.1). GTDB lineage: Bacteria > Methylomirabilota > Methylomirabilia > Rokubacteriales > CSP1-6 > CAMLFJ01. The sequence continues at coordinate 35,666 of JBGQHJ010000028.1, forward strand.
AGACCGCGGTGCCGCTCGAGGGCCGCGCCGGGGTGGCCGACTGGAGCCCGGGGGAGGGCAAGCTCACGCTCTGGCTCGGCACACAGGTGCCGCACCTGGTGCGGCACGCGCTGGCCGAGATGCTCGCGCTGCCGGAGAACCGCATCCGCGTCGTGGCCCCCGACGTGGGCGGCGGCTTCGGGGTCAAGGCGGTGCTCTATCCGGAGGACGTGGCCCTCTGCCTGCTGGCGATGCGGCTGGGCCGCCCGGTGAAGTGGGTCGAGCTGCGGGGCGAGGGGTTCCTCGCCTCCGCGCACGCCCGCGATCACCGTTACGAGGTCCGGGCCGGCTTCGATCGCGACGGCCGCCTGCTCGCGCTCGACGCGCGGATCGCCTGCAACGCGGGCGCCTACTCGGTGTTCCCGTGGACCGCGGGCATCGAGGCCCTGATGGCGGGCGGCCTCCTCGCGGGGCCGTACAAGGTCCCGCACTACCGCTGCGAGGTGGCCGCGGTGGCCACCCACACCACGCCCGCCGGGCCCTACCGCGGCGTGGCGCGTCCGGCCACCACCTTCGTGATGGAGCGGCTGCTCGACCTGGGCGCGCGGGCCCTGGGCCTCGATCCGGTCGCGGTGCGACGGGTCAACCTGATCGGGCCCGCCGACCTGCCCTACACCTCCGCGACCCGCCTCGTCCACGACTGCGCCAGCTACCCGGTCTGCTTCGAGCGGGCGGTGGAGGCCGTCGGCTACGAGACCTTTCGCGCCGAGCAGGCCCGCCTGCGGCGGGAGGGCCGTCACCTGGGCATCGGCTTCGCCAACTACAACGAGCTGACCGGGCTCGGGCAGGCCGCCTCCGCGGGACCGCGCATGCCCTTTCGCACCGGGCACGAGGGCGCGACGGTGCGCATGGATCCGTCCGGCGCGGTGACGGTGCTGGCCGGCGTCACCTCGCAGGGGCAGGGGCTCGAGACCACGATGGCGCAGCTCGCGGCGGCCGAGCTCGGGCTGCCGCTCGACGCGGTCCGGGTGATCCTCGGCGACACCGACGCGACCCCGTTCGGGCTCGGGGCCTTCGCCTCCCGCCAGGCGGTGATCGGCGGCGGGGCGGTCGCCCGCGCGGCGCGGGCGCTCCGCGAGAAGATCACCGCGATCGCCGCGCACCTCCTGGAGGCAGCCGCCGCGGACCTCGAGGTGGCGGACGGCCGGATCGCGGTGCGCGGGATGCCCGCGCGCGGGCTCTCGATGCTCGACGTCGCGCGGGTCGCGCACCTCGAGACCCATCGGCTGCCTCCCGAGACGGAGCCGGGCCTCGAGGCCACCCGCTTCTACGATCCGATCCGCGGCACGTTCGCGGCCGGCGCCCAGGCCGCGGTGGTCGAGGTGGACGTGGCGACCGGCCGCGTGCAGATCCGGCGATACGTCTGCGTCGAGGACACCGGGCGCGTGATCAACCCGCTCGTCGTCGAGGGCCAGGTGCAGGGCGCGATCGCCCAGGGGATCGGCGGCGCGCTGCTCGAGCATCTCGTCTACGACGAGACCGGGCAGCTCCTCACCGGGACGCTGATGGAGTACGCGCTGCCGACCGCGGCCGACGTGCCCGCCTTCGAGCTCGCCCACGTCGAGGTGCCGGCGGAGAACCTGCTGGGCGTGCGGGGGGTGGGCGAGGGCGGCACGCTCGGGCCGCCGGCGGTGCTGGCCAACGCGGTGGCCGACGCCCTCGCGCCGCTCGGGATCGAGGTGAACGAGCTGCCGATCACGCCCGCCCGCCTGTGGGATCGCGCGTCCGGCGCGAGGGCCGGCCTCGGTTGACACCCTGTAGCACGCTTGTTAACCTCGCCGCCGATGCTGTCCGCTTCGGTGGTGACCGAGCTCGAGTGTCTTCGCTGTCACGCGGTCTACGATGATCAGCGGCTCTTCACCGGGTGTCCCCGCTGCGCGCAGGAGTCGGTCAACGTCAACCTCACCGTCCGCGTCCCCGCCGCCGCGGGCGGCCGGCTGACCCCCGCGAGCTTCCCGGCCACGCCGCGCAGCCTGTGGCGCTTCCGCCGGCTGCTCCCGCTGCCCGACGCGGAGCCGGTCTCGCTCGGCGAGGGCGCGACCCCGCTCGTGCCGCTCGCCCGGCTCGGCCGCCGCCTCGGCGTCCCGCACCTCTTCGCCAAGGACGAGAGCCAGAATCCGACGTGGTCCTACAAGGACCGGCTCTGCTCGCTGGCGGTGACCCACGCGGTGGCCACCGGAGCGCGGGTGATCACGATCGCGTCGACCGGCAACCACGGGGCCTCCACCGCGGCGTACGCGGCCCGGGCCGGGCTGCCGTGCGTGATCTTCACGATGGCCTCGGTGCCCGACACCATGAAGACCCTGATGCAGTCCTACGGCGCCGCGGTGGTGGCCTGCGCCACCTCCGAGCAGCGGTGGACGCTGATGCGCGAGGGCATCGACCGGTGCGGGTGGTACCCGACCAGCGGCTGGGTGGTGCCGCCGATCGGCTCGAATCCGTTCGGGGTGGAGGGCTACAAGACCATCGCCTACGAGATCGCGGAGGACCTCGGCTGGACCGCGCCCGACGTGGTCGCGGTGCCGAGCTGCTACAGCGACGGCCTCTTCGGCATCTGGAAGGGCTGGGTCGAGCTCGAGCGCCTGGGCCTGGTGAAGACGCGTCCCCGCATGCTCGCGGCCGAGCCGTTCGGCCCCCTCGCCAACGCGCTCGCCCGGAAGCTCGAGACGCCGGAGAAGGTGGCCGCGGGCTCGTCGGTGGCCTTCTCGATCGCCTCGCCCTACGGGACCTACCAGGGCCTCACCGCGCTGCGCGACTCCGAGGGCTCGGGCGTGCCGATCACCGACGAGGGCATCTTCGAGGCGCAGCGGGCGCTCGCGAGCGAGGAGGGGCTCTACGCCGAGCCCTCCGCGGTGGTGGGGCTGACCGCGGTGATGCAGCAGGCCCG
>JBGQHJ010000029.1:0-38185 GCA_041497895.1 Methylomirabilia bacterium
GACATCCAGCAGGGCATCGGTACGAGCGGGGTGAAGGCCGCCATCATCAAGTGCGCCACCGACACCGCCGGGGTGACTCCGGTCATCGAGAACATCCTGCGCGCCTCCGCGCGCGCCCAGAAGGCCACCGGGGTGCCGATCTCGACCCACACCTGGGCCGCCGGCCGCACCGGGGAAGCCCAGCAGGCCATCTTCGCCCAGGAGGGCGTCGACCTCCGCCGCGTGATCATCGGCCACAGCGGCGACAGCGACGACCTGGGCTACCTGCGCGGCCTCATGGAGCGCGGGAGCACGATCGGGATGGACCGCTTCGGGCTCGAGCACTTCCTGCCGACCGCCAAACGGGTCGACGTCATCGCCCGGCTGTGCGCCGAGGGCTACGCCCCGCGCATGGTGCTCTCGCACGACGCCAACTGCTGGAGCGACATGCTCTCCGAGGACGACAAGCGGCGCACCCGCCCGCTCTGGCACTACAACCACATCCCGGACGACATCCTGCCCGCCCTGCGCAAGGCGGGGGTGAGCGACGACCAGATCGAGCAGATGCTGGTGCGCAATCCCCGGGCGATCTTCGAGGCCCGGAAGGAGGCGGCGGCGTGATGCCGGTGGTGCTGGGCACCGGCGCCTACCGCTACGAGGTCGACGACCGCTGGGCGAAGCTCCCGCCGGGCCGCGAGTTCAACGCCGACGTGGCCGCGGTCGGGGTCGACGCGCAGGATCGCGTCTACGCCTTCAACCGCGGCGCGCACCCGATAGTGGTCTTCGACCGCGAGGGCAACTTCCTGCGCTCGTGGGGGGAGGGCGTGTTCCACCGCCCCCACGGCGTCCACGTCGCGCCCGACGACACCCTCTGGCTCACCGACGACGGCGACCACGCCGTCCGGCACTGCACGCTCGACGGCAAGGTCCTCCTGACCATCGGCATCCCGGAAACGCCCACGCCCTACATGAGCGGCGCGCCGTTCCACCGCTGCACCCACACCGCGCTCTCGCCCCAGGGCGATCTCTACGTCTCCGACGGCTACGGCAACGCGCGCGTGCACAAGTACGCCCCCGACGGCCGGCTCCTCCTCTCGTGGGGCGAGCCCGGCACCGATCCGGGGCAGTTCAACATCCCGCACAACATCTGCTGCGACGGAGACGGCTGGGTCTACGTGGCCGACCGCGAGAACCATCGGATCCAGGTCTTCGACGGCAACGGCCGGTTCGAGACCCAGTGGCACGACATGCACCGCCCGTCGGGGCTGCACCTCGAGCGCGGCGGCGAGGGACGCTTCTACGTGGGCGAGATCGGCGGCGCGCTGCCGGTCAACTACGACGTGCCCAACATCGGGCCGCGGGTCGCCATCTACAGCCACCGCGGCGAGCGGCTCGCCCGGCTCGGCAAGCCGCTGGCCGGGCTCGAGCCCGGCCAGTTCGTCTCGCCCCACGGTCTCGCGGTCGACTCCCGCGGCGACATCTACGTGGGCGAGGTATCATTCACCAACTGGGGCAATCGCTACAAGGGCCGGCCCCATCCACCCGGGCTGCGCAGCCTCCAGAAGCTCGTGAAGGTGCGCTGAGGAGACGAGGATGACCGAGCCGGTGACGCTGACGATCTTCTCCGACTACGTCTGACCCTGGTGCTATCTCAGTACCGTGCGTATTGAGAAGCTGCGGACCGAGCACGGCGTGAAGATCCAGTGGGTGCACTTCCCCCTCCACCCCGAGACCCCGCCGGAGGGCCAGTCGATCGAGGAGCTGTTCCGGGGGCGCAACGTGGACCGGAAGGCGATGCACGCGCAGATGAAGGCGCGCATGGACGCCGAGGGCCTCCCCTACGGCGAGCGCACCATGACATACAACAGCCGCCTGGCCCAGGAGCTCGGAAAGTGGGCGGACACCCAGCCGGGCGGCGAGGCATTCCACGACGCGATGTTCCGCGCCTACTTCGTCGACGCGCGCGACATCTCGAGGCCCGACGTGCTCCTGGAGATCGCGGGCCGGGTGGGCCTGTCGGTCGACGCGGCCCGCGAGGTGCTGGAGAAGCGGACGTTCAAGACCGCGGTGGACGAGGACTGGAAGCTCTCGCGCCAGATCGGGGTCACCGGGGTGCCGACCTTCGTGGCGGGCCCCTACGGCGTCGTCGGGGCGCAGCCCTACGAGACGCTGGAGGCTCTGGTGCTGCGCGCCGCCGGGGAAGACGGCGCCGGCGAGGGGGACTAGCCCATGCCCCTCGCGCCGCCGCGCTTCCACCACCTGCACCTCAACTCGCGGGACCCCGACGCCGCGATCGACTTCTACGTCCGTCGGTTCCCCACCAGCGTCAAGACGCGTTGGGGCGGGCTGCTCGCGCTCGCCGCGCCGAACGACGTCCTGGTGTTGTTCGACCGGGTCGCGACGCCGCCCCCGACCTCGCCGCAGACCGCGATCTGGCACTTCGGCTGGCACGTCCCCGATTCGCGCCGCACCGTGGAGTCCTTCCGGGGCCAGCCCGACGTCGAGCTGTTGCCGCTCTACACCGGAGACGATGGCGGCGCGGTGCTCGTGAGCAGCGACACGTGGCCGGGCACGGGCGGCGTGCTGGGCCGGACGATGGCGCAGATCGCGGAGGCCAAGGCCACCGCGGTGCAGCCGACCCGCACCGGCGGCTTCGGCTACCTGCGGGGGCCCGACGACGCCCTGGTGGAGTACGCGGGCAACCATCCGGCCGAGCGCTTCAACCACGTGCACCTCTACCACGAGGATCCGTTCTGCGCGCAGCTCTGGTACCAGCGCCACCTCGGCGCGCACGTGCCCGCGGGACGCACGCCGCCCGCCCCGGTGACCGAGGGCACCTGCCGGGTTCCGCGCGGGTCCGACCGCACGTTCCCCGCGCTCGACCGCGACGGGATGTTCCGCACCCCGTCGGCCGCCGTCGCCTTCGGCGACGTGGCGTTCCCTTCGTACATGCGCCAGGGCGACCGACCGCTCGTGGGCACCCGCGGGCATCTCTACGACCACTTCGCGCTCGCCGTCGGGGATCTCGACGCATGGGCGGCCAGGCTCGGCGACGAGGGCATCCCACTCCTCGAGAAGCCCTATCGGCTCGGCGACACCCGGGCGGTGATGATCGAGGGGCCGAGCCGCGAGGCGATCGAGCTGGTCGAGGTCCGGTAGCGCCATGACCGCGCCGCCCCGAACGGTCGGATTCGTCGGCCTGGGCCAGATGGGCTTCGGCATGGCCCGGAACCTCCTCAAGGCCGGCCACGACGTGCTGGCCTACGACGTCGCCCCCGAGCCTCTCGCCCGCTTCACCGCCGCGGGCGGACGCGCCGCGCAGAAGCCGGCGCAGATCGGCGCCGAGTGCCCGAGCGTGCTGGTGATGGTGGTGGACGGGGCGCAGGTCGAGGCCGTCCTCGGCGGACGCGACGGCCTCCTCACCACGATGACCTCCGGCACCGTCATGGTGGGCAGCACCATCGCCCTCTCCGAGCTCCTGCCGATCGCCGAGCGCGCCCGCGCGCGCGGGGTGACGGTGATCGACTGCCCGGTGAGCGGCGGCGTGAGCGGCGCCGACGCGGGGACGCTGACCCTGCTCTGCGGCGGCGACGCCACCGTCTTCGAGGCGCAGCGACCGCTCCTGCGGGCGATGGGCGCCAACGTCGTCCACATGGGTCCGCTCGGCGCGGGGCTCGTCGCCAAGGTCGCCAACAACCTCATCATCGGGGTCGGGCGCCTGGCGATCGGCGAGGCCTTCGCGATGGCCAAGGAGGCCGGCGTCCCCCTGGACCGCCTCTACCACACGCTGCGCACGTGCACCGCCGACAGCTGGATCCTGCGCTCGCTCGAGGGCGCCATCCTCCGGGGCGAGTACCCGCCCGCCACGTTCCTCGGGCTCAAGGACCTCACCGCGGCGGTGGAGAGCGGGCGCGCGGTGCGCCAGGCGATGCCGATCACCTCCCTGGCCCGCGAGCTCTACCAGCTCATCGACGCCAAGCTGGGCGGCCTGCACGGGTCGAACGAGGTGCTGCGCTTCTATCTCGATCCATGAGGGCTCGACCCGTGGGTGCGGCCGCCCCATCCCGAGGAGCACGCTCATGAGCGATCCCGCGAAGACCGCCTACCGGACCCTGCGTCTGGAGCGCGAGGGCCCGATCGACTGGCTCACGCTCGACCGGCCGGAGCAGCTCAACGCCCTCGACGGGCCGATGTGCGACGAGCTGCAGGACTACTTCGGCGGGCTCGTCGGGCGGCCCGAGACCCGCGTGGTGATCCTGCGCGGCGCGGGCCGCGCCTTCTGCGCCGGCTTCGACCTGAAGGCGGCGCAGGACATCACCGCGGGGCCGGTGCGCGGGATGCGGGCGCAGCGTCACGTCAGCGAGATCATCCGGCGCATGCGGCGCTGCCCGCAGCCGATCGTCGCGTGCGTGCACGGGGCCGCCGCGGGCGGGGGCTTCGCGCTGGCGCTGGCCGCCGACGTGCGGCTGGCCGCGCCCACCGCCCGCATGAACGTCGCCATGGCGCTCGTGGGCCTGACCGGCTGCGACATCGGGATCAGCTACTTCCTGCCCCGCACGGTGGGCGCCTCGGTGGCGGCCGAGCTCATGCTGACCGGCCGCTTCATCGACGCCGATCGCGCGCTCCGGACGGGGCTGGTCTCCGAGGTGGTGGCCGAGGACGCCCTCCCCGCCGCCGCGCGTCGCCTCGCGGCCGACATGCTGCGGCTCTCGCCCCTCGGGCTCGCGCTCACCAAGGAAGGGCTGGGCCTCGCGATGGGCGCCACCAGCCTCGAGGCCGCGCTAGCCCTCGAGGATCGCGGCCAGATCCTCTGCGCCTCCGCGGGCTACTTCGCGGAAGGCATCGCCGCCTTTCGCGAGCGCCGGCCGCCGGTGTATCCGGACGCCTAGCCGCTCAGGCGGGGCGCGCCCCGTCGACCAGCGCCGACAGCGCCCGATAGGCCCGCTTCGCCCGCTCGACCGCGGGCAGCTCCGCGGTCGCCCGGCACGGCGCCTCGATGGCGAGCGGCACGCCGGCCGGTAGCGCCGCCACCAGCTCGCCGAGCGGCAACACCCCCTCGCCCGGCAGGAGCCGGCCGGTCCGCGCCTCGCGGATCAGCGCCGGCGTGTCGGTCGGGCCCGGCATGTCCGCGGAGGCGTCGCAGATCTGCGCGTACCGGAAGAGCGCGGGGTCCACCTCCCGGATGTGCGCCGGGAGCCCGCCCGAGCGGCTGAAGTGGAGCGCGTCCACCAGCACCGAGGCGTTCGGCCGCTTCGAGCGGGCCACCATCTGCGCGGCGTGCGCGAGCGTGCGAACGCCGGTGTAGATCGCGAACTCCAGGCAGACCTGCAGGCCGTACCGCGCGGCCCGGTCGCAGAGGTCGCCGAAGCGCTCGAGGGTGCGGGCCTCGTCGGGCTCGGCGCTCATGACCAGCACGTTCTTCGCGCCGAGGCGCGCCGAGACCTCGAGGAAACCATCGGGGACGGCCACCGGCTGGTCGGGCTCGAAGCGCAGGAACTCGGTGTCGAGCACCGAGATCCCGGTGTCGGCCATGCGCTTGAGCGTCTCTCGCAGCATCGGGCCCTCGTGGAGCACGTCGTAGGGCGGCACGCCGACGCTCGGGGTGGCGGTGAGCCGGATGCCCACGGTGCGGAAGCCGGCGGCCGCCGCCACCGTGATCAGCTCGGGGGGCGTGGTGTCCAGCACGGTGAGATGGGCGAGCGAGATCGGTCGCGAGATCGTGGCCATGGCGGAGATGGTACCTCAGCTCGCGCGAGAGGGTTCCGGGCCCGTACGCTGGCGCGGCAGCCCGAGCGCGAGCAACGCGCCCAGCGCGTTGCTGCCGCCCGCGATCAGCACCGCGGCGCCGTAGCCGTGGGTCAGGTCGAAGAGCCGCCCGGCGACGATCGGCAGCACGATGGCCGCGGCGCTCCAGGCGATGTAGACGCGGCTCGCCATGCGGCCGTAGACCGTCCGTCGCCAGTACACCGCGACCGCGGCCGCGGTGAGGCCGGAGACCACGCCGTAGCCGAGCCCGACCAGCGCCAGGGCGAGCACCGCCATCGTGGAGCCGGGCCAGAGGGTGAGCGCCACGTTACCCGCCAGCGCGACCGCGTTGGCCCCCGCGGCGACGGTCGGAATGGCGAGCCAGTCCACCATCCACCCGCCACCCAGGCGCCCGGCCGCGATGACCGCGGTGATGGCGGTCGTGCCGTACACCGCGAGCACGGGTCCGCCCCCGTAGGCGGTGATGATGCCCGCGGCCTGGCTCAGCACCATCAGCCCCGCCGAGGCGGCCAGGAAGAAGACGAGGGAGAGCCGCCAGAACACCGCGCGGCGACGCTCCTCGGCGCCGAGCGTGACGCTCGAGGTGGCGGCGACGAGCTCGATGCCGGCGTGCGCGGCCAGCCGCGCGCTGACGAGGCCGGTGATGGCCAGCGTCGCCGCAAAGCCGCCGAGGGCCGCGCGCACCCCGAAGACGCGGATCGCCCAGCCGAAGGTGGGGGCGGCGATCATCGCGCCCGCGGGCAGGAGGCTCACGATGTAGCCGTTGACGAGGCCGTGGCGCCCGGTGATCACCAGGTTGACCATCTGCTGGACCAGGATGTACGCGGCGCCGCCGCCAACTCCGAAGCCCACCCCGTAGCCCACGAGGAGCTGGAGGAGGCCGCCCGCGGTCGCGGCCAGCGCGATGCCCGCCGCGCTCACGCCCGCGCACGCCAGCACGAGCCACGGGGTCGGGGCGATGCGGTAGAGCGCCGGCGCCAGCATCATTCCGGCCCCGAAGGCGGCGGCGGCCACCGCGAAGACCAGGGCGAGATCCGCCCGGTGGAGCCCGAGCAGGGCCTCGAGCGGCTGCAGGAAGACGCTGAATGCGTAGAGCGCGCCGAGCGGCGCGATGAGCGCGGTCGCCGCCGCGAGGACGCGCCATGGGCGCCGCCGGAATTCGGGCTCGCTCATTCTCGGTAGGTCGACCAGAGTATACGAGAACTCCCGCGTCGACGGGCAGCCCGTGGCTGCCAGAATCCTTGACCCGGACCCCACCTAGAGGGCAGGATCGTCGCTTGGTGACCACATAGCCATGACCGCCGACCTCCACGACCTCTCGATCGCCGACCTCTCGCGCCTGATCGCGGCCCACACCGTGTCCCCGGTGGAGCTGGCCAACGCGCTGATCCGCCGCGTCGAGCAACACGACGGCCAGACGCGCGCCTTCATCACCCCCACCTTCGAGCTGGCCCGGAGGCAAGCGCGCCAGGCCGAGGCCGAGATCGCGGCGGGGCGGTCGCGCGGTCCGCTCCACGGCATCCCGTTCGGGCTCAAGGACATCTACGACACCGCGGGCATCCTCACCTCCGCCCACTCGCGGATCTTCCGAGACCGGATCCCGGCCGAGGACGCCACCACCACCGCGAAGCTCTACGAGGCGGGCGCGGTCCTGCTCGGCAAGCTCGCCACCCACGAGATGGCCCACGCCGGCCCCTCGTTCGACCTGCCGTGGCCGCCCGCCCGCAACCCGTGGAACCTCGTCCACTTCACCGGGGGCTCCTCCACCGGCTCCGGGGCCGCGGTGGCCGCGGGAATGGTCCCGGTGGCGCTCGGCTCCGACACCGGAGGCTCGATCCGCGGGCCGGCCTCGCACTGCGGCGTGGTCGGCCTCATGCCGACGTTCGGGCTGGTGAGCCGCGCGGGCGTCATCACCAACTCCTACACCTTCGACCACTGCGGCCCGCTGACCCGCACCGTGGAGGACGCCGCGCTGGTGCTGCAGGCGCTGGCCGGCCACGACCCGCGCGACGCTGGCAGCCTGCGGCGCCCGATCCCACGATACCGGGACGCGCTCGGCCCGGACCTGCGCGGCCTCCGGATCGGCGTGCTGCGGCACCACTGGGAGGAGGACCTCCCGGCGTCGGAGGACGTGCGGAAGGCGATGGAGACCGCGCTCGGCGTGCTGCGCGGGCTGGGCGCGGGGCTCGAGGAGTGCCGCGTGCGCCCGCTCGGCGCCTACTACGACGTCAAGATCATCATCGCGGAGACCGAGATCTTCAGCGTCCACCAGCGCGACCTGATCGCGCGACCCGGCGAGTTCGGCGCCGACTTCCGCGCCCGCGCGTTGCCCGCGGTGCTCTTCACCGCCAACGACTACGTCCAGGCCACCCGGGAGCACCGGCGCATGATGGTCGAGATGGAGCCGCTCTACGCGCGCTTCGACGCCTTCGTCACCGCCGGCCTCGGCGAGGCCCCGCGGCTCGGCGACTACCGGAGCGTCTCGTTCTGGCAGAAGCCGAGCGCGCTCACCGCGTGGAACGTCACCGGCCAGCCGGTGCTGGCGCTGCCGAACGGCTTCGGGCGGAACGGGCTGCCGCTCGGCATGCAGATCCTCGGCCGGCCGTTCGGCGAGCCGACCATCCTGCGCGTGGGTCACGCCTACGAGCGGGCCACCGAGTGGCACCGGCGGCGGCCCACGCTCGTGCCCGGAGCGACCGCGCCCGCGGTCACGCCCCCGCCGGTGCTCTCGGGCCCCGCGGACCAGGCCGACCCCCGCCTGCGCGAGCAGTGCGCGCAGGCCGCGCGGCGCGCCGGCCTCGCGCTCGACGACCTCATGCTCGCCCAGCTCTGCGAGGGCGCCCCGTACGCGCTCGCGATGGTGGAGCGTCTCCGCCGCGACCACGGGCTCGCCCACGAGCCCGCGAACGTGTTCACCTTCCCGCCCGCCCGCCTCGGCGACTAGCCCCTGCCGTGCTGCCCGAGCTGCAGGAGCGCGATGCCACCGGCGCGATCGCGGCCATCTACGCCGAGATCCGCCGGGTCTGGGCCGTGCCGTACGTGTCCTCGCTCCAGCGCCACCTCGCCACGCGCCCGGGCTGGCTCGAGTGGACGTGGGCCGCGGTGGGCCCCGCGTTCACGAGCGGCCGGGCGCAGGTCGCGGCGCGGCTCGCCGCCGAGGGCCTGGTGGTCCCGCGCCTGGCGCCGATGTCGCGCGACGCGCTCCGGGTCTGGGGCGTCGATCCCGCCGGGGAAGCGGCCATCCGCGCCGCGTGCGCCAGCTTCGTCCGCGTGAGCCCGATCAACCTCGTGCTGTCGGGCCTGCTGCGCCGCGTCCTGACCGGCGACCGCCCCGCGGGCCCGGCGGACGGCGAGCCGAACTGGACGCCGCCCCCGCCGCTCGGGCCGCTGCCTGCACTCGTCGACCCGGCCGCGCTGCCCGCGTCGCAGCAGGCGCTCCTCGCCTCGCTCGGCACCACGGTGGGCGGCGAGCCGTTCGTCCCGGGCCTCTACCGCATGCTCGCGTCGTGGCCGGCGTTCCTCGCCCACGCGGCCACCGTGCTCCGACCGCTGCTCGACGACGGCGCGACCCGCGCGGCGTGCCAGCGGCTCCTGGCCGCGGTGGACGCGGAGGTGCCGGCGATCTTCACGGCGCTGCCGCCGCGGCCCGCCGATCCCCCGATGCCGCCCGCCCGCGACGTCCCGGCGGTGCTGGCCGCGCTCGACACCTATCGGAAGACGAGCCCGGAGATGGTAGTCTTCGGCCGGATGCTCGGCGACGCGCTGCCCCAACCCTGACGAGAAGAGAGAACGAGCCGATGAACATTCGACCGAACAAGGTGAAGCAGCGCCTGGCCGCCGGCCAGGTGGCGACGATCCTGGCCGGCACCAACGACCCGGACCTGATCGACCAGCTCGGCCCGCTGGGCGCCGACGGCATCTGGCTGGAGGGCGAGCACGGCGGCGTCGACTACGCCGACCTGGGCAACCTGACGAGGGCCTGCGACCTCTGGGGCGTGAGCAGCGTGGTGCGGGTGATGGACAACGACTACGCCACGATCTACCGCACCCTCGACCGTGGGGCCCAGGGCATCGTGGTGCCGCACGTCAACACGCGCGCGGAGGCGCAGGCGGCGGTCGAGGCGGCCAAGTTCGCGCCGCTCGGCAAGCGTGGCATGTTCACGAGCCGCCAGGGCTTCGGGGTGACCGACTACCTCAAGACCGCCAACGACCAGAGCCTGCTGATCGTCCTGATCGAGGACATCGTGGCGGTGAACAACCTCGACGAGATCCTGAAGACCGACCACATCGACGTCTTCTTCGTGGCCCCCAACGACCTCGCCACGTCGATGGGCCACATCGGCAAGCTGGACCTGCCGGAGGTGCAGAAGACGGTGGACGGGGCGATCGCGAGGATCGTGCAGTCGGGCCGCAAGGCCGGAACCCTGGTGAACAGCGGCAACGTCGAGCGCTACACGCGACTCGGCGTGCGCTGCATCATGACGAGCTTCTTCCCGTGGATCCAGGCCGGCGTGAAGGACCTGATGGACCGCGCGGCGGTCGGCGCGAAGGGCTAGCGACCGCGGTCAGGTAGTGGGGCGGGTCACGTCCGGCCGGAAGCGGCTTCCCGGCCGCGCGAGCCCACCGCTCACCCCGATCGGCGTGCCGTCGGCGCGCCAGCACGCCGCGCCCTCGAGCGTGCCGTCCGGCGCGAAGGCGACCGCGTTCATCCCGCCCGCGATCCCCCCGACCGCCACCACGCGGTGGCCGCGGGCCGCCACCGCCTCGCGGACCGCAACCGGAATGTCCCGCTCCATCTCGAGCTCCTGGCCCTGGCTCCAGATCCGGGGGGCCTCCACCGCTTCCTGTAGCGTCATGCCGTGGTCGATCAGGTTGACCACCGCCTGGAACACGGAGGTGAAGATGCGCACCCCGCCGGGCAGACCGAGGGCCCACGCGGGCTTGCCGTCACGCAGCACGATGGTGGGGGCCATGCTGCTGGTCACCCGCTTGCCGGGCGCGATCGAGGCGGGCGTGCCCGGGTGCGGGTCGAAGAGCGCCATGGTGTTGTTCAGGAGCATCCCGGTGCCGGGCACGGTGGCCTTCGAGCCGAACAGGTTGTTGATGGTCTGGGTCATCGCGACCACGTTGCCGTCGGCGTCCGCGGTGGTGACGTGCGTGGTGTGGGCGGAGCCCGCCGTGACGTCCGGAGTGGCGCCGTAGTCACCCGCCCGATCCGGACGGATCTGCGCGCGCCGCGAGGCGGCGTACTCCTTCGAGATGAGCCGCTCGACCGGGATGTCCACGAAGGCCGGATCGCCGGTGCAGGCATTGCGGTCGGCGAAGCCGATCTTGAGCACCTCGGCGATCAGGTGGAAGTACTCCGCGGTACCGAAGCGAAGCCCGCGCGGATCGAAACCTTCGAGGATGTTCAGCATCTCGACGAGGTGGAGCCCGCCCGCGGTCGGCGGCGGGGCGCCCGCGATCTCGAAGCCGCGGTAGCGGCCGTGGACCGGCGACCGATCGATCGTCTCGTAGCGCGCCAGGTCGTCGAGGGTGATGATGCCGCCCGCCTTCCGCATGTAGTCGGCCACCGTCGCGCCCAGGTCGCCCCCGTAGAGCACGCCCGGGCCCTTCGCCGCGATCAGCCGCAGGGTGGCCGCGTACGCCGGCATCGCGATCAGATCGCCCGGCTTGATGGGCGCGCCGCCGGGCAGGAAGGTGCGCGCGGTCTCGGGGAAGCGTGCCAGGTCGGGCGCGGTCTCCTTGACCGCCTCGACCAGGTAGGGCGTCGCGCGGAAGCCGTGCTCGGCGTGGCGGATCGCGGGCTGCATCACGGCCTCGAGATCGAGGCGGCCGAAGCGCGCCATCACCTCCGCCCACGCCTTGAGCGTGCCGGGCACTCCGACCGAGAGGAGGCCGACCAGGTTGACGTCGCCTTCCGCCCGCAGGTAGTCGGGCCACGTGTCGGAGACGGGCCGGTACATCTCGGGGCGGGCGGCCGCCGGCGCGGTGGTGTAGTTGTCGATCACCAGGTGCCGGCCGTCGGCCAGGCGGAGGTGCGTCATCCCCGCGCCGAAGATGCCGACCATCATCGGCTCCACCACGGTCAGGGCGAAGAGGGCGCCGATCGCCGCGTCCACCGCGTTGCCGCCCGCCGCGAGCATCTCGGCGCCCGCGGCCGAGCCGAGCGGGTGATTGGTGACCACCATGCCACGTGACGCCGTCGCCGGGCGCTTCTCGGTCATGGGCGGCATCAGGCGAGCAGGCGCGGCAAGCGCTCGCGCAGGATGGCCTCGGCGTCGCGGCTGATCTCGCGGACCAGGTCGGCGGCCGGCTCGACGCGATCGATGAGGCCGGCGGTCTGGCCGATCATGATCGCGCCGCGGTCCGGGTCGCCCGCCTTCGCGGCCTCGCGGAGCCGCGCGCTCACTTCCACCCGGTGCCGCCGCAGCTCGTTCTCGCGCCCGATCCACTCCTCGATGAAGCGGTTCCGCCGCACGCGCACGTAGGCACCGGGCCACACCTGCCCGTGCGCCACGTCGGGAATGTCGGTGACCAGGGTGTCGTGGCCGTCGCTCTCGAGAATCGCCTGCTTGAACCCCTTGGCGATCGGCGCCTCGTCGCTGGCCAGGAAGCGGGTGCCCAGCAGCACCCCGTCGGCGCCCAGGGCCAGCGCCGCGGCGAGCCCGCGCCCGTCGGCGACGCCGCCCGCGGCGAGCACCGGGACCGGCGCCACCGCGCTCACCACCATGGGGACGAGCGGCATCGTGCCCATCACCCCGACGTGACCGCCGCCCTCGGTGCCCTGGGCCACGATCACGTCGACGCCGGCCCGCGCGGCCGCCCTCGCCTCGGCTACCGTCGAGATCATGTGCATGAAGAGCGCCCCGATCGCGTGGGCCCTCGCGACATAGCCGGCCAGCTCCTGCTCGAGCGTCGGCCACGCGGTCGAGACTACCCGGGGCCGTGCCGCGAGGAGCCCATCGTACTGGCCGGGCCGCTCCCGGAACAGGAGCAGGTTCAGCCCGAAGGGCTTGCCGGTCAGCGCGCGGATCGCGGCGGCGTCGCGGGCCACCGCGTCGGGATCCTGCGCGGTCGCGCCCAGCACGCCAAGGCCGCCCGCCTCGGAGACCGCGGCCACCAGCGCGGGCGACGTGCCGGTCCCCATCCCGCCCAGGACGATCGGATGCTCGATGCCGAGCAGCTCGCAGATGCGTGTCCGCAACATGGTCGTCTCCTCTTCAGGGTCGCGCGAGAGGCCGGATGGGCCAGACCTCCGGCAGCGCCGTCGCCAGCCACCGCGCGAGCGCCGCGTTCACCGCGCGCGGCTTCTCCTGCGCCATCCAGTGCCCCGACGGCACCACCACCTCGGTGAGGTTCCGGCAGTCGCGCCGCATGGGCTCGGCCAGCCGGGAGCCGACGGTCTCGCAGGTGTAGTCGTACTCGCCGTGCAGGAACAGCACCGGGAGGGTGAGCCTGCCGCCATCCTTCGCCCGAGTCGCGTAGACCAGGTTCCGCTCGGCGTTCATGTACCAGGAGTCCGGCCCGAAGAAGCCGTTGCGCGCGAGGCCGACCGCGTACGTGTCGAGCTCCGCCGCGGTCACCACGTCGGCATCCATCGGCACGTCCGGCGCCCGGCCGGTGCCGCCGAACCAGCCCCCGTCCTTGCGGGTCTGCGCGGTCCGGGACGGCTTGCCCTTGCCGCTCGGGCTCCCCTTCCGGAACAGCGCCTTGACGGTGTTGCGCGGGTCGGCGTCGAAGGCGGCGCACGCCTTCTCGAAGCTCTCCTCGTAGAAGAGCATGTAGTCCCACTGCCCCGCCGGGTACTGCGCCTCCGGATAGACCGCGCGATCTACCAGAGGGATGAGGTTCCTGTGGGAGAAGCCCGCGGCGAGGTACGGCACGCAGAGGTTGGCCACGCCCCAGCAGCGCTCCGAATGGTGGCTCGCCAGGCTCCAGACCACCGGGCTGCCCCAGTCGTGGCCCACCCACACCGCCTTCTCCCGGCCGAGTGCGTCGAGCAGCTCGATCATGTCGCGCACCGCGTGCTCGAGCGCGTAGTCCTCGTGGCGCGGGTAGACGCTCGATCGGCCGTAGCCGCGCATGTCGGGGGCGACCGCGCGGAAGCCGAGGTCGGCGAAGCACGGTAGCTGGTACCGCCAGCTGAGGGAGAGCTCCGGCCAGCCGTGCACGAACACGATCAGGGGGGCGTCGGCCGCGCCCGCGTCGAGGTAGAACGTGGTGTGCCGGTCCGTCCTTGCGACGCCGTCCGTCACCGGGGACCTCATCCGCCGGCCCCGCTACACGACCGCGTCGCGCCGCAGCCGCGCGATCTCCTCCGCGGTGTAGCCGGCCTCGGCCAGGATCTGGTCGGTGTGCTCGCCGAGGGTCGGCGGCTCCCGGTCGATCCCCGGGCTGCCGTGCTCGAGCCGGAACCCCGCGCCCACCAGGCGCATCGGGCCGTAGCGCGAGTCGATGGTCTGGAGCACGTCGCGATGCTCGAGCTGCGGGTGGCCCACGATCTCGTCGATCTTCCAGATCGAGCCGCACGGCACGTCGGCCGCGGTCAGCCGCGCCTCCCACGTCCGCGGATCGTCACTCGCGAGCGCCTGCTCGATGATCTCGCGCAGGGCCGGCTCGTTGGCGGTGCGGGCCGGCCAGTCCTTGAACCGCGGGTCGGCCAGCGCGTCGGCGCGCCCGAGCGCCTTCATCAGGCTCGTGAACTGCTTCTCGGTCAGCACCGCCAGCACGATGTAGCCGCCGCCGCAGCGGAAGCGGCTCGCGGTGGGCTTGCGGCTCACCGAGCCGTTGCCGATCTGCTTCTGCTCGACGCCCGCCACCGTGTACTCGGACACCGGCCCCGCGATGAAGGCGAGCACCGCGTCCAGCATCGCCACGTCCACGAGCTGCCCGAGCCCGGTGTGCGTGCGCTGGTAGAGCGCGCTCGCCACCGCCAGCGCCGCGGTGATGCCGCCGATGGTGTCGCAGAGCGCGAACCCCGCGCGGGTGGGGCCCGAGGCCGGCTCGCCGGTGATCGACATGATCCCGGACATCGCCTGCAGCTTGCCGTCGAAGGCCGCGGTGGTCCGCTCCGGCCCGGTGCGGCCGAAGCCTGACACGCCGCAGTAGATGAGCCGCGGGTTGATCGCGGAAAGGGCCTCGTACCCGAGCCCGAGCCGGTCCATGACCCCGCCGCGGAAGTTCTCCCAGACCACATCCGCCCCGACCACCAGGCGCTTGACGATCTCGATCGCTTCCTTACGCCGGAGGTCGAGGGTGATCGACCGCTTGTTGCCGTTCATGGAGAGGAACGACGGCGCCATCTTCCGCTCCGCCCACTTGGGGTCGGCGGGCGAGATGCGCGTCTCGTCTCCCTCGTGCGACTCGACCTTGACGACGTCGGCGCCCAGGAGGGCGAGCTGATAGGTGCCGTAGGGGCCGGCGAGATAGCGGGTGAAGTCCAGGATGCGGACGCCCGCGAACGGCTTGCTCACGCGCCCTCGCGCTTGGCCTTCGCGACCGCCTTCACCACGTCGAACTCCTTCCGGCGCTCGGCGATGTCCTCCGGCGTGAGCTTGCCCACGTCGAGATACTTGTGCTTCCAGTCCGGGTCCGCGACCCAGCGCAGCGGAGACGCCACCGTGGTCCGGGCCGCCGGGGCGCTCTCGAGCAGGCGCAGCGCCAGCTCGAGCGTCCGGGCCTGCGACTCCGCGTCGAAGGGCCGCCCGGCCGAGTTGCCGAGCGGGAAGTCGCTCCACACGAAGCGCGGCACCCCGCAGTGCTCGACGATGTCCCGGGCGCAGCCCATGATCACGGTCGGCAGGCCGTTGGCTTCCAGATGCCGCGCGGCCAGACCCACGGTCTGGTGGCAGACCGGTCAGCTGGGGACCAGCACCACCGCGTCGGCGCCGTCCTCCCGGCAGCGCCGCAGCAGCTCGGGCGCGTCGGTCTCCATGGTCACGCGATGGCTCCGGTTGGTCGGCGCCCCGTGGAAGCGCGGAGTCAGGCCGCCGATCCGCCCGGCCGCGACCGCCTCCTGCAGCCGGGTCAGCGGAAAGTACGCGTCGAGATCCTCGGGCACCGTGTTGGCGCGGTCGTAGCCCACGTGCGAGATCCGGAGATCGGGCTTGCTGTCCACCGGCGCCGAGTAGACCTGGTAGAACTTCGCCGCCGCGTTGTAGGGCGCGCGCGGCCCCTGGTCGCCCGCCTCCGGCTGGAACGGCGCCGCGGTCGTGATCAGCGCGACGCGCGCCCGCGCGAGGGGCACGGCGGGCGGCGTGAACGGCGCGTCGGTGAAGTGGGCCCAGCGATACGGGCTGAAGCCGAGCGCCTGGTAGTAGGCGCGCGTGCGCTCCATGTACCGGATCGGGACGTCGTCCTCCGGGGCGAACTGGATCGGCGGGCGGGACGAGGCGACCGGGCCGGCGCTCATGCCGAGAAGGTCTTGATGACGAGCCCGCGCGCCTGCTGCGGGTCGACCCCGTTGGCCGCCATGCACGGGCTCGCGTCCTCGAGGATGCGGTCGGGGTCGCCCATGTGCATGTACTTCTTGTACGTGTCCTCGAACTCGATGCCGAGGGCGCGCGCGAAGAGCGTCAGGTAGTGCTCGACCACGATCGGCCGCTCCCGCTCGAAGCGGCACTGGTCGCGGTGGCAGCCGTGGTAGATGCCGGCCAGGTGCGTGGCCCCCCCCGCGTGCGCCCGATCGATGTCGTCGAGCGCCATCTGCCGCCAGACCTCGGGCCCGAGCTGCTCCTGCAGGGCCGGCGTGCACGTGCGTCCCCAGCGCGCGTCGGGCTGGAAGTCGACCACCGTGATGCCGGGCACCGCCTCCAGCAAGCGCTGCGCGGCCAGTCCCTCACGCTCCCGGGCCGGGCTCGCGTAGTGGTAGTGGAGCGCCACCGTGGCCTCGACGCGCCGGGTGAAGGTGAAGAGCCCGCGGTCCAGGCAGTCGGCGAGGAACTCGGCGGTGTGGCGCTTCGGGAACGGCAGGTCGGCCTGGAGTACCTCGTCGTAGAACTGGATGCACGAGGGGCACCACATGACGACCTCGCGCGGGGCCATGCTCTGCAGCAGCTCGACGGTGTGGTTGGCGTAGCGCTCGCCCGAGGCCTCCTGCCCGCGCCGGTGATGCTGGATGCCGCAGCAGTAGGCGGGCCCGCCCGCGGCCACGTAGTCGAGGCCGAGGCGGTCGAACACCGCGCCCACCGTCTCGACCAGATGCGAGGTCCGCAGCACGTTGCAGCCCAGGTAGAGGACCACGTCGTGCCGCTCCCCGTCCCGCGGCGGCTTGAGGAGCCAGGTCCGCTCCTCCTTCCTCGAGAGCAGGTCGTGGGTCAGCTTGATCTCGCCGAAGTACTTGCCGTAGTCGAAGCTCATGGTGTCGAGAGTTTACCACCGCGGGGCGGCAAACGGACGGGGGGTCAGGCGGGCGACGGGGCCAGGCGAGACAGCTCCACCGCCTCGTCGGCCAGGCGGGCGGGATCGACGCGGGCGCGGCTGCGGATCAGGCCGGCCACGGCCTTGAGCTCGCTCTCCGACTTCGGGTCGTCCGGATCGCCGCCCCGGTCGAGGCCGACCGCCGCGCGCAGCACGCCGTCCTTCAGGTAGAAGCCGAGGAACTTCCGGCTCTCCGGCCGGCCCCGGAACACGAGACGGTCCCACGTCGCGGCGAAGCCCACGTACTCGATCAGATGCTCGTACTGATCCGACCAGAACGAGTGGACGTAGTCGTAGGGCTCGCTCCCGCCCAGCATCGCGCGGGCCGCGGCCCGGCCGTGGTGGAGCCCGTTGTTCCAGTGCTCCACGCGGAGACGGCCGAAGACCGGGTGCTGGTGGCTGGCCACGTCGCCCGCCGCGTAGACGTCCGGCAGCGAGGTGCGGCACTGCGGATCGACGACCACGCCGTTGTCGACGCGGGCGCCGGCCTCCGCCAGCAGCTCCTGGTTGGGCTCGATCCCGATGCCGGCCACCACCAGGTCGCAGGCGAGCACTCGCCCCTTGGCGGTCCGCACCCGCTCGACGCGCCCGGCGCCCTCGAACGCGGCGACCGAATCGCCCAGCACCAGCTCCACCCCCCGGTCCCGGTGGATGCCGGCCAGCACCGCGCCCACCTCGGGGCCGAGAACGCGCGCGAGCGGAACCGGGTGCCCCTCGATCGCCGACACCGCCACGCCCATCTGGCGGAGCGACGCGGTCACCTCGGATCCGATGAAGCCCATGCCGACCACGACCGCGCGGGCGCCGCCGCGCGCGGCGTCACGGATACGGTCGCAGTCCTCGACGGTCCGGAGCTGGAAGATGCCGGAGAGATCCGCGCCCGGGGTGCGCAGCTCGCGGTTGCGCCCGCCGGTGGTCACCAGCAGCCGGTCGTACAGCACCGTCTCGCCGCCGCCCAGCTCGACCACCCGCCGCGCCGGATCCACGCGGGTCGCGCGCGCGCCGAGCCGGACCGTGACGCGCTCCTTGCCGTAGAAGTCCGCCGGGTTGACGAGCTGATCCTCGAGGCGCTCCTGGCCGCGGAGGTAGCCCTTCGAGAGCGCGGGTCGGCTGTAGGGCAGCCGGGCCTCCTCCCCGATCAGCGTCAGCTCGCCCTCGAAGCCGCCCTCACGCAGCGCCGCCGCAGCGCTGGCCCCGGCCAGCGACGCGCCGACGATCACGAACCGACCGGTCGTCATGGTCTCCTGCCCTCCGGGGATCATTGAACGCCCGATCGGGCCGTCTGTCCAAGACTTGGCCGGTCCGCGCTCAGTTCATGCCCGGCGCTCGCCCGGTGCCCGGCGCCGCGACCACCGCCGGCGCCTCCTCGCCGTCCCACGCGCGCAGGGCGTCGACGCTGGCGCCCGCGACCCTCGCCGTCAGCGGATCGTCCCCCTTGACCGACGGGACGATCCGGGTGACGAGCCGCTCGCCCGGGCGAATCTCACCCGTCAACACCTGCCGGTACACCCGGAACCCCGCGTAGCGGGCCGAGACCTGCGCGGTGAACGGGCCAGCCCCGGCGCCGGTGAGGATCAGCGTGTAGGCGCCCGCGGCGCCCGCGGGCACCTCGACGACCCAGCGCTGTCGGCCCCGGCTCGCGGTGAGCGAGCCGAACACCTGGTTGACCTCGATGTCCTCGGCCAGGAAGCCGGCGGCGACACCGCCGTCGGGCATCTGGAGCAAGGGCAGGATCGGACCGGACGCCTCGATCTCGATGGTGCTCGCCCCGGCCACGAAGGGCTCCGGGGTGATGGGCCAGCCGCGCCGCGCCCACGCGCGCTGTCCCGCCATCAGCACCGCCTCGCCCTGGCCGGCGCTGTTGTTGATGGTCATCAGGCCGCGCCGCGTCCAGCAGACGAAGCCCTCCGGACGGCGCTCGGCCCCGATCAGCCCGTCGCGAGCGGTCGCGCTGTAGTCGTTGGACTCGAGCGTGAGGGCCGACCGGCTCCCCGCCGCCTGCACCACGCGCGCCCAGACCCGGCCGGCGTGGATGAACAGGCGCATCGCGCCGGTGCCGCGCTCGGAGACCGCCTGCTTCACGGTGACCTCGGAGTCCGGCAGCACGGTGACCGTGGTGCCGTTCAGGAACGTGATCAGGGCCATGCTGCGCGCGCCGGTCCTGATCCGGTCACCGTCCGCGAGATTCATGCCGCTGGCGCCGGGCTCCGCGGCGCTCGCGCCCGCCGGAATCCGCTCGACCGGCGGGGCCAGGACGCTGAGGGTCGCCGCGACCTCGGATTGAGCCTCCGCGGCCGACGCCAGCCCCAGCGTCCCCACCAGGATCGCCACCATCCGCCAAGCTCGCCACGCCATGATCCGCCTCCGTCTCGTGTCGATCGCAGCCCGCGGCGTTCCCTGCCCGCCGGCCGATCGACCGCAGGGTCACAGAGCAATCGGTGCGCCATCGCGCACCGCGGCGTAAGTTGCCGTCGCATCGGCACCCGGCCCGGACGATCGGGCAGGACGCCCGGGGAGGCGGGCACTGCGCCCGCGGGGGAGCCGAGCTTGGCCGGCCGCGGCCGGCCGTGGTAGCGTGGGCTTCGACGTGACGGCGCTCTCTCGTGCGATCGCGCTGCTGGGTCTCGTGCTCATGGGCACCGCCTGCTCGAAGGCGGTCCTCGACCCGCGGGACTACGCGATGCCGGTCGAGCCGCCGACCGCGGAGCGGGGCGCGGTCGTCGCGCGCATCGCCACCGCCTACCTGGGCGTGCCCTATGTCTGGTCGGGGTCGAGCCCTTCGGGCTTCGACTGCTCGGGCCTGGTCGCGTACGTCTACTCCCGCGTCGGGATCAGCATCCCGCACAACGCGGCCCAGCAGTTCCGCTACGGCACGCCGGTGCCCCGGAGCGAGCTGGCCGCGGGCGACCTCGTCTTCTTCGACCACCTGCGCCACAACGGCATCTACCTGGGCGGCGGCCGCTTCGTCCACGCCACGTCGCCGGGCGGCGTCAAGATCGCACGCCTCGACGACGACTGGTTTCGCCAGCGCTGGGCCGGCGCCCGCCGCCTCTAGCGCGGGCCGCCGATAAAGGTGCATCTGCTTCGTTGGCGCCCTCGGTCGGGGCGCTCAAGGTACGGAGAGTACGCCTCGCGCCCGACCTTCGGGCGCCGCCTCGCATCTGCACCTTTTTGAGCGGCCCGTTCAGCGGCCCGCGGCTTGGTGAGGATCCAGCCAGTCGCGGAGGCCGTCGGCGACCATGTTGAAGCCGAGCACCGCGGCCATGATCGCCACCCCGGGGAAGACCACCATCCACGGCGCCTGCACCATGAAGCCGCGCCCATCGGCCAGCATGAGGCCGAGCGACGGCGTGGGCGGCCGCACCCCCACCCCGAGGAACGAGAGCGACGCCTCGACCAGGATCGCGATCGCCATCAGCACCGAGGCCTGCACCAGGATCGGCGTCGCCGCGTTCGGCAGGATGTGGCGCAGCACCAGTCGGAGCACCGGCGCCCCCAGTGCGCGGGCCCCGTCCACGTAGACCTCCACCTTCACCGCGAGGACCGCGGCCCGCACGACGCGCGCCACGATCGGCGTGTAGACCACCGCGAGAGACAGCGCCACCAGCACCACGCCGGTGCCGAAGACGCTCATCAGCGCGATGGCGAGCAGGATGGCGGGAAACGCCATCAGCACGTCGAGCGGGCGCATGATGAACTGATCGAGCGCGCCCTCCGCGTAGCCCGCGACCAGGCCCAGCGGCACGCCGGTCAGCAGGGCCAGGCCCACCGAGCCGAGCGCCACCCCGAGCGACACGCGGTAGGCGTGAACGACCCGGCTCAGGATGCTGCGCCCGAGGTCGTCCATGCCGAAGGGCTGGTCCCACGTGGGCGGGCGCAGCGCCAGGTCCTTGGCGATCTCGGTCGGGCTCCCCGGGACCAGGGACGCCAGCGCGGCCAGCAGCGCGAGCGCGCCCACCACACAGAGTCCGGCCAGGGTGACCCCGCGGTGCCGCGCCGGCAGCCCCCGGCGGAGGCCGCGCCACACGAGCATTGCCGCGCTCATCAGCGCCGGCGCATCCGGGGGTCGATGGCCCCGTAGAGCACGTCGGTGGCGAGGTTCACCAGCATGAACATCGCGCCGATCACGAGCACCGCGCTCTGCACCACCGGGTAGTTGCGCTCGAGGACCGCGTCGAGGGTCATGCGCCCGAGCCCGGGCAGCGTGAAGATCATCTCCACCACGATGGCCCCGCCCAGCATGTAGCCCACCTGCAGCCCGAGCACGGTGACGATCGGGATGGCCGCGTTGGGCAGCACGTGGCGGAAGAGGATCACGCGCTCGCCGAGCCCCTTGGCGCGCGCGTACTGCACGAAGCCGCGATGCATGCTGTCGAGCACCGCGGCCCGAGTGAGCCGGCCCAGCACCGCGGCGCGGCTCACCGCGAGGGTAAGCGCGGGGAGCGTCAGGTGGATCAGGTTGTCGACCGGGCTCTCCGCGAAGGGGACCCAGCCGCCCGATGGCAGCAGCCCCGCGCCGAGCGAGAGGCCGAGGATCAGCATGATGCCGAGCCAGAAGTCGGGGAGCGAGACCCCGACCAGGCCCACCGCGAGCGCGGCGCGATCGGCCCCGCCTCCGCGCCGGCCGCCGGCCAGGAGGCCCAGCGGCACCCCGATCAGCGCGGTGCAGAGCGCGGCGAGGCCGGTAAGCTCGAGCGTCACCGGGAGCCGGTCGAGGATCATCCGACCGATCGGCTCGTTCTGGCGGAAGTCGTGCCCGAAATCGCCCCGCGCCGCCGCCCCGAGCCAGCGCAGGTACTGCTGCGGCACCGGCTCGTCGAGATGGAAGGCCTCACGCAGGGCGGCGATGCCCTCGGGGGTGGCCTTGTAGCCGAGCACCGCCACCGCCGGGTCGCCGGGCACCAGCCGCATGAGCGCGAAGATGAGCGCGCTCATGCCGAGCAGCAGCGGCACCGCCAGGGCCAACCGCCGCACTCCGTACAGAATCATCTCGCCCGCGTTCGAAAACGGTGGGGGGGGCCTGGGGGAGGAGCGGCGCTCGCTCCCCCCAGTTCAATCAGCTCAGCCAGGTGTCCTCGAAGCGCAGCTCGAGCGACGACAGCGGCGCCGAGCCCTGGACGTTGGGCTTCATCCAGTAGCGCTGCAGCTCGTTGCTGAAGACGACCAGCGAGCCCTCCTCCTGGAACCAGCGCACCAGCTCCGGGTACATCTTCTTGCGCGCGGCGGGATTGGCGGTGAAGCGGAAGGCGTCGAGCCGCTTGTCGGCCTCCTCCGACTTGAACCCGCAGAAGTTCCACGCCGAGGAGGAGTGCTGCATCGGGTAGTAGAACATGTCGGGGTCGACGGTGACGCTCCAGTAGCCACCCGCGATGTCGAACTTCTTGCCGACCAGCTCCTCGAAGTACTGCCCGGACTCGAGCGGCCGGACGTCGAGCGTGATGCCGACCTTCTTGAGCTGCTCGCGCAGGATCTCGCCGGTCTTCACCAGCACCGGCACCTGCGACTTCACCAGGTAGGTGAGGTTGAGCCCGCTCCCCTTGCCCGCGTCGGCCAGGAGCTGCTTGGCCCGCGCGAGGTCGGGACCGCCCTTGTGGGCGTTCACCCCCGTGGCCCACGGGCTCGGCTCCGGCGTGGGCTCCGCGGTCACCACGTGGGTGTCGAAGTAGACCAGCTTCACGATCTCGGAGCGGTCGATGGCCCACGCGATGGCCTGCCGCAGGCGCTTGTCGTTGAACGGCGGGCGGCTCGCGTTCAGCATCAGGTAGAACGGGAAGTAGGGCCGGCCGGGCGAGGACTTCATCTCGCGGGTCAGCCGCTCGAGCTCGGGGATGCGCTGGGGCGGCACGGTCTGGATCCAGTTGTAGCGCCCGGTCTGCAGCCCGGTGAGCCGCACGGTGTCGTCGGCGGGCGACTGGAAGATGATCCGGTCGAGATACGGCCGGCCGGGGCGGAAGTACTTGTCCCAGCGCTCCAGCGTGATGTGGTCGTCCTTCACCCACTCCACGAACTTGAAGGGCCCGGTGCCGATCGGGAAGAGCTTCGGGTCCTTCTCGGCGAGCGCCTTCTCGTTCACGATCTCGGTGGCCTGCGACAGCATCGCGAACAGCGGGCCGAAGGGCCGGCTCAGGCTGAAGCGCACCTGGTGCGGGCCGATCGCCTCCACGCCCTCGACCGGCGAGAAGAACACCCGCATCGGGAGCTTGTTCTTGGCGTCGAGCAGCCGGTTGAACGTGAAGGCCACGTCCTTGGCGGTGAAGAGCTCGCCGTTGTGGAAGACCGCGTTGTCCACCAGGTCGAAGACCCAGGCTCGGTCCCCGTCGGCCTTCCAGGACCTGGCGAGCCCGGGAGCGAACTGGCCGGTCTCGTCCACGTAGACCAGCTTGTTGTACACGTTCTGGTAGACCTGCAGCGACGAGTAGAGCTGGGCGTAGCCCGGATCCATGTTGACCGGCTTGTCGACGGTGGCGACCTTCAAGATGCCGCCGCGCTTGGGCTGACCCTGCGCCCAGGCGGGACGACCCGCGACCCCGCCCAGCGTGGTGAGCCCCGCGCCCGCGGCCAGCCCCCCCATGCGCGCCAGCCACTGCCGCCGCGTGCTCCGGCTCCAGCCGTCCGTCCGCTCCCGATCCGTCATCGCCCGCTCCTCTCCTGGATGTTCGACATGACGTCCTGGACTTCCCCGTCCTTCATGACGACCCGCACCCGCCGCAGTGCCCGGATGTCGGCCAGCGGATCGCCCTCCACCGCGATCAGGTCCGCGCGCTTGCCCGGCGTCACCGTGCCCACTTGCCCGTCCACCCGGCAGGCTTCCGCGCCCCAGCGGGTGCCGGAGAGCAGCGCGTCGCGCGGGGAGACCCCGAAGCGCACGAGGCACTCGAGCTCGAAGGGCATGCAGCCGTGGACGCCGTCCGTCCCGGAGGCGAAGCGGACGCCGGAGGCCAGGTGGCGCGGGAACCTCTCGGTCATCACCCGGCGGGCCGCGCGGAGCTTGTCCATGATCGCGGCGTGGCGCCCGTCACCCCGCTCGATGCCGTTCTCGTGCATGAAGATCGAGAACGTGCAGATCAGCCAGGCCCGGTGCTCCTTCATCAACGCGATATCGTCGTCGGTGGCGAGTCCCGCGTGCTCGATCGTGGAGACACCTTCCTCCACGCAGAGGCGCAGGCCCGGACCCCCGTGGGCGTGGGCCGCCGCGTACTTGCCGGCGCGCGCCGCCTCCTCCACCGCGGCCCGGATCTCCTCGCGCGAGTAGACGCTCGCGTTGAGCGTGGTGCCGGGCGAGCTGACCCCGCCGGTGGCGAAGATCTTCACGTGATCCGCCCCGCCCTGGAAGTTCTCGCGCACCCCGCGGCGGATCGCGTCGACCCCGTCGAAGGACGAGTGGGCGCGGCCATGCCCGTTGCTCGCGGTGATGCCGCGGGTGCCGCAGAGGAGCCGTGGCCCCGGGATCACGCCGGCCTCGATCGCCTCCCGCACCTGGACATCGAGGAAGCGCTCCTCGGTCATCACCCGCAGCGTGGTGGTGCCGGAGGCCAGGTCGTGGCGCAGGTTCGAGGTCGCCCGCAGGGCCTGGGGGACAACGTCCTGTCGGAGCTGGGCGATCTGGTCACCGTCACCCGGCACGATCGAGATGTGGCTGTGGGCGTCCACGAGCCCCGGCATCACGAAGCGATCGCTCCAGTCGAGCACCTCCGCCCCCGCGGGCACGGGCGTGGAGGCCGCCGGGCCGACGGCGGTGATCTGGCCGCCGTCCACCACGACGACCGCCTGGCGCGCGGGGTCCGCGCCGGTGGCGTCGAAGAGCGTGCCGCAGCGGATCGCCCGGAGTGCCAGCGCGAGCGCTCCTAGGTCCGCGCGGCCGCGCCGTAGTCGCGCCGCGCGGCCTCCGGGCTCACGTAGCCCTCCCGCACGTCGCGCCGGACCGCCTCCGGGTCCCGCTCGGCGGCCGGCCCGTAGCCTCCGCCCCCGCCGGTGAGAATGCGCACGCGCTCGCCGGCCGCGATCGGATGCTGGGTCGCCTTGCGCACGTGGCGCACGGCCCCGTCGGGCGCGGTGATCTCGACCCCGTTGACCGCGCCGTCCTGACCGCCCCGCAGGCCCCAGGGCGGGGTCACCTTGCGCTCGAGACTGAAGGTGATGAACGCGGGGGCGAGGAACTCGTAGAGCCGCTCGATACCGAGCCCGCCCCGGTAGCGCCCGGCGCCGCCCGAGTCCGGGCGCAGGCCGTAGCGCAGGATGCGGATCGACGGGGTGCGCGACTCGACGACCTCCACCGGGTTGTTGCGCGCGGTCGACCCCGCGAAGATGATCATGGCGGACTCGCCGTCGTAGGCCGGCCGCGCCCCGGTGCCGCCCGCGTTGAGATCGCCCTGGATGAACAGGCGGCCGGTCTCGGGATGCGTGCCGAAGGCGATGGTCGGCATCTGATCGCCGTAGGAGCCGGCCGGGATGCGCTCCGGCATCGCCTCCGAGAGCGCACGCAGCCCCAGGTCGATTAGAAGATTTATCGGCACGTAGTAGCGCGCGGTCGGGGCCGGCTCCTCGCAGGCCAGCACCGAGCGTTTTGGGATCAACACTCGGAGAGGCCGGAAGCAGCCCTCGTCCACCGGGGTGAGCGGGGTGGACAGGCACTTGATGAGCAGCCGGCAGGCGCTGATCGTGATCGCGTCGCCGCAGTTGAACGGGCCCACCACCTGCGGGCTCGAGCCGGTGAAGTCCACCGTCATCGCGCCGTCGTCCAGCGTGATCGCCATCTCGATACGTACCGGCTGGTCGAGGGTGATGCCGTCGTTGTCGAAGTGGGCGACCGCGCGATAGGTGCCGGCCGGGATGCGGGCCAGCTCGGCGCGGGTGCGCCGCTCGGACTGCTCGAGGTAGACGCGGGTGGACTCGAGCACGGTGTCGCGGCCGTACTTGCCGAGGATCTCGCGGAAGTAGGCCAGGCCGGCCCGGCACACCGCGATCATGGCCTGGATATCCTTGAGGGTGCCGCTCTCGGTGCGGATGTTGCCGGCGATGAGCCGCATCACCTCCTCGTTCAGCTCCCCGCGGCTGAACAGGCGCACCGACTGGAAGCGGAGCCCCTCCTGCCGGAACTCCCTCGAGCCGATCTGCATGGAGCTCGGCACCGGGCCGCCCACGTCGCTCCAGTGGGCCTTCACCGAGACGAAGCCGGTGAGCTGACCCTCCCAGAAGACCGGCGCGTACATCGCCACGTCGTTCAGGTGGTTGCCGTTGCCCGCGTAGGGGTCGTTGTGGATGAAGACGTCGCCCTCGCGGAACGCGGCGAGGCCGCGGTCGGCGATGGTGGCCTGGATCGGGAAGCCCAGGTGCCCCTGGAAGACGGGCAGCCCGATGCCCTGGGCGATCATCTGCACGTCGGGGTCGAAGATCGCACACCCGAAGTCGAGGCTCTCGCTGATGATGTGGTTGTAGGCGGTCTTGATCATGGTGATCCGCATGCGCTCGGCGGCGGCGTTGAGCGCGGCGCGGACCACCTCGACGGTCACCGCGTCGAGCGGCTGGTTCCCCATGTCAGACCCCTTTCGCCACGTCGATCACCAGGCAGGCGTTGCCGTCCACCTGCAGGCGATCGCCCGGCTCCAGCATGGTGGTGGTGCCCGCCTCCTCGACGGCGGCGGGCCCCTCGATCACGTCGCCGGCCCGCAGCCGGTCGCGCGGGTAGACCCGATACTCGAGCAGGTCGCGGAGCAGCGTGGAGTAGATCTTGCGCGTCTCGAACGCGGGCGCGCGGCCCGTCCCCCGCTCGAGTGCGGGCAGCGGTGCGCGCTCGAGCGGGTACACCACCGCCAGGCGCAGGTTCAGGAGCTGCACCTCGACGTCCGGCGCGGCGTAGCCGTAGGCGCGCTCGTGCGCCGCATCGAAGCGGCTCCGCAGCGAGGCCCAGTCCTCGAGGCCGCCGACCGGGACGGTGACGGTGTGCTCCTGTCCGAGGTAGCGGAGATCCGCCGCGCGGTGGCGGACCGCGGTCCCGACCGGCGGCAGGATGGCCTCGATCTCGGTCTCCATCTCGCGATAGCGCGCCTCCGCCCACCCGCCGTCCGTCCCCTCGAGCGGCTCGAGCACGGTGCGCACCAGGTCGTGACGGAGATCGGTGGCGAGCATGCCCCACGCCGAGAAGGTCGAGGGTGCGGGCGGGATGATCACCCGCGGGATGCCCAGCTCCCGCGCGATCGCGACGGCGTGCAGCGGGCCGCCACCTCCATAAGCGACCAGTGCATAGTCGCGCGGGTCGAGCCCGCGCTCGGTGGTGATGCTGCGCACCGCGAGCGCCATCTTCACGTCGGCGAGCCGGACGACTCCCGCCGCCGCGCTGTCGCGGGCGAGGCCGAGCGGCAGGCCGAGCCGCTCCTCGATCGCGCGCGCCGCCGCGGCGTGGTCGAGCGGCATGGTGCCGCCGAGGAAGCGGCCCGCCGCGATGCGTCCCAGCACCAGGTTGGCGTCGGTGACGGTGGGCTCGGTCCCGCCGCGGCCGTAGCACACCGGCCCCGGGTCGGCGCCCGCGCTCTGCGGTCCCAGCGAGAGCGCCCCGCCCGCGTCGATCCAGGCGATGGTGCCGCCCCCCGCGCTCACCTCGGTGATGTCGATCACCGGGATGCGGAGCGGGTGCCCGTCGACGTGGTACTCGTCGGTGGTCTGCACGAGCCCGCCCGCCACGATCGCGCACTTGGCGGTGGTCCCGCCCATGTCGAAGGAGATGAGCCGGTCGGCCCCGAGGGCCTGGGCCAGGCTCGCGCAGCCGATGGCGCCCGCGGCCGGCCCGGACTCGATCGTGTGGACCGGCTTGGAGGCCGCCGCCGCCACCGAGAAGGCGCCGCCGTTGGACTGGGTGATCAGGAGCTGGCCGCGGAAGCCGCGGCCGGCCAGTCCGCGCTCGAACGCGCCCAGGTAGCGGTCCATGATCGGCCGCACGTAGGCGTTGACCACGGTGGTGCTGGTCCGCTCGTACTCGCGCCACTCCTGGGTGATCCGGTGCGAGACCGAGATCGACACGCCGGGCAGCATCTCGGCCAGGATCTCGGCCGCGCGCCGCTCGTGCTCCGGGTTGCGGAACGAGAACAGGAAGGACACCGCGACCGACTCCACACCCTCGGCGCCGAGCTGCCGGGCCGCGGCCCGCACCGCGGCCTCGTCGAGCGGGGCCAGGATCTCCCCGCGGGCGGTCACCCGCTCGGCCACCTCGAGCCGCCGCCCGCGCGGCACCAGCGGGGTCGGCCGCCGGTAGAGCACGTCGTACATGCGCAGGAAGTTGCCGCGACCGATCTCGAGCACGTCCCGGAAGCCCTCGGTGGTGACGAGGCCGGTCCGGGCCCCCTTGTGCTCGAGCAGGGCGTTGATCCCGATGGTGGTGCCGTGGATGGCGAGCCGGCAGTCGTCGAGGCGCGCGCCGGCCTGGTCCACGCAGCGGAGGATGCCCTGCAGCAGGTCCTGGGGGGTCGAGAGCGCCTTGGTGTCGACCAGGACGCCCGTCGCCTCGTCCAGCGCGACCAGGTCCGTGAAGGTACCGCCGATGTCGATGCCGATCCGGAGAGCCACGTTTCGCGGAGTATAGGGCCCGCCGCCCCGGGTCGCAAGCGGATCGCCCTCCCGTGATACCCTCCCGGCGTGACCGCGATCGGCTTCGACATCCCCGCGGACATCACCCGCATCGTGGCGGGCCTCACACAATTCGTCCGGGCCGAGGTGATCACGCGGCACGGCAAGCACGCGGCCCTCCTCGACGACCCGCGGCAGCGCTACGGGCCGGACGGCCGCTTCGTGCCCTCGGTGGTCGACCTGATCCGCGAGGTGCGCGTGGCCTCCGCCGCCGCGGGCTACTTCAACCTGTGCGTCCCGGTTTCGATGGGCGGCCTCGGCCAGGGCCACCTCGCCTACTACGTGGCCTGGGAGGCGATCAACCACCTCTGCGGGCCCCACCACTGGCTCGGCACCTTCGCGCTCAGCCACTGGGCCTTCGGCCCGAGCGTGGTGCTCGAGCAGCTCACCAAGGGCGCGCGCGAGCGCGCACTGGCGGGCTTGGTCTCGGGCCGCCAGTCCATGTGCTTCGGCCTCTCGGAGCCGGGGGCCGGATCCGACGCCACCATGATCGCGACCCGCGCGGTCGCCGAGGGCTCCGGCTGGCGGATCACCGGCCGGAAGATGTGGACGTCGAACATCACCTTCGCGGACTGGATCGTGGTCTTCGCGGTGACCGATCCCACCCGGGCCGCGGCCAAGCGCGGCGGCATCAGCGCGTTCCTGGTGCCCACCACCGCGCCCGGCTTCGCGCTCCAGCGGGTGACCCTGCTCCAGGGCGACATCGGCGGGGTCGAGGGCGAGTCCACCTTCGACGGGGTGTGGGTCGAGCCCTGGCAGCTCGTGGGCCCGCTCCACGAGGGCTTCCGCATCGCGCTGCTCGGCGTCTCGCTCGGGCGCGTCTACAACTCGGCGCGCGCGGTCGGCCTCGCCCGCTGGGCGCTCGAGAAGGCGGTGGCCTACGCGGGCCAGCGGGTGGCCTTCGGCGCGCCGATCGCGGAGCACCAGGGGGTCGCGTTTCCGCTCGCCGAGTCGGCGATGGAGGTGCACGCGGCCCACCTGGCCGGCCTCAACGCCGCGATGCTCCTCGACCGCGGCGAGCGCGCGATCAAGGAGCTCTCGATGGCCAAGGCCTACTCGGTGGAGGTCTGCCTGCGCGCGATCGACCGGGCCATCCAGACCCACGGCGGCATGGGCCTCACCAACGAGGTGGGCCTGGTGCACGCCTACAACACGCTCCGCATCATCAACATCGCGGACGGCACCAACGAGATCCTCCGGCGCACCATCTTCCAGCAGCTCGCCCGCGGCGATCTCGACCTCTGAGGGAGAGGCCCCCATGCGATTCGACGGCAAGGTGGCGCTGGTGTCGGGCGCCGGCTCCGGCATCGGCCGGGCGACCGCGCTCGGCTTCGCGGCGCGCGGCGCCCGGGTGGCAGTCGCGGACCTCGACGGCAGGCGCGCGGACGCGGTGACCGCGGAGATCCAGGCCGTGGGCGGCACCGCGGTCGCGATCGCCGCCGACGCGGGCACCCCGGCCGGCATCGAGGCGATGGTCGGCGGCGCGGTGCGGACCTTCGGCGGGCTCGACATCCTGCACAACAATGCGTTCGGCCAGCCCGCCCTGCCGCCCGGCAAGAGCCGCCTCGCCTTCACCGGCGACCTCGACGACGCGGTGTGGACCCACACCATCGAGCTGGGTCTCACCGGCGTCTTCCGCGCCACGAAGCGGGCGATCCCGGAGCTGCTCGCGCGCGGCGGGGGCACCATCGTCAACACCGCGTCGATCTCCGGCCTCTTCGCCGACTTCGCGATCGCCGCCTACAACACCGCCAAGGCCGGCGTGATCAACCTCACCCGGGTGACCGCGATCGAGTACGCGGGACGCGGCATCCGCGTCAACTGCGTCTGCCCGGGCGCGATCGACACCCCGCTGCTGCGCCCCTCGCTCGGCATTCCCGGCTTCGCCGAGACCACCACCGCGATGATCCCGATGCGGCGGCTCGGCCGGCCGGAGGAGATCGCCAACGTGGTGCTGTTCCTGGCCTCCGACCTCGCGTCCTACGTCACCGGCGCGGCGCTGGTGGCCGACGGCGGCCTGACCGTCCAGACCGGGATGCCGTCGCGGATCCCCCTGCCCTGACCGCTCCGACAGGAGAGAGAGACCATGCGCTGGCCCGCCCCCGTGATGACCGCTCTCGTGCTCTGCCTGCTGCTGGCGCCCTCCATCGGCCTCGCCCAGGACGGCGCGGTGAAGATCGGGGTCCTCGACGACATGTCGGGCCCCTACTCGGAGAACACGGGGCCGGGCGATCTGCTCGCGGCGCGCATGGCGGTGGCCGACTTCGGCGGCCGCGCGCTCGGCAAGCCCATCGAGGTGGTCTCCGCCGACATGCAGAACAAGGTCGACGTCGGGGTCGGGATCGCCCGGCGCTGGTACGAGCAGGACCAGGTCGACCTGATCATCGGCATCCCCCACTCCGCGATCGCCCTCGGCGTGGTCAAGCTCGCCGAGCAGACGAATCGTCTGGTGATGCCGACCGCAGCCGCCACCGCGGAGCTGACCGGCAAGGCCTGCTCGGCCCACAGCGTGCACTGGGTCTACGACACCTACGGCCAGAGCAAGACCATCGCCAGCGCCATCGTGAAGCAGGGCGGCGACTCCTGGTTCTTCATCACCGTCGACTACGCCTTCGGCATCGCGCTCGAGCAGAACGCGACCGACTTCGTCAAGGCGGCCGGGGGCCGGGTGCTGGGCTCGACCCGCCACCCCCTCAACACCTCCGACTTCTCCTCGTTCCTGCTGCAGGCCCA
Source organism: Methylomirabilia bacterium (assembly GCA_041497895.1). Classification (GTDB taxonomy): domain Bacteria; phylum Methylomirabilota; class Methylomirabilia; order Rokubacteriales; family CSP1-6; genus CAMLFJ01. The sequence goes on from JBGQHJ010000029.1 coordinate 31,516, forward strand.
GGCCTCCAAGGCGAAGGTGGTGGTGATGGCCAACGGCGGCACCGACATCACCAACGCGATCAAGCAGGCGAAGGAGTTCGGCCTCGACCGCGGCGGCCAGCAGCTGGCGGGGCTCCTCATCCAGTACCCCGAGGTCCACGCGCTGGGGCTGCCCACCGCCCAGGGGCTCCTGATGGCCGCCTCGTTCTACTGGGACATGAGCCCCGAGGCGCGCGCCTTCACCGACCGCTTCACCGCCGCCAAGGGCATGCCGCCCACCATGATCCAGGCCGGCACCTACGGAGCGACGATGCACTACCTGAAGGCGGTGCAGGCCGCCGGCACCGACGAGGCGAAGGCGGTGATGGCGAAGATGAAGGAGATGCCGATCAACGACTTCATGACCCGGCAGGGGCGCATCCGGGAGGACGGCCGGGTGATCCGGGACATGTACCTGATGCAGGTGAAGAAACCCGAGTCGAAGGGCGAGTGGGACCTGGCCCGCATCGTGAGCACCATCCCGGGCGACCAGGCCTTCCGGCCACTCGCCGAGGGCGGCTGTCCGCTGGTGAAGAAGTGATGACGGGCGCGTCCGGTCAGGCCTCGTATTCCTGGACGACCTCGATCGCCACGTCGCCGTCGTCGTCGAAGGTGAGCGTGATGAGGTTCGGGCGGCAGCACACCGTGCAGTCCTCGGTGAACGTCTGGTGGCGGCCGCCGCTCGGGTCCACGAAGACGTCGTTCTCCTCGCCGCAGAAGACGCAGTCGTACGTCACGCGCTCCATTCTACGCGGAGAGGCCCGATGAGGTTCCAGGGGAAGGTCGCGCTGATCTCGGCGGCGGGCGCGGGCATCGGTCGGGCGACCGCGATGATCATCGCGCGCGAGGGCGGCACCGTGGTCGGAGTCGACGTCGAGCCGGGCGCGCTCGATCGCCTCACCGCGGACGTGACGGCCGCGGGCGGCCGCGCGCTGGCCCTGCGGGCCGACGCGCTCGACGCGGCCGCGGTGGAGGGCGTGGTGAAGCGGGCGGTCGACGCCCACGGCCGCATCGACATCCTGGTCAACGCGGTGGGCGGCAGCACCATCGTGGCCCGGCCCGCCGCCGCACTCGACGAGCTCACGCTGGCGGAGTGGCAGAAGCTGCTCGACTTCAACCTCACCGGCACCTTTCTCTTCACCCACGCGGTGGTGCCGGTGATGAAGCGGCAGGGAGCCGGCAAGATCGTCAACCTCTCGTCGATCGCCGGGCGCGGGGTGAGCCAGTCGAGCTCGAGCGCCTACGCCACCGCCAAGGGCGGCATCATCGCCCTGACCCGCAAGCTCGCCTTCGAGCTCGGCCCCCACGGCATCACCGTCAACGCCATCGCCCCGAGCCTCACCCTCTCCGAGCGCATCCGCCCGCACTGGGACCGGCGCTCCGCCGAGGGCCAGGCCGCCGAGATCCGGCGCACGCCGCTCGGGCGGGTGGCCACCCCCGAGGACCAGGCCCGCGTCATCTGCTTCCTGGCCTCCGCCGACGCGGACTTCGTGACCGGCGTCACCATCGACGTCACCGGCGGGCAGTAGCGGGGCGCAACCCCCCAACTTGACAAGGCCCGGACGGGGGGACTAGGGTTCGGCAAGCGCTTGCACCAGGACGGCGAGGAGCCACCTCATGGGCGAGATTCTCGGGCTGGGCATGACGCACTACCCGCCGCTGACCGGTCTGGACCAGAACATGGCCGGCATCCTCCGCCGGGTCCTCCAGGATCCCGGCCTGCCCGAGCGCTACCGCGATCCCGCGAGCTGGCCGGCCCCGATGCGCGCCGAGTACGGCGGGGACGGCGGCGCCGCGAGCGCGGCCGGGCACCGCGACACGCTGCTCCACCACTTCCGGGAGGCCCGGCGGATCCTCGACGACTTCCGGCCGGAGGTGGTGATCATCTGGGGTGACGACCAGCACGAGAACTTCACCGAGGACGTGATCCCGCCCTTCTGCGTGCTGGCCTACGACCGGGTGGAGGCGCGGCCGTGGCAGCGGGCGGGCAGCGGGCCCAACGTCTGGGGCGAGCCGTCGGAGACGTGCTTCCAGATCACCGGCCACCGGGAGGCCGGCAAGCACCTCGCGGCCGGCCTGCTCGAGCAGGGCGTCGACATGGCCTACGCCTACAAGCCCCTCCACTACCCGGGCCTCGCCCACGCCTTCCTCAACACGATCATGTTCCTCGACTACGACCGGGTGGGCTTCCCGTATCCGGTCATCGCGTTCCAGGTCAACTGCTACGGTCGCCGGGTGATCGCCCAGCGCGGTGGGCGCGGGAGCCTCGCCCACCCCCTCGCGGACGGAGACCTCGACCCGCCGTCGCCCTCGCCGAAGCGCTGCATGGAGGTGGGCGCGGCGACCGCGCGGGTCATGCGCGACAGCCCCTGGCGCACCGCCCTGATCGCCTCGTCGAGCTGGTCGCACGCGTTCCTCACCGACAAGAACCACCAGCTCTATCCCGACATCGAGGCGGACCGGCGGCTCTACGAGGCGCTGCGCATCGGCGACTACGAGGCCTGGCGAAAGACGCCGCTCGACGCCATCGAGACGTCGGGCCAGCAGGAGATGCTGAACTGGTACATGCTCGCCGGGGCCATGGAGGCGCTCGGGCGCAAGCCCGACACCTGCCATTTCATCGAGACCTGGTCGTTCAACTCCAACAAGTGCTTCGCGACCTTCATGCCCTGAGGAGACCGGCGTGCCCACACCTACTCCCCAACCGACCCCGCGCCTGCACGTGGCCGACGCGCGCCCGGGCGGCGGCGTGCCGAAGCTCAGCGGCGACATCCGCCACCTGATCCCGAAGCTCGGCCTCCGCGACTACTGGTACCCGGCGGTCGAGGCGCGCAAGGTCGGGCGGCGGAAGCCGGTGAAGGTCTCGCTCCTCGGCGAGGAGCTGTGCCTGTTCCGCGGCGCGGCCGGCGACGTGGCGGCGATCCAGGACGTCTGCCCGCATCGCGGCGCGCGGCTCAGCGAAGGGGACTGCCACTACCAGGGCACGGTCGCGTGCCCGTACCACGGCTGGGTCTACGACGAGTCGGGCAAGAACGTGATGGTGCTGTCGGAGGGCCCGAATTCCGGCGTGTGCGGCAAGGCCGGCACCGAGGCCAAGGCGTACCCGACCCGCACCATCAAGGGCCTGGTCTTCGTCTGGATCGGCGAGGGCCCGCCCGCGTCGATCGAGGAGGACGTGCCGGAGGAGTTCTTCGACGAGGAGACCCTCATCCTCATCGGCCAGGTCGACTGGCGGTGCAACTGGGAGGTCGCGCTCGAGAACTCGATGGACTCGCACGTCAACTACGTGCACCGCAACGCGGTGGTTGTCGCGCGCAGCGGGTTCATCGCGCGAGGCGCCCAGGGCGAGCACCCGATCTTCGTGGGCAACGGCTTCGGCGGCGACGTGGCCGAGAGCAACTACATGCGCCAGAACCCGCGCCAGGACGTCTACCCCGACGGCCGCGCGTGGCCGAAGACGACGTACCGGCGGTTCTGGACCTGGCTCACGCGGCCGCTCGCCGAGCGGGCGCGGCGCCACATTCCCCCGCCCCGGTCCGCGAGGTGGTGCGGCGGCCACCACCTGCCCGGCATGTTCCGCGCCGAGTTCGGCTGGGACCTCTACACCCGCATGTGCGTGCCGGTGGAGGAGCACCTGACCCGGGTGTGGTACTACCACTGTCTCCGGCCCAAGACCGCGCTCGGGCGGCTCGGGGAGCGTCTGGCGTACGCCGCGATCCACCGGTGGATCATCGAGTACAACTTCTCGCGCCAGGACGAGCGCGTGATGATCAACCAGCGCTACGACACCCCCGAGAAGCTCTCGTCGACCGACGCCGAGGTGATCCAGTGGCGACGGCTGGTGGTGACCAAGCACTTCGGCGGCCGCGACGCCCCGTTCGAGTACCGGAATCCCGACGATCTCTCGCCGGACGCGGTCCCGCTCGACCGGGTCTCGGTGCGGTACCTGCAGGAGCGGCGGAGGGCCGGCCGGTGACCATCAGCCGCCGGCGGCTGCTCCGGACGCTCGTGGCCGGCGGCGCGGCGGCGGCCTTCGGGCGGGCCCGGCCGGCCCGGGCGGCGGCCACGCCCCAGGAGTGGCAGCAGGTCGTGGCCGCGGCGAAGAAAGAGGGCAAGGTCGTGGTCAACACCTTCCCCGGCGACGGTTACAAGCGGGCGTTGAAGGCCTTCAGCCAGGCCTACCCCGACATCCGGCTCGAGCACACCGGGCTCCATTCTCAAGACTTCGCGCCGCGCGTGCTGCAGGAGCGCCAGGCGGGCCTCTTCACCTGGGACGTCACGACCATCCCGACGAGCACCGCGCTGCAGGTGCTGCGGCCGGCGGGAGCGTGGGACCCGGTGCGGCCGGCCATCGTGCTGCCCGAGGTGCTGGACGACGCGGGCTGGGAGGGCGGCTTCGAGCGCGGCTTCGCGGCGGTGAAGGACCACGCGCTCGCCTACTGCTTCTGCGCGGTCCGGGGCGCGGGCATCACGATCAACACGGATCTGGTGAAGGACGACCAGGTCCGGAGCCTCACCGACCTGCTGAACCCCCGCTGGAAGGGCAAGCTGCTCCTGCCCGACGTGCGCACGATGGGCGACTCGTTCTGGTCGATGACGAGCGCCCGCCTGAACCTGGGGGACGACATCATCAAAAAGCTGTTCGTCGACCAGGAGCCGGCGCTCAGCCGGGACACGCGGCAGATCGCCGAGTTCATGGTGCGCGGCCGCTACCCGATCGCGCTCGGGGTCAATCCCCTGCTCCTCAGCCAGTTCCAGAAGCAAGGGCTCGGCAAGAACCTCAAGACCCTGCACTTCCCGGAGATGGACACCTCCAACTCCAGCAGCAGCGTGGTCTGGCTCCTCAACCGGGCCCCGCACCCCGGCGCGGCCAAGGTCTTCATCAACTGGCTCCTCACCAAGGACGCGCAGGTGGTGTGGGCCCGCGAGGTCGAGACCAACAGCCGGCGCGTCGGCATCGAGCCCGGGAATCCCCAGATCGTGGTGCCCCGCGCCTCCAAGCTCCTGCAGGTGGACGCCGAGGAGAACCTGGCCGAGGTGGTCAAGACCCAGGAGCTCGCCAAGGCGGTCATCAAGTAACGAGCCCGGCAACGGATCATCCGAACGTGGGCGCCCCGCCCGGCGTCGGCGAGACGGTCCTCGCGCTCGACCGCGTCAGCAAGCGGTACCGAGAGGCGGCGGCGGTGGAGTCCGTCTCGCTGTCGATCCGCCGCGGCGAGGTCTTCACCCTGCTCGGCCCCAGCGGCTGCGGCAAGACCACCACCCTGCGCCTGGTGGCCGGTCTCGAGCGCCCGGATGCGGGCGAGATCACGCTGCGCGACCGGCTGGTGGCCTCCGCGCCGCGCCGGCTCTTCGTGCCGCCGAACCGGCGCAACCTGGGCATGGTGTTCCAGTCCTACGCGGTCTGGCCGCACATGACCGTGTTCGAGAACGTGGCCTACCCGCTCACGCTGCGCGGCCTCGCGAAGGCGGTGGTGCGTGACCGGGTGGCGCGCGTGCTCGACCTGGTGGGCCTGGGCGGGATGGAGGCGCGCCCCGGCACCCTCCTGAGCGGCGGCCAGATGCAGCGCCTGGCCCTCTGCCGCGCCCTCGTCTACGAGCCGGATCTGCTCCTGCTCGACGAGCCCTTCAGCAACCTGGACGCGAAGCTGCGCGAGCAGATGCGGGTGGAGGTGAAGCTCCTCCAGCGTCGGCTCGGCATCACGGTGCTGTTCGTCACCCACGATCAGGTCGAGGCCCTGAGCCTCTCCGATCGCATCGCGGTGATGCAGCGCGGGCGCGTGGAGCAGGTCGGCGCGCCGCGGGCCCTCTACGAGCGGCCGACGTCCGCCTTCGTGCGCGACTTCCTCGGCCAGACGGTGGTGCTGGCCGGCCGCGTCACCGAGTCCGCCTCGTCCCGGGTGGGCGAGAGCGTCACGGTGGCGATGAACGGCCCGCTCTCCGGATGCACGCTCGCGGGCCGGAGCGCCGCGGCGGCCCCGCTCGCGCCGGGCGCGGCGGCGACGATCACCATCCGCCCGGAGGACATCCGGGTGGCCCCCGCCGACGCCGGAGGCGGCGACGCCCCGCATCTCCTCGGCACCATCGACGCGCTCTCCTTCGTCGGCGATCGCTACGAGGCCCGGGTCGCGCTGGGGGGCGAGCACTGCATCGTCCTCCGGCTGGCCCGGACGCGCGAGTGGCGGGAGGGAGAGCGGGTGCGGCTGGAGTTCCCGCCCGAGATGGTGAGCGTGTGGCCGGCCTGACCTCGACCCTCGCGGTCGTCCGGCCGCGACGGATCGAGCTGTCCGCGGTGCTGTGCACGCTCGTGCTCGCCGCGGTGGCTCTCTGCGTGGTGTTCCCGCTGGCGCTGGTCGCGGTGCAGAGCCTCCAGGTCGCGCCGCCGGGCCAGCCGGCGCGCTACGGCCTCGACGGCTGGCGGGCGGCCCTCGGCGAGCCCGGCCTCCGCACCGCGCTCGTCAACACGCTGACCGTCACGCTCGCGCGGCAGCTCATCTCGCTGCCCCTCGCGGTGCTCGTGGCCTGGCTCCTCGCGCGCACCGATCTGCCCGGCCGGGGCTGGGTCGAGTTCGCGTTCTGGGCCGCGTTCTTCCTGCCCCCGTTCACGGTGACCCTCAGCTGGATCCTGCTGCTCGATCCCGAGTACGGCCTC
>JBGQHJ010000030.1:0-37921 GCA_041497895.1 Methylomirabilia bacterium
CAGCGCGGTCGAGTAGAGATCGTCGGGATCCGCGTCGACCGGCACCAGGTACTTGGACAGACCGTCCCGCTCGACCCCGCGCTGGTCGACCTCGGAAGCCCCGTGGCCCGCGAAGTAGATCACCACCAGGTCGTTCTTGTGTGCCGAGCGCGCCAGGAACGTGCCGAGCGCCCACTTGATGTTGCGCAGGGTGGGCTTGCGCTCGGTCTTGTCGGTGAGCAGGAGGATGTTCTCCTTCTTGAACCCACCGGAGGTGATGAGGGTCTGGTACACCGCGTCCGCGTCGGCCACCGGGTAGCGGAGCTTCGGCACCGCGGTGCTCTCGTAGCCGCCGACCCCGATGATCACCGCCCACTGCGTGGAGGGCGGCGGCGGAGCCGGCGCGGGGGCCGCCGCGGGCGCCGCGGGCTTCGGCCGCTCCAGGATGACGGTCCGGATCTCCTGCCGCGCGGTGCCGTCGGGCTCGAGCGCGGTGATCACGATGGCGTTCGGGCCTTCGCGCAGGGTCAGCGGCGCGCTGACCGCGACCGACCGCTGCAGGCTGCGCTCCTCCTGCCGATGCACCTCGGAGCCGTTGAGCGCGACGGTGATCCGGCTGATCCCCTTGCTCGACCGCGCGACCGCGGCCACCACGCTCGCCTCGTCGGTCACACGCGAACGGTCCTCGGGGTAGCGCACGTCGACCGTGAGCGGGACCGGCTTCTCGAGGTAGACGGTGCGCATCTCCTGGTGCATGGTCCCGTCGGCCTCGGCCGCGGTGACCACCAGTGTGTTCTGACCCTCGACGAGCTTCACCGGCAGGTTCACCGCCATCGCCGGCTGCTGCGAGCGGTTGTCCTGTCGCCAGAGCTCGACCCCGTTGGCGCTGACCAGCACCTGGCGCACCCCGGTGCCGCCGTGGACGAGGCCGGCGAAGGTCACCATCTCCTGGTCCACGCGGGCCTGGTTCGTGGGCGTCGAGATCACGATGCGGAACGCCGGCGCCGGTGTTCCGGGAGGAAGGGCCGCGACGGCCGCCGGGGCGGCGGACGGAGTCGGCGGGCTGGGTTGACTAGCCCGGGCCGGCTCGGGTTGCGGCCGCGCCTGCCGGGGCGGCTCGGAGGCGGCCGGGGCGGGGGCCGAGGGAGCGGGACCGACGGCAGGCGCGGTCACGGCCGGGGCAGGCGCGCTCGGCGCGGACGTGCTCGGCGGCGCGCTCGCGACGGCCGGCGGCGGTGTAACGGGCGCGCTCGCGACCGGCGGCGGCGTGACCGGTGTGGTCGCGACCGGCGGCGGCGGTGTGACGGGTGTGATCGCCGTCGACGCGGGCGGCGTGCTCGGCGTGCGCGCGGCGGGTGGCGTCGGCGGGGCCGTCGCCGGGGGCGCGCTCGCGATCGCGGGCGGCGGGGCGACGACCGGCGGAGTCGGAGTCGCGGCCGGCGGCCGAGCGGGCGGCGCAGCGGGAACAGCAGGCACCCCCGCGGTCACGGCGGGCGCGGGCTTGTCGTAGAAGAGCACACGCCCTTGCTGGCGCATCGCGCCGGAGGAGTCGGTGGCGGTGACGATCAGGGTGTTCTCGCCCTCGACGAGCTTGAGCGGCATGCTCAGCGCCACGTCCTTGCCGGGCGTGCCCGGCTGCTCCTGCTCGGCGATCTCGGCGCCGTTCAGGGTCACGGCGATACGGAGCGGGCCCGCTCCGCCGGTCACCTTGCCGGTCAGGATCACGCGGTCGGTCGCCACGTGACCCTTGTCCTTGGGGTCGATGAGGACGACGCCCAGCGGGGTCGGCCCGGGCCGGTCCAGCGCGATCGCCTGGAACGCGAGGCCGCCCAGGTCGCCGCCGTCGGCCCGCACGAGCTGCTGGACGGCCGGCGCGTACCAGAACGCGAGCTCGATCCGTCGCGACTGCGGGGAGGCGGCGAGGAAGCGCGGCTCCAGCACCTGCGCGATGCGGTACGCCTTGAAGACGCCGGCGGGCACGCGCACGTCCTCGTAGGCCTCGACGCGCCAGCTGAGCCGCACGAGGCTCTGGCCGTACTGCGGGTCCGGGCTCTTGAGGGTGAGCCAGCTCACCCCCCACTGGCCCACCTCGAGCGGCCAGGTGAGCGCGGGCGGCGGCTCCAGCTCCAGCAAGGTCTTGCCGCCGCGGACGATCTTGGCCACGCCGAGGTCCCGGGTGAGGTGGACTTCCCGCCCGCCGTCGGCCGCGAAGACGTAGCGGGCGTTCTCGATCCGGATGAGGTCGTAGGCGCCGTCGCTCCTGATCCACCTGTCGCCGACCGCGTAGCTCGGCCGCTCGGCCCGGGGGGTCTGGGCCCAGGCGGGGGCGATGGCTCCCGCGAGGAGCACAAGGGTCAGGATCGCGCTCGGGATGGTGTCCTTACTCCGTTGCATCCACAGCACGGGAATCGGGGTTGTCTCCGGTCTTCCTTGGCCGGTACGTGCACGCATGACGCTCCAGGTTGCATTAGAGACTAAGCCCATGCCGTCGGGGTGTCAACGAACCGGAAAGGGGGAATATCCTTGACTCGCCGGGGCTCCTGGACCAACGTAAGGGGCGCTTTTCGAGGACCGCCCAGGGAGGGAGCCCATGCACGTGATCCACACCGCCCGATCGATCCGGTTCGCGCTGGTCGCGGTCGCGCTCGCCGCGCTCGGCGGCTGCGCGGAGATGCAGGGCAAGGAGGCCGAGGAGCCCGAGCGCTCGCGCGTGTTCGTCGCCAACGAGAGCTCGAACACGATCACGGTGGTCGACGGCGACAACTTCCAGGTCGTCGGCACGGTGGACGCGCGCAATCACGCGACCCACGACCTGGCCGTCTCGCGCGACGGACGCTGGCTCTTCGCCACGAATCTCGCGTCGGGCCGGCTCTCCGCCATCAATACCCGCACGATGGAGACGGTCGCCTCGATCGCCACCGGCGATCGGGCGCACGTGGTCACGCTGACCAACGACAACCGCCAGGCGTGGGTGGCCAACATCGGGGAGAACACGATCTCGATCGTGGACACCACCACCTTCCGCATCCTCGGCACCATCGCGGTGGGCAAGGGGCCGACCGGGCTCACGTTCTCGCGCGACGGCCGCTTCGCTTACGTGAGCAACCAGGGCGACAAGACGGTGGAGGTGATCGACACCGCCTCGCATCGGGTGCTGAAGGCGATCCCGGTGGGGACGAACCCCCACTTCCTGGTGCTGGGCCCCGACGGCCGCATCTGGGGCACCAACACCGGGGGCACCGACATCTACGTGATCGATCCGGCCACTCAGGACAAGGTCGCCTCGATCAACGTGGGGCCGTCGCCGCAGCAGATCGCCTTCGGCTTCAAGGGCCTGCAGGGCCCGAACGCCTACGTCACGGTGGCGGGTCTGAACCGGGTGGTGGTGCTGAGCGCGGACCCGAGCAACCTGCGCATCCTCGAGCAGATCGACGTCGGTCAGCGGCCCAACGGCATCTCGGGCAACCGGGAAGGCACCCGGCTTTTCGTCGTCCACGAGGTGTCGAACGACCTCAAGGTCATCGACACCGGCAGCAGCGCGGTGCTGGCCACGGTGCCGGTCGGACGCAAGCCGATCCGCGTCGTGTTCCACGGCAACTGAGGGGCGCCGTGAGATCTCGACTCGGCGGTCTGGTCCTGGCGGTGGTCCTCGGCGCCACGCTCGCCGGACTGGCGGCCGCTCCGCGCTCGGCGCAGGCGCAGGGGCAGCCGGTGGGCACGGCCCAGAACGCGGTCGGCACCCTGGTCGTGGTGCGGACGGACGGGATCGAGCATCGGCTCCAGGGACGGGGCTCGCTCCCGCTCTTTGAGGGCGACGTGCTCCGCACCGAGCCCGCGAGCCAGGCCCTGATCCAGCTGCGGCCCGGCACGCCGGTGGCGCTCAACGAGAAGACCACGATCAAGATCCTCTCGCGATGGGACAAGAACGCGGGGGCGTCCGGGATGATCCGCATCCTCCGGGTGAGCCGCGGAGAGGTCTGGGCCAAGGCGGGCTCGGGCGAGCGGCAGCTGGAAGTGGAGACGCCGGTCTCGGTGGCGGCGGCGCGAGACGCCGAGTTCGACCTGAAGGTGGCCGAGGACGCCCAGAGCGCGCTGACCGTGGTTCAGGGGACGGTCGAGTTCGGCACACCCTTCGGGCAGTGCTCGGTCCGGAGCGGCACCGGAAGCGTCGGGGCGCGCGGGGCGGGGTGCACCGCGCCTCAGCCCGCCAACGCCGCGGCGACGATCGGCTGGAAGCAGGCGGTGTCGCAGTGACCGGGGCGGGCGCTCAGCCGAAGATGAGATAGAGGGCGAAGCCGAGCAGCCCGAGCCAGACCATGATCCCGATCGCGGCCGCCCGCTGGCCCTCGGCGGGCTTGCGCATCCGGCCGTGGCGGTGCCCGTAGCGCACGCTCGTCAGTGCCACCAGCACGAGCGCGCCACCCAGGAGCAGCAGGTCGACGAAGCCGGCCCCGTCGCCCATCTTAAGTCTAGGGGAGCCGTCCGACCCTCACCGCGCCGGGACGGCGATCGGGGGACGCGCGACCTCCCGGACCGCATCGACGCGCGCGCCGCGCTCGAGCTGGTCGGCGTCGAAGATGGTCTCGCGCTGATCCTGGGATCGGACCACGTAGGCGGGGCCGACGCCGTCCGGGAAGCCGTGGGCGCGCTCGAGCCGCACGACCACCCCGAGCGCGACACCGTCCGACATCCGGCTCAGTGAATCCCCGGCCCGGAAGAAGAACGTCCAATCGCTCTGTCCCTTCGAGCGCGAGATTCGCTCGGGCGACGGGGCCAGGGCGGGGGCCGCCGCGGGCTCCGGCGCGACGGCCGCCTGCGGCGCCGATCGAGGCGCCGCGACCCGCGCCGAGCGGCCGAGGAGCACCGTGAGCGCGACGACCACGACCAGGAGGCCGATCAGCACGCCGCCCAGCAGCTGGAACCGGAGCGAGGGCATGCCGCTCGAGGGAGCAAGAAGAGGGCCAGCCCGGCGGCTAGCAAGGACGGACACTTGAGACGCACGCCTCCGGCGGCTCTCGCCAAGTCTTGGCACCCGCCTGACAAGGTCTGGAGCCCGACGGGCTCTCGCCCCCTCAACTGGCTGATTTTCCGCGGGCGCCCGACTGGCTCACCTCTTGCTACCTCGAGAGGGCATGCTGCTGACCGCGGTCCTCACGGTGGTGTTCGTCGGAGTGAGCTCGGCGATGCTCTGGCTCGCCATCGGCGCGGACTAGCGGACTAGAGGGAGAATCGGCCATGGACATGCCGGTCGACGACAAGATCTCGCTGGACGCGGTGATGAAGCGCGGCGCGCTCGTGTGCGTCGTGGCACTCGGCGGAGTCGCGGTCGGGCTCGCGGTGTGGGCGCTCCGGCGCTGGCACGACGAGCGCGAGTACCAGTCGTGGCGGGCGTCGGTGAGCGCGGATCCGTATCGTCGCGACCGCAACGGCTACCCGGTCGGCGCCCAGCTCGGCTTTTCCCGCTCGCGGTAGCGCCCGTCGGCGCGCCGCCGCTCCCGCCCGGGAGCGGCGATCCCGCTCGTACCTCGCCTCTCCCACCTCTCGGGTCCGGGCGCGTGCCGCTGCTATACTGAATCGCGCGAAGTGGAGCACCCAGATCGTGACGGGAGCATGAGTCCGGCGGCATCCGGCCGCTTCTCCATGTCGAGCGAGGCCGAGGACCTCGCCCGCCTGCGCGCGTGGCTCCGCGAGGCCCTCACCGGACTGGGGGTGGATCGGCCGACGCAGGCCGAGCTCGTCCTCGCGGTCGGTGAGCTGTGTGCCAACTCGATCGAGCACGCCTACGAGGGGCGGGCTGGACAGCCCATCAACGTCTCGGTGCTCGGTCACCCGGACCGGCTCGTCATCGAGGTGGAGGACTTCGGGCGCGCGTTCGATCCTGATCGGTACGTGGCCCCCGATCTCGAGTCGGTGCCGGACCACGGTCTCGGCATCCACCTGGTGCACCGGATCGCGGATTCGGTCGCGATCGACGTCCGGCGCGAGCGCGGGACCCGATGGACACTGATCAAGTACCGGCCGGGCCTCCGCTCGGTCGGTGGCCCGATGGGCGGCGGCGCGTCGCCGTCCCGCTCAGGAGAGACCATGGACATCGAAGTGACGGGCTCGGCCGGGATCACGGTGGTCGCCCCTCGGGGCGACCTCGACATGGCGGCGGCCGACCAGATGAAACGGACGCTGACCAAGCTGCTGGACGACGGGAGCCGGAAACTGCTCGTCGACCTGGGGCAGGTGGGCTACGTCGACAGCTCGGGCATGGGCGCGCTGGTCGCGTCGCTGAAGCACGCCCGGACCGTCGGCGGGGACCTGCGCCTGTGCGCCCTGCAGGACGACGTGCGCGCCATCTTCGAGATGACCCGGCTCAACCGAGCGGTCACGATTCACGGGACCCGCTCGGAAGCGCTCGGGGCGTGGGCCTGACGCAGCGTCTGCTCGCCCTCGGCCTGGCCCTGGGGCTGGGCGGGGCGTCGGCGCCCGCGTCCGGGGTCGCCTCCCCGGTTCGGCCGCTGGCGGGGGTGCGCACGTGGGTCGTCTACTACGGCGCGGCGCCGGAGGCGGCGCGGGACCTGGCGCGCTTCGACGTGGTGGTGCTCGATCCGCACGGCCATCCCCCGCTGGCCCTGGTCAAGCGTCACGGCTCGCTCGTGCTCACGTACGTGAGCCTGGGCGAGGTGAACACGCACCATCCGGAGTTCGCGGCGATCGCGGGTGAGCCGTGGGTGCTGGCCCCCAATCCGAGCTGGCCCGACGCCCGCGGCCTCGACGTGGGCGCGCCCGCCTACGAGCGCTGGCTGCTCGACCGGGTGGTGCCGGCCGCGCTCGCGGGCCCCGTCAACGGCCTCTTCCTCGACACCGCCGACGCCGCCCTGGAGCGCGAGCGTCTCGATCCCCGGCGCTACGCGGGCGCAGCCCGCGCGCTCGAGCGCGTGCTGACCGAGCTGAAGCGGCGGAATCCGCGGATGCTCCTCCTGCTCAACGGGGGCCTGCCGCTCGCGGAGCGCCTGCCCGGCGTCCTCGACGGGGTGGCGCTCGAGTCGGTGTGGACCGACTACGACTTCAAGGCGCGGGCCTACCGGGTGCGGCCCGCCGAGGAGGCGGAGGCGCGCGCGGCGCTCCTCGGCCGCGTCGCGGCGCTCGGGCTGCCGGTGTTCACGCTCGAGTACGCGCCGGGCGGCGGCGGCTCGGGGCCCGCGGACCTCATCCGCCGCGCGCGCGCGCGAGGCTTCGTCCCCTACGTGTCCACCATCGGGCTCGACCAGGTCTCCACCCACACGCTCGGCCCGTGACCAGGGCAATCTCGCGCCGCGCGCTGCTCGGCGGCTCGGTCGCCGCGGCGGGGGCCCGGGCGCTCGGAGCGCGCCGCGCGGCCGCGGCCGCCAGCCCACCGGCGGCCGCTCCCGGGGAGCTCCCGCGCCGCGTGCTCGCGCTCTACAAGTCGTCGGAGTTCTACAACGACGTGGCGGGCCGTCGGCCCAAGACCGCGACGACCAACGAGGTCCACGGCTGGGCCCAGATGCCGCTCAACTGGCTCGGGCTCATGGTCGAGTATCACGACATCGACCAGGGGCTGCCGGACGAGCGGGCGATGGCGCGCTACCGCGGGGTCGTCACCTGGTTCCAGACCGAGGAGATCGCGGAGCCGCTGGCCTACCTGCGCTGGCTCGGCGCCCAGATGCGGGCGGGCCGCCGGGTGGTGATCCTCGGCTACCTGGGCGCGCTGCGGGATCGGCGCACCCTCCGCACCGTCGAGCTGGCCGCGGTCAACGAGGCGCTCGCCGCGAGCGGGCTCACGTTCCTCGGCAACTGGACCGGCGATCAGCACGTCATCGAGCTCCGGCGCAAGGACCCCCGGATGATGGAGTTCGAGCGGCCGCTGCCGCCCGGCCTGCCCTACTACCAGCAGGTGGTGTGTCGCCGCGCGGACTGCCGCGCCCACCTGGTGCTGGCCCGGCGCGACCTCCCGGACTCGGAGAGCCACATGGTCGTCACCGGCCCGTGGGGCGGGTTCGCGGCGGCCGAGTACGCGCGCTTCCAGTTCCCGGGAGAGGCGGGCGCCCAGTGGTGGATCGATCCCTTCGCGTTCTTCCGGGAGGCGCTCGGGGTGGCGGACTGGCCACGACCGGACACGACGACCCGGTGCGGCCGGCGGATCTTCTACTCGCACATCGACGGCGACGGGCTGCGAAACCGGTCCGAGGTCCGCGCGGGCGCCTCCAGCGGGCAGGTGATCCTCGAGGAGATCCTCTCGCGCTACCGGCTGCCCACGAGCGTCTCGGTGGTGGTGGCGGAGGTCGAGCCCACGCTGCTCGGCTCGCCGGAGTTCCAGGAGCTGGCCCGCGCGATCTACGCGCTGCCCAGCGTCGAGGCGGGCAGCCACTCCTACACGCACCCGCTCGACTGGAAAGCGCGCACGCGCAGCTTCGATCTGGCCGCGGTGCCCTACTCGGTCGAGACGGAGACCGCGGGGGCGATCCGCTACATGGAGGAGCGGCTCCTGCCCTCCGGCAAGCGCGTGCGGCTCTTCCAGTGGTCCGGATCGACGCGGGTGACCGAGGAGGCCATCGCGATCCTCGACCGGCTCGGGGTGCCGAACATCAACGGCGGCGACACGATGCGGGACCGCGAGTGGCCGAGCTACACGCGGGTCGCGCCGCTGATGCGCCAAGTGGGCCAGCACTGGCAGACCTACACCTCGGCCTCCAACGAGAATCTCTACACCCGGCTGTGGACGGGGCCGTTCTACGGCTTCCGCCACGTGATCGAGACGTTCGAGGGCACGGAGCGGCCGCGCCGGGTCGCGCCGGTCAACGTCTACTACCACTACTACTCGGGCGAGCGCGTGGCGTCGCTGGCCGCGCTCCACCACGTCCACCAGTGGGTGCTCCGCCAGCCGCTCGCCCGGCTTTTCACGAGCGAGTACCTGGCCATCGTGGAGGGCTTTCGCACCGCGCGCATCGCCCGGACCGCGGAGGGCTGGCGGATCTGGGACCACGGGGCGCTCGGCACCGTGCGCTTCGACGACACGCGCGTCCACGTCGACCTGGGCCGCTCGAGCGGCGTGCTCGGCTACGTCCACCATCAGGGATCGCTCTACGTGCACCTGGCCGGCCCCGCCCCCGCGGTCATCGCACTCGGCGACCGGCCGCCGGTGACCGCCTACCTGGTCCAGGGCAGCCACCGGGTCACCGGCTGGAAGCGGGAGGCGGGCGGGGTCGCGCTGTCGCTGTCGGGACCCGGGGAGAAGGTCGTCGAGCTCGGCGGGCTCGGAGCCGACCGCGAGATCTCCGTGGAGGTCCGCGAGCGGGCGGGCTCGCGGCGCCTGCGCGGCCGCAGCGGCCCGGACGGCCGCCTGATCGTGCGCGCCGGCGAGGGGGACGTGGAGGTGCGCGTCGGGTGAAGATCGAGCGCTGGAGGCTGCTGCTCGGGGTGGTCGTCACCCTCGCGCTCCTCGCGCTCTCGGTGCCGTGGGGCGGCGACCTGGGCTGGGCGTACCTGGCCGAGGGGCAGTACGCGCTCGCCGAGCGCGCGTTCACGCGCGCCCTCCGCGGCGAGCCCGGGGACGCGGACCTCTGGCGGGGTCTCGCCGCGACCTACGCGGGGCTCGGCGATCCGGACCGGCAGGTCGGCACCCTCGAGGAGGCCACACGCCGCCTGCCCACGCGTCGCGATCTCCGGCTGACGCTCGCCGACGCCTACCGCGACAACAAGGATCCGTCGGCCGCCGCGCGCGTGCTCGAGTCGCTCACCGCCGAGCCGCGCCCGGACGAGGGCCCCCTCCTGGATCGCCTGCTCACCGTGTACCTCTGGGCGGCCGACTACCCGCGGGAGCTGGCGGTGCTGCGCAGGCTCGTGGCGCTCGACCCCAACGATCTGGGAGCGGTGACCGAGCTGGCCTCGGCCGCCCGCAGCCTGAATCGCCAGGACGAGGCCGCGTCGGTGCTGGAGGCATACGTCCGGCGGCGGCCCGGCGATCTCGAGGGCCGGCGCGCGCTCGCCCAGGTCTACGACTCGCTCGGGCGAGGCGATCGCGCGCTCGAGCACTGGCGGGTGCTGGCGCGCCTCGCGCCCAGCGACATGGAGGCCCGCGACCGGCTGCTGCCGGCGCCGGGCGGCGCGCCGCGCGAGGAGGAGGTCGCGGTGCTGGAGCATCGCCGCGAGGCGGACCCGCGGGACGGGGCGGTGCGGCAGCGGCTGGTCGCGCTCTACCGGGCCGCGGGCGACGGGCCGCGCGCGCTCGGCGTCCAGCGCGAGCTCGTAGCCCTTCGCCCGCGCGATCCGGCCGCGCTGGTCACCCTGGGCCGCCTGCTGGTCGAGCGGGATCGCGGGCCGGAGGCGATCGGCATCTACGAGCGCGCGCTCGAGATCGAGCCCGGGAGCGCGGACACCGCGCTGGCCCTGGCCCAGCTCTACGAGTGGGCGAACGATCCGCGCCGGGCCCTGGCCCTGCTCGAGCGGGTGGCCCGCGCGCGCCCCGCGGATCGGGCGCTCCAGGAGCGCGTGGCCGCGCTCGCCCGCGGTGCCGGGGAGACCCCGGCCGCGGTGGCCGCGCTCGATCGGCTCGCCGCGCTCCGACCGGACGGCCCGTACGCGCGGCAGGTGGTCGACGCGCTGGTGGGCGCCAACCGTCTGCCGGAGGCGATCGCGCGTCAGCGCGTCCTCGCCGAGCGGGCGCCGGCCGCGCCGGAACCCGCGCTTCGCCTGGCCGAGCTCTACGAGTGGAACGGGCAGGAGCGCGAGGCCATCGCGGTCTACGAGACGCTCGAGCGGGCGGGCACGCTGCCCGACGCGTCCCTCGCGCGGCTCGCGGAGCTCTACCGGTTCCAGGGGCGCTCGGCCGATCTGCTCCGGGTGACCGAGCGGCTCCTCGCGCGACGGCCCGACGACGTCTCGGCGCGGCAGGTGGCGAGCGAGGCGGCCGAGGCGCTGGGCCGGCCGGCCGACGCGCTCCGGCTGCTGCAGCCGCTCGCGGAGCGCCGGCCGCTCGACGAGGGCTTCGTCCTGCGCTACCTCGCGCTGGCGGTGCAGGCGGGCCGGCCCGAGGAGGGCCTGCGCGTGCATCGCCGCTTCGCGGCGGCGGCCGGCGCGGCCTACCACGTCAAGGCGGGCCGCCTGCTGAGCGACCTCGGGCGCTACCCGGAGGCCATCGTCGAGTACGAGGCCGCGCTCGCGGCCGGCCCGGGCGAGGGCGACGAGGCCGTCCGGTCGCGGCTCGCGCTGGCCCAGCTCTACGACTGGACCGGCGCGGGGGAGCCCGCGCTCCGGCAGTGGGAAGGCCTCATGCGCGCCCGGCCGCGCGATCCGCAGGTGCTGCGTGAGGTGGGCCGGCGCAGCCTCGCGGTGTCGCGCAACGACGTGGCCCTGCGCGCCTACCGCGCGCTGCTCGACGTGCAGCCGGACGACGCGGAAGCGCTCAAGCGCTCCGGCCAGCTCATGGCCTGGAGCAACGACGCGCGCGGGGCGCGGGCGGCGCTCGAGCGCTTCAATCGCGTGAAGGGCGGCGACTACGAGGTGCACTACCTGCTGGGCGAGCTCTACACCGCGGACCACGACGAGGAGCGCGCCCGCGCCGAGTACGAGCGGGCCCTCCGCCTGCTTCCCGCCCGCGCCCGCTGATCCGCTCGCGCCGCGGTCCGCCTTGAACCGGCGAGACGGCCCCGCCATACTCGCCGGATGGCCCGGCCGCCCTCGCTGCGCCTCGCGCTCGCGCTGATCGCCGTCCTGCTCGCCGGCGCCCCCGCGCGCGCGCAGACGCCCGCGCCCGCCGCGCCGGAATCGGCGACTCCATCGGAGTCGCCCGCCGCGGTCGCGCCCGAGGCGGAGACCATGCGCGCACGCATCCAGGCCCGGCTCGGCCTCGTCGAGGAGGCGCTCGCCACCTACCGCGCGCTGCTCGCGCGCTATCCTGCCGATCGCGCGCTCCGCGAGGACTACGCGGAGCTGCTGGTGGACGCGGGCCTCTCCGACCAGGCCGGCCCGGTGGTCGACCGCTACCTCGCGGAGGATCCGACCTCCGCGCGCCTGCGCCGCCTGCGGGCCCGCCTCGACCTGGCCCGCGGCGCTCCCGCCGAGGCGGGGCGCCGTCTGGACGCGCTCTTGCGCGAGGAGCCGCAGGATGCCGCGCTCACCGCGGAGCTGGCCGCCGCCGAGGTCGCGGCGGGACGGTGGAATCGCGCGCTCGACCTGTACGGGCGGCTGCTCCAGGGCGACCCCGACAACCGCGACGTGCTCGCCGCCTATCGCGAGATCCTCCTCGGGCACGCGCCGCGCGTCGAGCTCTCTCACTACACGCTGCTGCAGCGGGCGGCCACGCACCACGTGGAGGAGGCGGCGTGGCGCGGGTGGCTCGCCGACCGCTGGTGGCTGCGCGCGGGCACGCGCTACGGCAGCTACCGGCAGGATCCCGTGCCCGGCCAGCCCGGCTTCACCGAGGAGGTGTGGACCGCGCTCGCCACCCTGGGCTTCCAGCCGACGCCCGTGGTCTCGCTCTGGGCCGGCCTGGAGGAGGCGCGGCGCCGCGAGGACATCTTCCGCACCACCGGGCGGCTCGGCGCGGCCTACGACGACGCCCGGACCACCACCGCCACCCTCGAGGTCGCGATCCGCGAGCTGCTCACCAATCCGGTGGTCGCGCTGCCACGCAACGGCTCGACCGACCGGGTGACCCTCGACGTGGCGCGGCGCGTCCTGGTACCCGTGGTCCTGGCCGCGCACTACGACTTCCGGCACTACCGGGTCTCCGGCGAGGCGCTGGGGGACCGCTGGGAGGGGGCGGCGCGGGCCGAGCTCGAGCTGCTGCGGACCCGCGTGCAGGTGACCCTGGTCCCCCAGGTCTTTTTTTCCGAGTACACGCCCATCGCGGGCAGCCCACTGCGGGACGCGGTCACCTTCCTGCGGCGGGAGGACATCGTGGCGATCGGGGCGGTGGTCGGCTGGGACGTCACGCCCGCGCTCCGGCTACAGGCCGCCTCGGTCGGGCGGCGCGATCTGCACCGGTCGATCACCTCGTGGGAGGTGACCGGCGAGGGCCGGTGGCGAATTCGCCCCTGGCTGGAAGGACGCGTGCTCTATACTCGGAACACCGAGTCGACCACCATCGGGGGCCAGGAGGAATCGTTCCTCGGCCGCCTCGACATCCTGTACTGAGAGACCTATGTGGCGGCGTTCGCGGGCAGTCGGGCTGGCGATCGGGGTGCTCACGCTGCTCGGGTGCGCGAGCGCCGAGCAGGAGTGGGTGAAACCCGGCGCCGGACGCGTCGTCCGCGTCGTGGTGCTCCCGCTCGAGAACCAGACCTCCTCGCTGCGCGCGGGCCAGGCCATCACCGATCTGCTGGTGGCCGAGCTCCTCGCCACCGGGACGATCGCGGTGATGGACCCGAGCGAGGTCGCCGACCTCCTCCGGCGCGAGAATCTCGACCCGGCCGACGCGGGACGCCTGCCCTCGGCGCAGCGCATCGGCCGGCTACTCCAGGTGAGTCACGTCCTGCAGGGCTCGGTCACCGAGTACCGCTACAAGCCCGGCCTCTCCGAGACGCCCGCGGTGGGCGTGACCGCGCGCGTGGTGGACGTCGCGTCCGGTGAGGTGGTGTGGACGGCCAGTCACGCCCGCCTGGGCTCCTCGTGGCTCCGCGAGGACGGCCTGGCGCGGGTCGCCCAGCGAGTGACCCACGACATGGCCGCCCACCTGGCCGCCGCTCTGGGCGACGCCCGAGCGCGGTAAGCGCCGGGTGCTCGCCGCGCTCCGCCGCGCCGAACCCTATCTGCTCGAGCTGGGGGCGGGCCTGCTGCTGCTCGTCGTCGTCAACGTCCTGCTCCGGCCGCGGGACGCCGGATTCCTCGACGTGCAGCCGAACCCGGCTCTCGTGGTCGTCGTCGCGGTCGCGGCCCGGCACGGGCTGCGCGCGGGGCTGGTGAGCGGCCTCGTCACCGCGGCGGCGGTGGCCGCGTGCGTGATCGCGCGGGCGGATCAGGCGAGCTGGAGCGAGCTGCGGAGCGTGGCCCGGTACGTGACGCCGCTGCTGCTGATCGGCACCGGCTTCGGGCTGGGGGCGCTGCGCGAGTCGCAGCTCCGGCTCACGCGGGACCTCGAGGCGCGGGTGGCCGGGCTCGAGCAGGAGCTCGCCGATCAGGCGGTGCGGTTCATGGCCGCGACCGAGGCCAAGCACGAGCTGGAGCGGCGCGTGGCGGACGAGCGCGCCTCGCTGTCGAGCCTCTACGCGGCGGCGCGCGCGCTCGAGACGCTCGACGCGGAGCGGCTCTACCCGGCGATCGCGGCCACCGCCCGACGCTTCCTCCAGGCCGACGCCTGCCAGTGCTACGTGCTGGACGGGGAGCGGCTGCGCCTGCGGGCGGCCGAGGGGCCCGCGCCGGAGCGGGCGGAGATCGCCCCCGACGACGGGCTCGTGGGCCTCGCGGTCCGCCTGGGCCGGCCGGTCAGCGTGCGCGACTACGCCGCGCTCGGCTCGGTCGAGGATCTGCAGGGCGCGGGGCTGCTCATGGCCGCCCCCTTGACCTCTGCCGAGGGCGCGCTGCTCGGCTGCATCACGGTGACCAAGCTCTCGTTCCTCCGGCTCACCCCGGTGTCGCTCGATCGGCTCGGCCTCGTCGCCGACTGGGGGGCACGCTCGCTCGAGAACGCGCGCACCCACGAGCAGGCGCGCGCGCAAACCATCGAGGACGAGCTGGTGCGCGCCTACACCTACGCCTACTACCAGCGGCGCATCCACGAGGAGGAGGTGCGGGCCGACCGCTATCGCCGACCGCTCGCGGTGGTGATCTTCCGGATCGACCGCTTCGGTGCGGTGGCGCCGGAGCGCCGGGCCGAGCTCGGGCGCGTGCTGTCGCTCGTCTTCTCGCGGACCCTGCGCGACGTCGACATCGTCTGTCGCTACGCCACCGATGACGCCTTCGCGATCATCCTGCCCGAGACCGAGCCGGCCCGGGCCGAGGTGGTCGTCGACCGCCTCTCGACCGAGATCCGGAACTTCCACTTCGCGCCCTACACCGACGACGAGCGGGATCTCGAGTTCTCCGCGCGCGTGCTCGCGGTGCGGGAGCGGCCGGGCGGGGTGACGTTCTGAGCGTGGCGCTGGCCGCGCTGGCGGAGCTGGTGGCGGTGGCGGCCGCGCTCGGCGGCGCCGCGTGGTGGCCGCTCGCGCTGGTCGCCCACCTGGCCGCCGCGTGGCTCGGCGGCCGGGGCCTCGGGCGCGCGCGGCGCGACGAGCGGCTCCTCGCGGGGGCGCTGGTCCTGGCCCTGCCGGTGCTCGGGCTGATCGGCCTCGGCGCCATCCGCCTCTGGCAGCGACGGGCGCCGCCGTCGGGCCTCTACACCGGGGCCCACTCGGAGATGGCCGGCCTCCCCGGGCCGGGGCAGGCCCCCGAGCCGGTCGATCGCGTGCTCGAGTGGCTGCAGGCGCAGGTCTCGGTGCAGCCGGTCGGGGACCTGATCCGGGCCGCCGACCCCCGCACGCAGCGGTGGGGCATCGAGCTCCTGGCCAAGCGCGGCGACGGGGCCGCGGTGGAGCTCTTGCGCGAGGCGCTGCGGGCGCCCGACCGCGACACCCAGATCGCGGCCTCCGGCGCGCTCCAGCGCGTCGAGGAGCGGCTCGCCCGGCGGATCGGCCAGGCCCAGGAGCAGTGGCGTCTCGATCCCGACTCGCCCGAGCGGGCGATGGTGGCGGGCGACGCGTGTCTCGCCTACCAGGAGAGCGGGCTGCTCGACGCGGCGATGGGCCGCCACTGGCTCGGCGAGGCGGAGGCCGCGTACCGCGTGGCGCGCGCGCGGCGCCCCGACTGGCCGGCGCCCGCCGGGGCGCTCGCGCGCGTGCTCCTGGCCCAGGGGCGGGTCGAGGAGGCGGAGGCCCTCGCGGTCTCCGCTCGCGCGGCGGCGCCGTCGACGGACGTGGACCTGCTCCTCTCCGAGATCCTGTTCCGCCAGGGCCGCTGGCCCGAGCTGCGCGCGCTCTCGCGCGAGGCGATGGCCGCGGGCCGCGCGGACGAGACCCTGCGCTGGTGGGCGGGGGAGCCCGCGGCGTGAGCGCGCCCCCGGCCGACATCTGCCTGATCCTCGAGGGGACCTACCCGTACGTGACCGGCGGGGTGTCGGCGTGGATCCACCAGCTGGTCTCCGCGCTCCCCGAGCTGCGCTTCGCGATCTTCCACATCTCGGCGACCCTCGGGGAGACGCACGAGCCGCGCTACCGGATGCCGCCCAACGTGGTGAGCCTGGTGGACGTGGGCATCCACGGGGGCGACGAGCCGGCGCTCAAGGGCGAGGTGACGGAGGCTACGGCCTGGGAGACGATCTGGCGCTACCACGAGGAGCTCAAGGACGGCCGCGCCGACGGCCTCGGCGAGCTGCTGCGCCTGGTCTCCCCGCACGCGGGCGCGGGCCCCTCGGTCCACGACTTCATCTACGGCAAGCCCTCGTGGGAGATCGTGCGGCGGCTGTACGAGTCGCGGGCCCCCGACATCTCGTTCCTCGACTACTTCTGGACGTGGCGCTTCACCCACCTCCCGATGTTCCGGCTGCTGCACGCCTCGGTGCCGGAGGCCGCGGTCTACCACACCGTGTCCACCGGCTGGGCCGGGTTCGTGGCCGCGACCCAGCGCCTGCGCCGCGGCCGGCCGATGCTCCTCACCGAGCACGGCATCTACTCGCGCGAGCGGCGGATGGAGATCGACCAGGCCGAGTGGATCTACGTGCAGCGGCAGGCGCCGATGACGCTCTCGTCGGGGCCGGGGTTCTTCAAGGAGCTGTGGGCGCGGCTCTTCGAGCGGCTCTCGCGGATCACCTACGCCCACGCCGACCGCATCGTGACCATCTTCGAGGGCAACCGGCAGGCCCAGATCCGCGACGGGGCCGATCCGGCCAAGACCCTGGTCGTGCCCAACGGCCTCGACGTCGAGCCGCTCGCTGCGCTGCCGCGGGTGGAGGCGTCGCCGGGCGAGTTTCGCATCGGCTTCGTCGGGCGCGTGGTGCCCATCAAGGACGTGAAGACCTTCATCCGCGCGGTGAAGATCGTGGTCGGCGCGCTGCCGGGGGCGCGGGCGGTCATCGCGGGGCCGGGCGACGAGGACCCCGAGTACCTCGCGGAGTGTCAGGCCCTCGCGGCCACCCTGGGCGTGGCCGAGCGCGTGGAGTTCACCGGGCGCGTCGACGTCAAGCAGATCTACCCTCGCATCGACGTGCTGGTGCTGACCAGCATCTCGGAGGGCCTGCCGCTCGTGATCCTGGAGGCGGCCGCCGCCGGCATCCCGGTGGTCTCCACCGAGGTGGGCGCCTGCCGCGAGCTGCTCGAGGGGCGGCTCCCCGCGGACCGGGCGCTCGGCGCCAGCGGTCTCGTGACCGGCCTCGCGGACCCGGCCGCGACCGCGCGGGCCATCCTCGGCCTGGCCCGCGACCCCGGGCTGCGCGAGGAGATGGGCCGCGCCGCGCGGGCGCGGGTGCGCGCGCACTACCAGGAAGCGGACCTGATCCGTCGCTACCGGGAGATCTACCGCGACCTCCTGGGCGCGGGCTGAGGCGCGCCCCGGATGGCCGGGATCGGGTTCCGGCTCAAGCGGCTCATCGTCGAGGACACCTACAGCGGCTGGCTCCGCGCCCACCTCTACGGGGCGGTGCTCTCCGCCGGCCCCTGGCTGCTCTCGATCTGCACGCTCGGGACCCTGGCCCTGCTCTCGCGTAACCTGATCGGTGACGTCGCGCACGCGCGCTTCCAGGTCATCGTCGTCTACACCTACACGTTCTCGCTGATCACCACCGGCGCCGCCCACATGGTGGTGACGCGGCAGCTCGCGGACGAGCTCTACCTGGGCCGGATCGGGGCGCTGGTGGTCTCGTACCGGATCACGGTGGCCGCGACCGCGCTCGTCCACCTGGCGCTCGGCGCGCTGGTCTATTCGCTCGCGCCCGGCCTCGAGCCCGCGCTGCGGCTCTTCGGCACCATGCTGCTGGTGGTGGTCTCGTGCACCTGGATGGTGATGATCTACCTGGGCGCGGCGCAGGACTACGCGAGCGTGGTGGGCGCGTTCTTCGCGGGGAACGCGGCGAGCCTGCTCGGGGCGCTGGCACTCGGGCGCTCCCTGGGCGCGGGCGGCTACCTGGCCGGGTTCCTCGTGGGGCAGGCGGGCATCCTGTTCGTCCTGTGCGCCCGTGTGGAGCGCGAGTTCAACCTGGTGCGCGTGCCGGAGTCGGTCGACCTCACGCGCGCGTTCGTCCGCTATCCGGAGCTGATCGCGGCGGGCCTCCTCTACAACGCGGCCATCGCGGTGGACCGCGTGGTGTTCTGGGCCGGGCCCACCGGGCATCCCATCGTGGGCTGGTTTCGCGCCTCGCTGTACGACAGCCCGATCTTCCTGTGCTACCTTTCGGTGGTGCCGTCGCTCGCGATCTTCCTGGTCAGCGTGGAGACGGACTTCTACGACCGCTATCGCGAGTACTACGGCGTCGCCACCAAGCACGGCACCCTGCGCCAGGTGCTCGAGGCCAAGCGGGCCATGACCGCGTGCCTGCGCGACAGCCTGCGCCGACTCCTGGTGGCCCAGGCCCCGGTGACGCTCCTGCTGATGGCGCTGGCGCCGTGGATCGCGGCCGGGCTCGGCCTCGACCGCCTCCAGGTGGTGATCCTCCGCTGCGGGCTGGTGGGCGCGGTGCTACACGCGCTCTGCCTGTTCGGGGGGATCGTGCTTCTCTACTTCGACCGGCGCCGCGCCGCCGCCGAGGTGGCCGCGGTCTTCCTGGTGGCCAACGGCGCGCTCACCGCCCTCACCCTGCTCGTGGGCCCGCGCGCGTACGGCCTCGGCTACCCGCTGGCCGCGCTCCTCGGCTGCGCCTGGGCCTACCGGCGCCTGGAAGAGACCCTGGCGGATCTCGAGTACCTGACCTTCGCCGCCCAGCCCATGATGCCCGAGGCGCCGGCCGTCGAGTCGAGCCACCCCGCGTCCGCCTGATGGGGCAGCGCTCGGCCGGGGAGGCCGCGCTGGTGGCGGCGCTGCTGACCCTGCTCGCGGTCGCCGTCGTCTACCCGCTGCTCCAGGTGCTCTCGGTGGCCTTCCTCGACGGGGGCTGGCCCACGTTCCGCCCGCTGCTCGCGTTCTTCGCCCGCCCGCTCTTCCGCGAGGCGCTCGTCAACACGCTGCTGGCCGGCGCGCTGGCGGTGCTGATCGGCAGCGTCATCGCGGTGCCGCTCGCGGTCCTCACCGTCCGCTACCGCTTCCCGGGCCGCACGCTGATCGGCGTGCTCGGGGTCCTGCCCCTCGTGGTTCCACCCTTCGTGGGCGCGGTCGCGTTCCAGCAGATCCTGGGACGGAGCGGTACCGTGAACCTGCTCCTGCTCGAGCACGCGGGCGTGACGGTGCCGTTCATGGAGGGCCTGCCGGGCGTGGTGCTGGTGCAGAGCCTCCACTACTTCCCGTTCATCCTGCTCAACACCGCGGCCGCGCTCGCCGGGCTCGACCGCTCGCTCGAGGAGGCGGCCCAGAATCTCGGCAGCTCGGGCCTGCGGCTCTACCGCCGGGTACTGCTGCCGCTCGCCCTGCCCGGCTACGCGGCGGGCGCGCTGCTCACCTTCATCCGGGTGATCGACGACCTCGGTACGCCGCTGATGCTCAATTACACCCGGCTACTCGCGCCCCAGGCCTACGTCCGGGTGACCACCATCGGGCTCACCGACGTCGACGGCTACGTGATCTGCGTGATCCTGGTGGCGCTCTCGCTCGGAGCGCTCTGGCTGTCGAAGGCGGTGCTGGCCCGTGGCGAGTACGCGGCCCTCGGGCGGGGCGGGGAGGCCCCGCCGGTCCCCCTCGGCGCGCGCGGCACCACGCTGGCCTGGCTCCTCGCCGCGCTGCTGCTGGGCCCGGCGCTCCTGCCCCACGCGGGCGTGCTGCTGCTGTCGGTCTCGCGGGTGTGGAGCCTCTCGCCGCTGCCGACCGTGTACACCCTCGGCAACTACGAGGAGGTCCTCGTCCGCTCCCCGCAGTTCATCGTCAACACCCTGCGCTACGCGGGTCTCGCCGCGCTGGCCGACGTGGCCCTGGGCGCGGTGATCGCCTGGCTGCTGCTCCGCGGCCGGGTCTCCGGCCGGGGGTGGCTCGACACGATCGCCACCATCCCGCTCGCCGTCCCCGGGGTGGTGATCGCCATCGGCTTCCTCCGCGCGTTCGGCGGCTTCGTGGTGCCCGGGCTCGGCGACCCGCTCACCTCGACGTGGCTCGTGCTCGTCATCGTGTACGCGGTGCGGCGGCTGCCGTACGCGGTGCGCGGGGCCTACGCGGCGCTCCAGCAGCTGCCGCCGGCCCTCGAGGAGGCGGCCCAGAGCCTGGGGGCGAGCCGCCCGCGGACCTTCAAGCGGATCACCCTGCCGTTGATCGCGCGGGGGCTCCTGGCGGGGGGACTGCTCGCGTTCATCGGCTCGGCGGTGGATCTCTCGTCGACCATCTTGCTGGTGCCGCGGGTCGAGCTGGGCCCGCTCTCCTACGGCGTCTACCTCTACATGCAGTCGGCGGTGGGGCGCGGTCCGGGCGCGGCGCTCGGCGTCGTCGCGATCGTGCTGGTGGCCGCGGGCACCTGGGCGGCGACGGCGCTCGCGCGGCGCTCCGGGGTCGCGCTGTTCCGGAGCTGACCCCGATGGCGACGCGGACGCGCGCGGAGTGGGTGCTGCCGGCCTCGATGCTGATCGGCACCTTCGCGTGGTCGTTCGTCTACGTGAGCCTGCCGTTTCACATCCAGAGGATGTCGACGCTCGACCCGGCGGCGACCCTGCGCTGGACCGGGTGGATCCTCGGCATCAGCCCGCTGATCACCGTCATCACCGCGCCGATCTCGGGCCGGCTCGGCGAGCACATCGATCCCAAGCGGGGCTTCATCGCGGTGCAGGCGTTCCAGGGGCTCGGCTTTCTCGGCATGGCCCTGGCCCGCTCCCTCCCCGAGATGCTCTTCGCGCGCATGCTGCTCGGCCTCATGGGCGCGGTCTCCACCTTCGCGTTCATCATGGTGGGGCGCTCGGGCGGCGACGTGCGACGCCAGGTCTCGTACATCCAGTCCGGCATGACCCTCGGCCAGGTGCTGGGGCCGGCGGCCGGTGCGCTGGTGGCGGCGCGGGTGGGCTTCCGGCTCTCCTTCATCGTGGGCGCGTTCATGCTCTGGGGCTGCTCGGCGCTCGTGTCGTGGGGCGTGCCCGCGGGCCAGCCGCGCGACGCGGCGACCGCGGGGACGCGCACCACGTCGCTGCGCGAGCTGGTGACGGTCTCGCTGGTGGTGCTCGCGGGCTCCACCCAGGTCTTCTTCCTCACCTCGATCCTGCCCCAGATCCTCCCGCCGCTCGGCGTCCCGCTCGAGTCCACCCTGGAGGTCGGCGGCCTCCTGATCTTCGTCACCGGCATCGCGGCCTCGCTCGGCGCGATGGCGGCGCCGCGCCTGGCCGACCTCATGGGCGATCGCCGCGCGGTGCTATGGTTCCTGCTCGGCTCCTCGCTCTTCCTGGCCGCGCTCGGCGCGGCCGGCCACGTGTGGAGCTTCGGGACGCTGCGCTTCCTGCAGGTGCTCTGCATCGCGCCGGTGTTCCCGCTCTCGGTGGCGGCCATCGCGCAGCGGGCCTCCGGGGAGGCGATCGGATTCGTCAACTCGGCGCGGATCGGGGCCGCCTTCGTCGGGCCGGTGCTGGCGACGACGCTGCTGTCGTCGATGCCGCCCGCCGCGGTGTACCTCGTGCTGGCCGCGCTCGGCCTGGCCGTCGTGCCGCTCGTGGCGCGCATGGATCGGCGGTCGCGGCGCCGGATGCCCGGAGGAGGGGAGGTCTCGTGAGCGGAGAACAGCTGGTCCGGCTGTCGGAAGTGCGCATGGAGGGCGTGGGCAAGCGCTACGGCGAGCACTGGGCGGTGCGGGACGTCTCGCTCTCGATCCGACCCGGCGAGTTCTACACGCTGCTCGGGCCGTCGGGCTGCGGCAAGACCACTCTGCTGCGCCTCCTCGCCGGGTTCAGCACCCCCGACGCGGGCCGCATCGTGGTGGACGACGAGGTCATCGACCCGGTGCCGCCGTGGAAGCGCAACCTGGGCATGGTCTTCCAGCACTACGCGCTCTGGCCCCATCTCTCGGTGTTCGAGAACGTGGCGTTCGGGCTCCGCGAGCGCGGCGTCTCGGGCCCGGCGCTCGCGGAGCGGGTCGCGGCGGCCCTGCGGCAGGTGGGCCTGACCGGCTTCGAGGCGCGCCGGCCGTCGCAGCTCTCGGGAGGCCAGCAGCAGCGCGTCGCCCTCGCCCGCACCCTGATCGTCGAGCCGCGGCTGCTCCTGCTCGACGAGCCGCTCTCGAACCTGGACGCGGTGCTCCGGGCGCAGATGCGGCTCGAGCTGGGCCGCCTGCACCGCGACGTCGGGATCACCACGATCTACGTCACGCACGACCAGGCCGAGGCGCTGGCCCTGTCCACCCGCATCGCGGTGCTCTCCGAGGGGCGGATCGTGCAGGAGGGCAAGCCGGAGGAGATCTACTGGCGCCCGCGGAGCCGCTTCGTGGCCGAGTTCGTGGGCGCGGCCAACCTGCTGCCGGTGCGGGTGACCGAGGTCCGGGACCTGGGTGTGGTGGTCGAGACCAGCGGCGGGTCGCGGGTGCCGGTCGCCTCGGGCGGCCATCCGTGGACCGCGGGGGCGAGCGGGCTGCTCTGCCTCCGGCCGGAAGCGCTGCGCATCGAGGAGGCGGAGCGGGCGGCGGGCGGCATCCGCGGCAAGGTGTCCGGTCACGTGTTCGAGGGCTCGCGCCAGCTCTACGAGGTGGCGATTCCCGGCGGGACGGTGCGGGTGGAGATGCTGACCTCGGCCCAGCAGGGCAAGGGCTTCAAGCCGGGCGACGACGTCAAGATCGAGATCTCGCCCGAGACCTCGGTGCTGCTGCCGGCCGAGTCCTGACATGCTATCTTCGCCCCGGGAGACCCCGCGATGACCGACATCAGCCCCCAGGAGCTGAAGGCGCGGCTCGATCGCCACGACTCGCTCGTGCTGCTGGACGTTCGCGAGGACTGGGAGACCGCGCTCTGCCGGCTCGAGAACGCCACCCACATTCCGATCGAGGAGATCGAGTTCCGCACCGCGGAGCTGGACCCGTCCGAGGAGATCGTCGTGTACTGCCATCACGGGGTGCGCAGCGCCGCGGTCGCCAACTTCCTCCGCCAGCAGGGCTTCAAGGCGGTCAACCTGCAGGGCGGCGTCGACCAGTGGGCGCGGGCCATCGATCCCAGGATGAAGCGGTACTGATGGTGGACTTCGTCCGCGTCGAGCGCGAGGGCGCGTGCGCCTGGGTCACCCTCGACCGGCCGCCGCTCAACCTGATCGTGCCCGAGATGGTGGAGGGGATCCGGAGCACGTTCGAGTCCTTGCGGAGGGACCCTGGCGTGCGCGCGGCGGTGATCACCGGGGCTGGACGCGCGACCACCGCCGGCATGCAGCTCCAGGTCCTGCGCGATCTCACCCCGGCGGGGGCGAAGGCCTTCATCGCCAGCCTGCACGAGGCGATCGCGCTGGTGCACGACGCGCCGTTCCCCACCGTGTGCATGGTGAACGGGGCCTGCCTCGGCGCCGGCTTCGAGCTGGCGCTGGCGTGCGACCTGCGCACCGCCGCCACCGAGGCCATCCTGGGCCTGCCCGAGATCCGCGTCGGCATCCCGTCGGTGATCGAGGCCGCGCTGCTGCCCGGCTTCGTGGGCCCGGGCCGCGCGGCCGAGATCCTGCTGACCGGCGAGAGCGTCAGCGCGCGCCAGGCGCTCGACTGGGGCCTGGTCAACCGGGTGACCCCGGCCGCGGAGCTGCGCGCGGTCACCGCGGAGCTGGTCGGTCGCATCCTCGACTGCGCGCCCACCGCGGTGCGCCTGCAGAAGGAGCTGATCGTCCGGTGGCGCAACACCGACCAGCGGACCGCGGTCGAGTACGGGGTCAACGCCTTCGCCCAGTCGTTCGTGACCGGCGAGCCCCGGGAGGCCATGGACGCCTACCTCGGCAAGCGCAAGCCCCGCTTCGCTCCGTGATCCGTCTCGTCACCTTCGACTTCTGGGACACCCTCGTCACCGACTCGCCGGTGAACCTGCGCGCGCAGCGGACGCTCCGGATCACCGCCATCCGCTGGGCCCTGCGCGAGGCGGGCCTGGTGGTGAGCGAGGTCGAGGCGGAGGAGATCCACGAGCGCTCGGGCGTCTTGCTCACCGAGCGATTCTGGAGCGACAACCGTGACCCGAGCCGCGAGGAGCAGCTCCGCCTCGTGCTCGACACCGCCCGGCCCGGGGTGGCCGCCGCGCTCGCGCCGCCCGCCTTCGAGGCCGCGCTCGACGCCTACACCCGGCCGGTGCTGGCTCATCCGCCCGAGCTGAGCCCGAACGCGGCGCGGGCGGTACGCGAGCTGGCCGCGCGCGGGGTGATGCTCGGCATCGTCTCCAACACCGGCCGCACGCCCGGGGTGGTCCTGCGCCGCGTGCTCGAGCGGCACGGGCTCCTCGAGTACTTCGGCCCCATCACGTATTCCGATGAGGTCGGCGTCCGCAAGCCGGCGGCGGAGATCTTCCGCCTGACCCTCGCGCGCGCCGGGGTGGCGCCGGCGGAGGCCGTGCACATCGGCGACAACCCGGACGCCGACGTGGTGGGGGCGCAGGGCGTCGGGATGCGCGCCGCGCACTACACCGCGGGCTTCCGGCGGGCCGCCGCGCAGGCGGACCTGATCATCCCGGACCTCTCGATGCTGCCGGACGAGGTTTTTCGGGTTGCGTCACCTGCGGCCGGCGGGTAACATCCCTGCGCCATGGACCTGGCCGAGCTGCGGGCAAAGATCCGCGACATCAAGGATTTCCCCACCGAAGGCATCCTGTTCAAGGACATCACCACGCTGCTGCGCGACGGGCCCGCGTGGGCCGCGGTCATCGACCACCTGGCCGCGCGCTATCACACCTCGCGGGTGGACCTGGTGGTGGGCGTGGAGTCGCGCGGCTTCATCTTCGGCGGGGCGCTCGCGCACCAGCTGAAGGCGGGATTCGTTCCGGTACGCAAGCGGGGCAAGCTGCCGGCGCCGACCATCGAGGAGGAGTACGAGCTCGAGTACGGCCGCGACGTGCTGGCCATCCACGAGGACGCGGTGACTCCCGGCCAGCGGGTGCTGGTGGTCGACGACCTGCTCGCGACCGGCGGCACGATGGCGGCGACACTGCGGCTCATCGATCGGTTGGGTGGCATGGTCGTGGGCACCGCGTTCCTGATCGAGCTGGCCTTCCTCAAGGGGCGCGAGCGGCTTCCCGGTCAGCGGATCGAGTCCCTGATCGTGTACGAGTAGGCGGCCGGAAGTAGTTGTATGATGGGGGCCGGGAGGCGCAGCGACATGATCGAGCGAGTGCTGGTCGGGGGCGTGCTGGCGGCGACGGTGGGGCTCGGGCTGCCGACGGTCGCGGCGGCGGGCGCGGGGCAAGTGCCCGCGGCGTCGTCCATCATCCTGGATCTGGCCAACCGCCCGCCGGAGTCGCGGGAGCGCGCGTTCAGCGAGGACATCAAGCGGGACGCGCTGGCCCCGAGGCCGTCCGGGGTGGACGAGTGGGAGCCCCAGCCGGACGGCTCGATGCGCAACCGGAAGACCGGGATCAGCGTCACGGTGCGCAACCCGTGCCCGCCGGGCGACATCGAGCACGAGTTCGCCCTGGCCGCCTACAACCGGTCGAAGTCCCGCCGCTGACCGTCGCGCCGATCCCTTCCATTCGAGGCTGACCCCCCGGCCCGGGGCCCTGGGGTCGGCGCTGATCAGGAGACGGGCATGACCATTCGCAACGTCGGAGTGCTGGGCTGCGGACTGATGGGGTCGGGCATCGCGCAGGTGTCGGCCCAGGCCGGATTCCCCACCGTGGTGGTCGAGGCGACCCAGGAGCTGCTCGATCGCGGGCTCGGCGGCATGCGTCGGAGCCTCGACGCCCTGGTGGCCAAGGCCAAGCTCGACGAGCGGGGCCGCGACGAGATCATGGGGCGCATCAAGGGGGTGGTCGGGCTCGAGGCCTTCCGCGATTGCGACCTCGTGATCGAGGCCATCACCGAGAACCAGCCGCTCAAGAACGAGACCTTCGCCAAGCTCGACCGGATCTGTCCGCCGCACGCGCTGCTCGCCTCCAACACCTCGTCGTGCAACATCACCGCGATGGCCGCCGCCACCAAGCGGCCGGCCCAGGTGCTGGGGCTGCACTTCTTCAACCCGGTGCCGCTCATGAAGCTGGTCGAGGTCGTGCAGACCATCCTCACCGACGAGAAGAGCGTGCTCGCCGCCTACGAGTGGGTGCAGGCGGTGGGCAAGGTGCCGGTGCGGGCCAAGGACTCCACCGCCTTCATCGTGAACCGCCTGCTCGTGCCCTACCTGCTCGACGCGATCCGGGTGTACGAGGGCGGGCTCGCCAGCCTGGAGGACATCGACCAGGCCATGAAGCTCGGCTGCGGCTACCCGATGGGGCCCTTCACCCTCCTCGACCTGGTCGGCCTCGACACCACCATGTTCGTGGCCGAGGTGATGTTCGACGAATACCGCGAGCCCCGCTACGCGCCCCCGCCGCTGCTCAAGCGCATGGTGATGGCCGGGCAGCTCGGTCGGAAGAGCGGCAAGGGGTTCTACGACTACTCGAAGAAGTAGCGGCAAGATCCTGGTTCCGTGAACAATCTGTTCTACCTCACCGACGAGCAGCGCGCGGTCCGCGACCTGGCCCGCGAGATCGCCCGGGAGCGCATCGCCCCCCTCGCCGCGCACGTGGACGAGACCGGCGAGTATCCCCACGAGCAGCTCAAGCTGCTCGGCCAGCAGGGCCTGATGGGGCTGCACATCCCGGAGGCCTACGGAGGCAGCGCCGCCGGATCGCTCGCGTTCTGCCTGGCCGCCGAGGAGGTGGCGTGGGCGTGCGCCTCGACGTCCACGATCTTCCTGGTCCAGAACCTGGGGGGCTACCCCATCATCTTCGGAGGCAGCGAGGAGCAGAAGCGACGCTACCTGCCGCGGCTGGCCTCGGGCGAGATGACCGCCGCGTTCTCGCTCTCCGAGCCCGGCTCGGGCTCCGACGCGGCGGCCCTGACGTGCCGCGCGGTGCGCAAGGGCGACCGCTACGTGCTGAACGGCTCCAAGATGTGGGTTACCAACGGCTCGCACGCGGGGGTGATCACCGTGTTCGTCACCACCGAGCCGGGCCAGCGGGCCAAGGGCGTGACCGCGCTCCTGGTGGAGCCCGGGCTCAAGGGTTTCTCGGTCGGCAAGCCCGAACGCAAGCTGGGCATCCACGGCTCCCCCACGGTGGCGCTCCACTTCAGCGACTGCGAGGTGCCGGTGGAGAACCGGCTGGGCGCGGAGGGCGAGGGGTTCAAGGTCGCGATGAAGACCCTCGAGCAATCGCGGCCCACGATCGGGGCCCAGGCGGTGGGCATCGCCCAGGCCGGCCTCGACGCCGCGGTGGCCTACGCCCGGGAGCGCCGCGCCTTCGACCGGCCCATCGGCCAGTTCCAGGGCATCCAGTTCATGCTCGCGGACATGGCGATGGCGGTACACGCCTCGCGCCTGGTCGTGCATCACGCCGCCGGGCTCATCGATCACGGGATCACCGGCGCGGCGCTCGAGTCCTCGGCCGCGAAGTGCCTCGCCTCCGACACCGCCATGAAGGTGACCACCGACGCGGTGCAGATCTTCGGTGGCTACGGCTACACCCGCGAGTTCCCGGTGGAGCGCTTCATGCGCGACGCCAAGATCACCCAGATCTACGAGGGCACGAACCAGATCCAGCGAGTGGTCATCGCCCAGCATCTGCTGGGCAAGTCCTGAGTGTCCATCCCATGGAGGATTCGATGAGCGACCGCCGGACCGCGTCTCGAGTGCACCGTCGCACGTTTCTGAAGGCCACCGCCGCGGGCGCCGCCGTCCTCGGCTTCCCGGCGGTGCTGCGGGCCCAGGTCCCGACGTTCAAGGTGGGCGCCATCCACCCGGTGACCGGCCCCCTCGCCGAGCCGGGGCAGGCCTGCCGCCTCGGCGCGCAGATGGCGGCCGACGCGATCAACGCGGCGGGCGGCATCAAGTCGCTCAACGGGATGAAGATCGACCTGATCGTCGGCGACACCCAGACGAAGCCGGATATCGGGCGCACCGAGGCGGAGCGGGCCATCAACCAGGGCGCGCAGATGCTGATGGGCTCCTTCGACTCCGGCTCGACCGCGGCGATGGTCCCGGTGGCGCAGCAGCGCCGCATCCCGTTCCTGGTGGACATCGCGGCGGCGGACCCGATCACCGCCAACGTGGCGAAGGCGGTGAAGGAGGGCCAGCAGAAGGTCCAGTACGTGTACCGGAACTTCCCCACCGGCTCGTCGTTCGGGCGCAAGGCGGTCCAGTACTTCACCGAGGTCTTCCAGGAAGCCAAGGTCTCGCCGAAGCGGGTGGTGCTGATGTACTGCAACGACCTCTTCGGGCAGAACAACGCCAAGGGCTTCCAGGCCGCCCACGCCGCCGCGAAGCCCTCGTGGGAGATCGTCGACGTCATCCCGTGGCCGGAGCCGCCCCAGGACCTCTCCACCGAGGTCTCGCGCGCCAAGGCGGCCAAGCCTGACATCATCGCCCCGATCACGCGGCCGGCGAGCGCCCAGCTGCTGCTGCCCGAGATCCGCAAGCAGCGCCTGGACATCCTGGGCGTGGTGGGGCCGGGCAGCCCGGGTCTCTACGAGGCCGGCCAGCTCGCGGTGCTCAAGGAGGACCTCGACTACGTGATGAGCAGCCTGCCCTGGCCGAACTTCAAGAACCCGCGCACCCAGAAGGTCGCCGAGGACTACCTGAAGCGCTCCGGGGGCAAGACCTTCGACACCAACTCGGGCTACTCCTACGACGGCATGATGCTGATCGCCGACGTGCTGGAGCGGGCGAAGTCGACCGATCCCGACGCGATCGTCGAGGCGCTCCGGAAGACGAACTTCACCGGCGGCCTGATGCAGTACGCGGGGCCGGTCGTCTTCAACGAGATCGGCGACAATCCCAACGCGGTCACCACCATGATCCAGATCCTGGGCGGCAAGCCCGTCGCGGTCTGGCCCAAGGAGGCCGCGCTCCAGAAGTTCGTCTTCCCGCGTCCCAAGGCGTAGCCGCCTGGACCCGGCGCTCATCGCCCAGAGCCTGCTCAGCGGGCTCTTGTTCGGCGGCGTCTACAGCCTCATGGCGGTGGGGCTGACCCTGATCTTCGGGGTGATGCGGGTGGTGAACTTCGCCCACGGCGACATGATGGTGTGGGGGATGTACCTCGCCTGGCTGCTCGCCACCCGCGCCGGCATCGACCCCTACGTGGGCTTCGTGGCCTGCGCCGCGGTCCTGTTCGGCCTCGGCGTGCTGATCCAGCGCCTCCTGGTCGACCGCATCGTGGACGCGCCGCACGAGATGCAGATCCTCCTGATGCTGGGGGTGGCGCTCGTGCTCGAGAACGGCGCTCTCGTGGCCTTCGGCCCCGATCCCCAGCGGGTCCGCTCGCCGCTGCGCGCGGCCACCATCTGGCTCGGGCCGGTGTTCGTCGACGTGGCCCGGCTGGTCACCTTCGGGCTGGCCATGATCCTCACGCTCGCCCTGTACCTCTTCCTGAGCCGGACCGATCTCGGGCGCACCATGCGGGCGGCCGCCGACAACGCCTACGGGGCCCTGGTCATCGGCGCCGACGTGCGCCGGGTCTACGCGGTGGCCTTCGGCATCGGCGCGGCCTGCGTGGGGGCGGCGGGGGCGCTGGTCTCCCCGATCGTGCCCTTCCAGCCCGCGGGCGGCCTCGGGCTCTCGGTCGCCTCGTTCAACATCGTGATCATCGGGGGGATGGGCAGCCTGCCCGGCGCGTTCCTGGGCGGTCTCCTCGTCTCGGTGGCCGAGTCGCTCGGCGCGGTGTTCCTGAGCCCGTCGATGAAGGAGCTGGTGAGCTTCTCGCTGCTCATCCTCATCCTGCTCTTCCGTCCCGCCGGCCTCTTCGGAAGGGCCGCGCCGTGAGGTGGCTCCTCCTGGCCGCGCTCGCGGTCCTGCTGATGCTGCCCGCGTGGATCAACTCCTACGCGGTCACCGTGTTCATCTTCATCTTCTTCTACGCGTTCCTCGGCCAGGCCTGGAACCTGGTCGGCGGCTACGCGGGCCAGCTCTCCGCCGGGCACGCCGCCTTCGTCGGCATCGGGGCCTACACCTCGGCGCTCCTGTCCGCCCAGGCCGGGCTCACTCCCTGGGTCGGCATGCTGGTGGGCGGGGTGCTCGCGGCGGCGCTCGGCACCGTGGTTGGCTACCTGGGCTTCCGGTTCGGGCTGCGCGGCTTCTACTTCGTC
The DNA here is from genome assembly GCA_041497895.1 of Methylomirabilia bacterium. Lineage (GTDB taxonomy): Bacteria > Methylomirabilota > Methylomirabilia > Rokubacteriales > CSP1-6 > CAMLFJ01. The sequence continues at coordinate 30,280 of JBGQHJ010000030.1, forward strand.
CTCCTGACCGTCGCATTCGCGGAGGTCTGCCGCATCGTGGCGCTCAACACCGACGCGGTGGGCGGCGCGCTCGGCTTCTACATCACGTTCACCGGCAACCCGCGCCAGTTCCAGTTCCAGGACAACCGCGCCTACTACTACGTCGCGCTCGGGCTGATGCTCGCGGCCACCGGCATCGTGGCCGGCATCGAGCGACGCCGCTTCGGCGCCTACCTGATCGCGATCCGCGAGGACGAGCAGGCGTGCGAGGCGCTCGGGGTGAACACCTTCCGCTACAAGATGCTCGCGATGGTGGTGTCCTCGTTCCTCACCGGGGTGGGGGGCACGTTCTACGCCTTCTATCTCTTCTCGCTCCAGCCCAACTCGGTGTTCGGCATCCCCCTCTCGGTGGAGATCGTGATCCGGCCCATCGTGGGCGGCGCGGGCACGGTGCTCGGCCCGATCCTCGGCTCCTTCATCCTCAGCCCGCTCGCGGAGGTCTCGCGGATCTACTTCGGGCAGGGAGGGTGGTCGGGCGCCCACCTCATCGCCTACGGTCTCCTGCTGATCGCGGTGGTGCTCTTCCTGCCCCAGGGGGCCTATCCCGCCCTCCGCCGACTGTGGGTGAAGGCGGCGGCCCGATGAGCGCGGCCGGCGCGGCCGCGGGCGGCGCCCGGCCGCTGCTCGAGGTCCGCGGCATCGGCAAGCGATTCGGCGGCCTGCAGGCGGTGCGCGATCTCTCCTTCGAGATGGCCCGCGGCGAGGTGCTCGGGCTCATCGGGCCCAACGGCGCGGGCAAGACCACCGTGTTCAACCTGCTCTCGGGCTTCCTGGCCCCGGACGGCGGCGAGGTGCGCCTCGACGGCCGCTCGCTCGCCGGGCTCAAGCCGCACGCGGTCTGCCAGCTCGGGCTGGTCCGCACCTTCCAGATCGTGCGCCCGTTCCCCCATCTCTCGGTCCTGGACAACGTGCGCGTGGGCGCGCTGGCCCGGCGGCCGCAGATGGCGGAGGCGCGGGAGCGGGCCCGCGCGGTCATCGAGCAGGTGGGGCTCGGCGCCAAGGCCGGGCAGCCGGCGGCCGGGCTCACCCTCTCCGAGCGCAAGCGGCTCGAGCTTGCCCGCGCGCTCGCCACCGAGCCCACCCTGCTGCTGCTCGACGAGGTGATGGCCGGGCTGAACCCGACCGAGATCGAGGCGATCGTGGGCCTGGTCCGGAGCATCAACGCGTCCGGGATCTCCATCCTGCTGATCGAGCACAACATGCGCGCGGTGATGACGCTGTCCGGTCGCATCGTGGTCCTGAGCTTCGGCGAGAAGATCGTGGAAGGGCCGCCCGCCACGGTGGCGAACCACCCGCGCGTCATCGAGGCCTACCTCGGCGAGGAATATGTCCACGCTCCTGCGCGTTGACGGCATCGAGGTCGGCTACGGCGACCTGACCGCGGTCAGGGACGTCTCGCTCGAGGTGCGCGAGGGCGAGGCGGTGGCGCTGATCGGTGCCAACGGCGCCGGCAAGACCACGACCCTGCGCGCGGTCTCCGGCCTCCTGCCGCTCCGCCGCGGTCGGATCGAGTTCCAGGGGCAGCGCCTCGACGGGCTCGGCCCGGCCGAGATCGTGGCGCGGGGCATCGCGCACGTGCCGGAGGGTCGCCAGCTCTTCCCGACCATGACGGTCCGGGAGAACCTCGAGCTGGGCGCCCGCTCCCGAGCCGCCCGCTCGGGGCGCGCCGGGATGCTCGAGCGGGTCTTCGAGCTCTTTCCCCGTCTCCGGGAGCGGCGCGAGCAGCTCGCGGGCACGCTCTCGGGAGGCGAGCAGCAGATGTGCGCGATCGGGCGCGGGCTCATGGCCCGCCCGCGGCTCTTGATGCTCGACGAGCCGAGCCTCGGGCTGGCCCCGGTCCTGGTGAAGGCGATCTTCGAGGATCTGGGCCGTATCAACGGGCAGGGCATCACCGTCCTCCTGGTCGAGCAGAACGTGCTGCGCTCGCTCCACCTGGCCCACCGGGGCTACGTGCTCGAGAACGGGCGGATGACGCTCTCCGGCCCCCGGGAGGAGCTCCTGGCCAGCGGGCACATCAAGCAGGCGTACCTGGGTCTCTAGGCCCCCGAAAAACCTGTTCATTTCGGCGCCCTGCGGGCCGAGAATAGAACCGTGGGGCGCTTCACTCGCCACTTCGTCGTCCCGTTCCTGGTGCTGGTGGTTCCCCTGGGCATCCTGGCCGGGCTCGGGTTCCTCAGCGCAGAGCGCCAGCTCGCGCGCACCCGCGAGGACGCGATCGGCCGGACGGTGGACGCGGTGACCGCGCTGGTCGCCGACTACCAGCAGGCGCTCGAGCGGGAGACGCTGCTCCTCGCCCGTGACCCCGCGGTCGTCGAGGGCACCGCAAAGGGGGACTGGGCGATCCTGGCTCGCGGCGCCTCGCCGCGGGTGCTGGCCGTGACGCAGGACGGGCTGGCCGACTTCATCGCGATCCGCGACGGCCGCGGCGCGCCGCTCGTGCAGGTGCCGGCCGGGCCGCCGCCGAGCCTGCCCGGGATGCCGCCGTCCCGCGAGCCGACCAGCGCGCTGCGCCTGGCCGGGGGTCGACCCTACTTCCTGGTCGTGGCCCCGATCAGCGGCGCCACCGAGCGGGCGCCGTTCGGCGCGACCGGCACGGTGGTGGCCGGCCGGCGCCTGGACGGTCTTGCCACGTCGCTCGATCGCCTGCCCGCCAGACCCGCGGTGCTCTTCCTGGCTGGCGATCGGGCCCTCGCGGCCAGCCGCCCCGACCTGCCCACCGCCGGCTGGGCGCCCGCGGTGGGCTCCGGCGGGCTGACGGTGGCCGGGGAGCCCTGGGCCCTGCGACGCCTGGAGACCTCGCTCGCGTCGTCGTCCGACGGCGCGCTCTGGGTGGCCCTGTCGGTGCGCGACTTCGGCCGGGCCGAGCGACGGCTGCTCTACGAGTTCCTGGCCCTCGTCGCGGGCGGGGTGGTGGTGCTGGGCGGGGTGGTGCTGGCGTTCCTGCCGCCGGCTCCACGGGCGCGCCCGCCGGGCGCGCCCAGAGCCGAGAGCCCGCGGGTCGCGCTCGAGCGGCGCAATCGCGAGCTGGAGGCTCTCAACGCGGTCTCGGCGACCATCGGCCGCGGCGCGGACCTGGAGACCACCGCGGCCGAGACCCTCGAGGTCGTGCGCGGGCTTGCGAACATGGACGTGGGCGGCGTGTACCGCGTCGACACGGCCGCGGGCGAGTTGGTCATGGTGGCTCACAGCGGGTTCGATCCGCGCTACGTGGAGCGTTTCCGGGTGCGGCCACTCGACGGCTCTCGGATCGGGGATGCGGTCCGCACCGGCGACATTCTGGTGACGCACCTCGACACCACGCCGCCGCCCGAGGAGGAGCTGCGCCAGATGGCGGCCGAGCGCGCGCACCGCACCCAGCTCGCCATCCCGATCCCGGTGGAGAAGCAGACGTGGGGCGTCATGGCCCTCGTGTCCCGGGAGCAGCGGGAGTTCTCGGCCGAGGAGATGACCATCCTCTCGAGCGTGGCCCAGCAGGTCGGGCTCGCGGTGGAGCGGGCCCGACTTCGCGACATGGCGGCGGCCCGACTGAGCCGCCTCGAGGCCCAGCGGGTCATCGAGCGGCACATCTCCGAGCAGCTCGACACCGAGGAGCTGCTGGTGGTCATCGCGCGGTCGGCGCAGCGGCTGATCGGCGGCGGCTACGCGGCCCTCTACATGCTCGAGGGCGATACTCTCCGCCCGCGCGCCTGGTCGGACATCGGCGACTGGATCCGCGATCTGCGGTTCAAGACCGGCACCGGCGTGGCGGGCACCACGATGCTGAGCCGCCGCGGGGTGATGGTCAACGACTACCCGAATTCGCCCAGCGCGATGGCCGAGTTCGTGCCGTTCACGAGCCGCCTGCTCGCCGCGCCCCTGATGGCGGGTGGGCGCGCGCTCGGTGTCATGACCGCGGGCCGCGGGCCGGGTGCGGAGCCGTTCACCGAGGAGGACTTTTCCACCCTCACCGACTTCGCCACCCAGGCCGCGGTCGCCCTCGAGAACGCCCGGCTCTTCGACGAGGCCACCCGCAACGCGGCCCAGTACCAGGCACTCCTCGAGGTGAGCGGCGTGGTGAGCTCCACCCTCGAGGTCGACCGCGTGCTGGACCTCGTGGTGGATCGCTGCCAGGCCCTGCTGGGAGTGGCGGCCCTGGGCGTCTCCCGCCTGGACCGGGCCAGCGGCCTCCTGATCTACGAGCGGGGGCGCGGGCTCTCTGGTGAGTTCCTGAGCACGCTGCAGGTGCGCCTGGGCGAGGGGACCACCGGAGGGGCGGCCGAGCGGCGCGAGCCGGTGTGGACCGACGACATCCTGCACGACCCGGCGGTCACGCTCACCCCCGCCACCCGGGAGATCGTCGAGAGGGAGGGCTATCGCGCGGTCCTCTCGGTGCCCCTCCTCAGCAAGGGCGAGGTGCTCGGCGCGATGGCCGCCTACTGGTGGGAGCCCCACACGCCGTCGGCGAGCGAGATCTCGGTCATGAGCGCGCTGGGTGGACAGGCCGCGGTCGCGCTCGACAACGCGCGCCTCTTCGCCCAGGAGCGCGACCGCAAGGCCTCGCTGTCCTCGCTGCTCGAGCTCAACAAGAAGATCGGGGCGCTCGTCGCGCCGGAGACCCTGCTTGCCTCCATCGCCGAGGAGGCGGCCCGGCTGCTCGAGCTGGACAACGCGGGTTTCCGGCTGCTCGACGGCGACGATCTGGTGGTGGCCGGCGTGTTCGGCACCGCGGCCGAGACCATGCTCCGGCCCCGGCTCCGGGCGGGGGAGAGCATGAGCGGCAAGGTGCTCTCGACCGGGCAGGCGTTCATGTGTGAGATCGAGGACTCCGACGTGTTCCCGGAGCATCGGGCCGCCAGCCGGCGCCTCGGGTACACGCACTACCTGGGCGTTCCCCTCCTCGTGGGCGCGCGGTCCATCGGCGTCCTCACCTTTCGCGCGCGCCGGCCCTTCACCGCGCGAGAGCAGGAGCTCGCCGAGACGTTCGCGGGACAGGCCGCGATCGCGATCGACCACTCGCGCCTGTACCGGGAGGCCTCCGAGCAGGCGGAGCGCATGCGGGCGGTGGCGGAGCTCGGCCGGGTGCTCGTCTCGACCCTGGACGAGGCGCGGGTGCTGGAGCTGGTCGCCACTCACGCCCGGGAGACGCTCGAGATGCCGGATCTCGCCATCTGGCTCCGGGACGGCGACAGCGATCTCATGCGGTTCGCGGTCGGGCAGGGGCAGTTCTCGGAGCCGCTGTCCGCCCGCGCCCGCCCGCTCCGGATGGACGAGGGCGTGGTGGGACGCGCGCTGGTCGAGCGGAGCCCGGTGTGGACCACCGACGTGCTCGCGGACGCGCGGATCCGGCTGAGCCCCGAGTCCCGCCGCTGGATCGAGGAGGTGGGAGGCCGGGCGATCCTGGCGGTCCCGCTGGTGCGGGAGCACCTCCAGGGCGCGCTGGTGGCGTACCGCGCGGCCGGCGAGCGGTTCACCGAGCGCGAGGTCGAGTACCTGTCGGTCTTCGCCAACCAGCTCGCGGCCGCGCTCGAGAACGCGCGCCTCTACGAGGCCCTCGACGCGCGGGCGGCGCGGCTGCGCAGCCTCACCCGCCTGGCCCACATCGTGTCCTCCTCCCTCGACATGGACGAGGTGCTCCAGGCGATCGCGGAGGCGGCCGCGGAGCTGATCGCGGTGCCGATGGCGATCTTCTGGGTCGTGGACGAGGCGGCCCAGAGCCTCACCGTGCGCACCGTCTCCGACCGGCTCGGTCTGGGCCTGCCGTACCAGCAGGTGCCCTTCGGCGCGAGCGCGGCCGGCTGGGTGGCCCTGCACCGCGAGCCGCTCGAGATCGCCGACGTGCAGCAGGACGCCCGCTTCGCGGGCAAGGAGTGGGCGGCCAGCCGCGGGCTGCCGAGCCTCCTCGCGGTGCCGATCATCGTCCAGGACTCGCTGCTGGGCGTGCTCACCTTGAACGGGCGCGGCCCGATCCGGCTGGGCCCCGACGACCAGCAGATCCTCGACAGCTTCGTGGCCCAGGCGGGCGTGGCGATCCGCAATGCGGGCCTCTACGGGGAGACGCGGGGACGTCTCGAGCAGAGCCGCGCGCTCCTCGAGATCGCCGAGATCCTGAACTCGACGCTCGACTCCAAGCGCATCCTCCGCCACGTCGCGATCAAGATCGCCCAGCTCTGCCGGGTGGACCGCTGCTCGATCCAGCGCTGGGAGGACGGCCGGGTGGTGCCGCTCATGTCCCAGTACGCGGACGGCCGCCAGGACCCGGCGCGCTGGGAGGAGTTCCGGCGCCTGGCCTCCACGCTGCCGATGGACCCGCCGCTGCATTCGCGCACGGTGCAGACGCGCCGGCCGGTGATCGTGCCCGACGCGACCACCAGTGACCTGGTGCCGCGGTCGTGGGTCGAGGCATTCGGGGTCAAGGCGACCGTCGCGGTGCCGCTGATCCGCCAGGACGAGGTCATCGGGGTCATGATCCTCGACCACACCGACCGCCCCACCGCGTTCGAGGACTGGCAGGTGGACCTGGCGATGGCCATCGCGGGACAGCTCGCGCTGTCGCTGACCAACGCCGGCCTCTATACCGAGGTGCAGGAGCGCCTGCGCGAGACGACCGCGCTACTCGCGGTCGGGCGCGCGCTCTCGCAGCCCGATTCGCCCCAGAACGTGATGCGGGCGGTGGCGCGCGAGGTCGGGGAAGCGTTCGGGGCCGACATGGTGGCCATCCACACCCTCGACGGCAAGCGCGAGGCGCTGGTACCGCTCGCCGGCTACCACGTGCCCAAGGACCTGGTCGAGCACTTCGCCGCGCGCCGCTTCGTCCTGTCGCGCTTCCCGGCGCTGACCCACGTGTGGCGCGACGGCCGGGCCGCCTGGACCGGGGACGCCCACGCCGATTCACGCTTCGACACCGCCTCGCTCGAGGGGATCCCGCCGCACTCCGTGCTGCTCGCGCCCACTACCGTGCGCGGCGAGCCGGTCGGCGCCATCTTCCTGGTATGGTGGCAAACCGGCCGCGAGTTCTCCGACTCCGAGGTGCGCCTGGTCGAGGGCGTGGCCGCCCAGGTCGGCCTGGGCATGGAGAACGCCGACCTGGTCCGGAAGACCGAGCAGAAGCTACAGGAGACCGAGACCCTCCTGTCGGTGAGCCAGGCTCTCGCCTCCACGCTCGACCTGGACGCGCTCACCCGCCAGTTCCTGCGTCACGTGGCGCACGGCCTCGCCGCCGACACCGCGGGAGTATGGCTCCTCGAGGACAACGGGGAGTGGATGGCTCCGTTTGCGGGCTACCACGTCCCCCCCGGGCCGCTCGCGGCGCTCCGGGACGTGCGCATCCGCCTCCGCGAGGACGCGTTCTTCGGCGAGGCGGCCCGGCGGCACGGTTCGGTGATCTCCACCGACGCGGCCAACGACGTCCGGGTCCCGGAAGCGATGCGGCGGGCGGCGCCGCTCCGCACCCTGCTCTTCGTGCCGATCGTGGCCCAGGAGCAGCTGATCGGTGGCTTCGTGGCCGGCTGGTGGCACGAGGCCCGTGACCTGAGCGAGGCCGAGCTGCGACTGATGGAGGCGGTCGCGAGCCAGGCCGGCGTGGCGCTCCAGAACGCGCGCCTCTTCCAGGACAACCAGCGCCGGG
>JBGQHJ010000031.1:0-37727 GCA_041497895.1 Methylomirabilia bacterium
CGATCTCGATCGCCACCGTCTTCTGGCCCTCGATGCGCAGGCTGTTCATCGAGTTGGCCAGGTAGATGCGCCGCTCCTTGGTGATCTCCTGCACGATCGCCATGCACCCGTCGAAGTCGGTGTCGAGCGAGAGCACCAGCGCCCCGTTGGCGAGCGGCTGCACGAGCTGGGCGATCGAGACCTTGTCCTTGGGCAGGAGCACGACCGCGGGAATGCCCGCCGCCGCGCAGTAGGCCCCGAGCGCGGCGGAGGTGTCACCGGTGGAGGCGCAGGCCACCGCGTCGATCGGCGAGCCGCCCGCCATCATCTCCTTGACCACCGAGACCAGCACCGTCATGCCGAGGTCCTTGAAGGAGCCGCTGTGGGAGTTGCCGCACTGCTTGATCCACAGGTCCTCGACGCGGAGCTGCTTGCCGTAGCGGTCGGCCCACAGGAGGTTCGAGTTGCCCTCGTACATCGACACGATGTTCTGGTTGTCGATGAAGGGCACCACCCACTCCTTCTTGCCCCAGACCCCGGAGCCGTAGGGGTAGATGTTGCGCCGGTACCGGTCGTCGAAGAGCTGGATCCACGCCGCGGCGGAACGCGACCGCAGCGCCTCCATGTCGTGCTGGACCTCGAGCAGGTCCCCGCAGGTCGGGCAGCGGTAGATCACCTCCCGGAGGTCGAACTCCCCGGGACAGCCGTTGATGCACTGGAACCACGCGTTGTACGCCATGTCCGGCCAGTATAGCCCCGCGGGCGATCAGCCGCGGAAGTGCGGCATGACCTCGCGGGCGAAGAGCTCCATCGAGCGGCGGATCTTGTCCTGGGGCAGCCCGCCGAAGTTCATCCAGCAGAGCACGTGGCCGATGCCCATGTCGCGCATGGTCTGGATGTGGCGGGCCACCGTGTCGGGCGAGCCGAACGCCACCGTCTCGGCCACCAGGCCCTCCCAGGTCACCTTCTTGAAGCGCTCGGCGGCGGCCCGGAACCCGGGCTGGAGGCTCGGGTGCGCGTCCTCGATGCGCTCGGGCACCTGGAAGCGGCGCAGCGAGTCCTGGTACCACATCTCGGCGTCCTTGGCCTCCGCGAGGGCCTGGGCGTCGGTGGGGGCGACGTAGATCTGGCGCGACACGCCCCAGTCCTTCATGAGCGCGGCGATCTCGGGCTCGGTGCGGCCGTGCTTGCGGAGCGCGGTGAGGTAGCTGTCGCGGCGCTTGATCAGCTGGTCGACCGGGCCGGTGAGGATGGAGTTGAGCATGGGCCAGCCGCGCGCGGCGGAGCTCTCGATGCCGTCGTCGCTGCCGCACACCTGGTAGATCGGCGGGTGCGGCCGCTGCCACGGCTTCGGGATGACGCGCGCCTCCCCGATCGTGAAGAAGCGCCCGTCGTGCGAGAACCGCTCCCGGGTCCAGGCCTTCAGGAGGACGTCGACCACCTCGTCGAAGCGCTCGCGGTTCTCCTGCTGGGGCACGTGGTAGCCCCGGAACTCGGCCGGGCGATTGCCGCGCCCCACCCCCACGTCGAGCCGGCCCTTCGAGATGATGTCGATGAGCGCCATCTGCTCGGCGAGCCGGAGCGGGTGATGAAAGGGCAGGATGGCGGCGGCCAGCCCGATGCGGACCCGGCGGGTGCGCGCGGCGGCGGTGGCGGCGAGGCTCGCCGGGTCCACCGCGAGGCCGTAGTCGATGAAGTGGTGCTCGGTCAGCCAGATCTCGTCGAAGCCCAGCTCCTCCGTCCACTCCATCTGCTCGAGCTCGCGGTGGACGACCTCGGCGTGGGTGAGCCCGGGCGCGGCCTGGAAGAAGAAGAAGGTCCCGAATCGCATGGTCCCGAGATTATAGCGCTCCTTGACACCTTCGCGGGGCCCGAGCAGTATGCGGGCCGGAGGACATCCCCGGAGGACATCCAATGGAGACACGCGTCGACGAGATCGCCGAGCGCATCTACCGCCTCTCGACCTTCCTGCCCGCGGTGGGTCCGAAGGGATTCACCTTCAACCAGTTCCTGGTCGACGCGGACGAGCCCCTGCTCTTCCACTGCGGCCAGCGCGCCCTCTTCCCGGCCGTCTCGCGCGCGGCGGCGCGCGTCATGGACCTGCGCCGGCTGCGCTGGATCACCTTCAGTCACGTCGAGTCCGACGAGTGCGGGGCCCTCGCGGAATGGCTCGACGCCGCGCCGTCGGCCACCGTCGCCCACGGGGCCATCGGCTGCGCGATCTGGCTCAACGATCAGTCGCCGAGGCCCCCGCGCGCGCTCGCCAACGACGAGGTCCTCGACCTGGGCGGCCGCCGCGTGCGCCGCCTCGACACCCCGCACGTGCCGCACTGCTGGGACGCGGGCCTGCTGTACGAGGAGACCACCGGCACGCTGTTCACCAGCGATCTCTTCACCCACGTGGGCGACCCCGCGGCGGTGACCGGCGGCGACATCATGGGGCCCGCGACCGCGGCCGAGCAGCAGTTCGGCTTCACCGGCGTCACCCCGGCGACCGGCGCCACCATCCGGCGGCTGGCCGGGCTGGCGCCACGCACCCTCGCGGTGATGCACGGCTCGTCGTTCTCCGGCGCGGCGGCGCCGCTACTCGAGTCGCTGGCCGGCTTCTACGACGAGCTGCTGCAGAAGGGCGCGGCCGCCGCCGGCCGCGGCTAGCCTCCCGCGGGCCCGGCCGCGCCCCCTCGACCGATGCGCCGGCTCGCGCTGGCCCTCCTGCTCCTCGTGGCCGCCGGGATGGTGGCGGCCGGACTCGTGTACCGCCCCGGCACGGCGGCGCGGGTGGCCACCGGCCTGGTGAGCCACACCCTCTGCTCGGAGACCTTCGTCGCCGGGCTCGACCCCGAGCAGACCTTCGCCGAGACCGTGCGCACGATGCCGGGAATCCGCCGGCTCGCGCCCTGGCTGCGCTACGAGGTCGACCGGACGAAGCGCGAGGTCCGGACCACGCTCGGCGGGCACTTCGAGAGGCGGGCGGCCTACCACGAGGGAATGGGCTGCTCGCTCGTCTACCCGGGCTCGGTCGACACGGTGACGCCCCCCGCCCCGCCAACCACCACGTACGCGCGTAGCCTCGACGCCGACATCGCGGGGCCGATGGTCATCGAACCCGCGAGCGGGCCGCTGCGGGCCGCGCTCGACCGCGCGTTCGCCGAGCCCGCGGGCGGGCCGCCGCGCGGGACCAAGGCGGTCGTGGTGGTGCACGACGGCCGGGTCGTCGCCGAGCGCTACGCGCCGGGCTACGGCACCGACACGCCGATGCTCTCGTGGTCCATGAACAAGTCGGTGGTGAACGCGCTCATCGGCGTGCTCGTCCGGCAGGGGCGGCTCGCGGTCGGCGCCCCCGCCCCGGTGTCGGCCTGGCGCGATCCGGCCGATCCGCGCCGGGCGATCACCGTCGAGCACCTGATGCGCATGACGAGCGGGCTCGCGCTCGACGAGGCCAACAGCGGCTTCGACCCCTCGTCGCGCATGATCTACACCGAGCCGGACATGGCGGGATTCGCGGTGGCCGCCGCGCTCACCGCACCGCCCGGCACGCGCTACCACTACAGCAGCCCGAGCACCCTGATCCTCTCGCGGATCATTCGAGACGCGGTCGGGGGCCGGGCGGAGGACGTGATCCGCTTCGCGGAGCGCGAGCTGTTCACCCCGCTCGGCATGCGCGGGGTGACGCTCGAGTTCGACGCGACCGGCACCCAGGTCGGCTCCACCTACATGTACGCGACCGCGCGGGACTGGGCGCGCTTCGGCCTGCTCTACGCCAGCGACGGAGTCGTCAACGGGCGGCGCATCCTGCCCGAGGGCTGGGTCGACTACTCCGCGTCGCCCACCGCCGGCTCGCGGGACGGCTACGGCGCCGGCTTCTTCACCGACCGCGGCGACAGCGAGTTCGGCCAGCGGCGGGTGCGGGGCGGCATGCCCCTCGACTCCTTCTTCGCCTCCGGCACCCAGGGCCAGCGCATCGTCATCGCTCCCGCCCACCGGCTCGTGGTCGTCCGGCTGGGGCGCTCGCAGGACTGGGAGACCTTCGACATCCGCGGCCTGATCCGCCTGGTCGCCGACGTCGACGCGGCCCTCTCGGGCCCGGCCCGCTAGCCCGCCGCCGGGCGGGCTCGCCACCAGCGCGCCACTTCCTGGCTCAGCAGCTGGAAGGCATTGGTCGAGGTCCAGTAGAGGACCATGCCGGCGGGAAACGTGTAGAAGAGGAGGAAGAACAGCAGGGTCATGCCCGCGAGGTTCCGGCGCTGCCGGCGGACGAGCGCCGGGGTCAGCACCGGCGAGCGGAAGCGGAGCAGCGTGGCGAGCGAGACGCCGCTCATCAGGAACGGCAGCAGGTTGAGCTCGCAGCCGAAGAAGGGCACGCACGCCGGCAGCGCCGCGACCGCGTCCGGACGCGACAGGTCGCGGATCCAGAGAAACGGCACCCGGTAGAGATCGACGTCCTCCGCGAGCATGTCGAAGACCGCGATGAACACCGGGATCTGGATCAAGAAGCCGGCCAGGCTCTGGAGCGTGTAGAGCGGGTGGACGCCCAGCTCGCGATAGAGCGCGAGCGTGCGCCGCGTCCGCTCCTCGCCCCGGTGGGCCGCGTTGATCGCGTCGAGCCCGGGCTGCAGCCGCGCCTGGGTCGCGTTGACCTGCTCCTGCAGGCGCTCGGCGAACGCGGCCAGCGGCAGCAGCAGCACCTTGACCGACACCGCGAGGGCGATGACCGCGACCCCGGGATGGCCGAGCCACGCGGTCCACCCCTGGAGCAGACGGAGGAGACCGAGCGCGAGGGCGCGCAGCCACCACCAGAGGCCCGAGAGGAGCAGGCGCTCGAGCTCGGGATCCGCGCGCCCCAGCGCCCGGCGCTCCACCGGACCCGCGTAGATCGTGTAGCGCCACTCGGTCGGCGTGGGCCCGGGTACGGAGGGCACCACCAGCGCCACGCCGGGCCCCGGGCGCGGCTCGACCGCGGCCTCGGTCCCGTCGGGGCGCGCGAGCATCGCCCAGAACCGACCGCGCACCCCCGCCCATTCCCCGGCGCGGAGCGTCGCGCCGGGGCCGGGCGGCTCGGCCACCGCGTGGACCGCGCCGCCCGCGACGGTGACGCGCCCGACGCGCTCGAGCATCGCCGCGAACCCGGCGGCCGGGGTCGGGAGGAGCTCGCGTCCCGGCGCCACCTCGAGCGCGGGGCGGGCCGTCGCGGCGAAGGCGGCCGCGCCGGGCCCGACCAGCCTCACCGTGAGCGCCGTCTCGTAGCCGTCCCGCGAGAGGGCGAACGACTCCTCCAGCCGGACGCCGTCGACCGGGAGATCGGCGCGGAGCGTCACCCGGGAAACCGGGCCCTCCTCGGCCAGGTCGGCGGTGAAGCGGAGCTGATCCAGGTCGATCGGCCCGCCGGGGCCGTGCAAGACCAGGCGCGGCTGCGGGGCGTCGCCGTCACCGGTGAAGCGGATCGACGTTCCGGACGCCGCATCGGCCCGGAGACACGAGGGGCGGCAGGACCGCCAGGTCACCGGCCGGGCTCCGTCGAGCGCGAGCACGACCTCGAGGCGCTCGGTGGCGACCCGCACGCGCCCGCCCACCTCGTCGGCCGAGACCCCGGGCGCGGGCGCTCCCGCGAGCAGCCCGACCACGAGTAGAAGCCGGAGTAGAAACCGGAGTAGAAACCGGAGCAAAAACCGGGGTAGAAGCGGGAGCAGGAGCGGACGCCATCCGCGTCGCCCGGCCATCAGCGGTAGAATCGGCCCATCTCATTCTGCGCGCTCAGGAGGGCGTCGCGCGGCGGCGTGGCGCGCGGGATCAGGCGGTAGTCGCGGCCGCGGATCTCGTAGGAGGCCGGGTAGACGATGGTCACCCGGTCGGGCTCGAGGAGGGCGAACTCGGTGTAGCTCGCCGCGACGAGCCAGCTCCATGGGGCGTCGGTGTAGAGGTCGTGGCCGCTCGAGTAGTCGGACGGCGGGTTCGTGCACCCGAAGAGTCCGGAGAGGAACGTCGGCGCCACGTCGTTGTGCGACGTGCGGCGCTCGATGAGCCCGACGGGCCGGCCGGGCCAGCGCAGCACCAGCGGAGTGTGCATCTGGTAGTCGCTGTAGGACGTACCGTGGCCCGAGAAGCCGAGCCCGTTCTCGTCGAACTCCATGCCGTGATCGGACGTGACGAGCACGATCAGGTCGTCGAGCAGCTTGCGGCGGCGCAGGTCGTCGAGCACCTGCCCGACCAGGCCGTCCACGAAGTGCACCGCGCTCAGGTAGCGCGCGGCCAGGCGCTGGAGATGGGTCGACTGCGCCGGCGGCTGGAACATGTGCGGATAATCGTCGGGTGGCTCGCTCGCCACCACCGCGTTGTAGTAGAGGAACCCGAGGAAGGGGCGCGAGGGATCCCGCTGGTCGAGCCACCGATACCACTCCTCGGTCAGGGTGCGGTCCCGGCCGCTCGAGCCCGGATAGGGCGAGCTCGTCTCGAGGCGCAGGTTCGGGATCCGGGCCAGGACCGTGCGATCGAGGCCGACGATCCGGTACACCGGCGAGCTCGCGAACACCCCGAGCTGGTAGTCGTGCTGTCGGAACAGGTCCATCATCACGGGGGGCCGGGCGAAGCCGGCGAACGCGTCCCAGTAGGTCGCGGGCACGCCGTAGAAGATGGAGAACATGCCGGCCCGCGAAGAGTTTCCTCCGCTGTAGTGAGAGGCGAAGCGGGTCGCCCCGCGGGCGAACTCGCTCATCCGCGGGGCGTACTCGGGCGTGAGGACGTCCGCCCGCATGGCGTCGATGACGATGATGAGCACGTTGCGCATCGGCCGGGGCGGCGAGCAGGTCAAGGGGTGGAGCGGATACTGGAGCTCCCCCGCGGGGGAGCGGCCGAGCGCGGCCACGACGCCGCGCTCGCGCGCGACGCTGCGATCGATGAGGCCCAGCCGTCCCTGGACCCGGGAGTCGCGCAGCGGGAAGTAGAGCGGGAGGTAGCGGGTGAACGAGGTCACCGCGACGTCGTAGCGGGCCTCGAACCACGCGTGCATGAGATTGCCGGCCGCGAAGCACAGGACGAGGCCGAGGGCCAGGTACCGGCCGACGGGCCGGGTGGGGGTCGTCTCGGTGCGGCGCCATACCGCGCGCGCGAGCATTCCCTCGATGGCCAGGCCGAGCCCGAAGTAGATCCCGAGGAAGAGCCACGTCTGCGGGGCCAGCAGGGTGGTGGTCAGGATGCCGAGGTGGTAGCGGTTCTCCGCGAAGACCAGGCTGTCGAGCATCAGGAAGCCGGCCACCGCGCTGGCCAGCGCCACCCCCAGCGGCACTACCACGCGCGGCCACGGGAGCAGCAGGATGAGCGGGACCACCACCAGGAGGATCGGCAGGTAGGCGAGCACCGCGATGTGGCCGACGTAGCCGAGCGGCGCGTAGACCCAGGCCACCGTCGGGGAGAGCCGCATGTAGAGCCACAGGTAGCGCAGGCCGATGAGGCCGAGCAGGCCCGCGTGCGCCGCCGTGAACCAGTGCGCCCAGCGCAGCAGCCGGCGCCGCGAGGTCATCGCGCGCGCCCGGCCGCGCCGCGGCCCCGCTGCTGCTCGGCGAGTCGCGCGATCTCGCGCGCGCCCGCCTCGACGCTCCGGCCGAAGTTGAAGGCCCACTCCTCCCGGAACGCGACGCTGCGCTTGCGAAAGCTCTCCGCGTCCCGCAGGAGGTCGGCCACGTAGCGGGGCGCGTCGGCCAGGCGGTCGAGCGGCAGGATCGTCCCGAGCTCGCGCCGGATGCGCATCTCCATCGGCTCGAGGCCGAGCAGGGCGTACTTCGGGTTCCGCACCCGGGGCGGGACGTCGACGAAGAGCACCGGCCGGCCCAGGCCGAGCGCGTACTCGATCGTCATCGCGGACCAGTCGCTGATCAGCAGGTCCGAGTCGAGCAGGGAGTCGCTCTCCTCCATGCGGTCCACGTGGCGGAAGCCGGGGTCCGCCCCGAACCGGGCGACCAGGCCCTCCACGAGCCGCGGAGCGAGCCGCGCGGTCTGGTAGTGTGGCCGCAGGACCACCCGGACTCCCGCCCCGAGCAGCGCCGCGATCAGGGGCTCACCGCAGACGTGCAGGGTCGATTCGGGGCCCCACGTCGGCGCGAGGAGCGCGGTGGGTGGGCCGACGAGCCTCGGCGCCCGCGCCGCCCCCGCGGCCACCAGCCGCTCGAGGCGCGGGTAGCCGTAGGCGAAGAGGTGCTTGGGCGGCAGGCTCGCGAGCGCCTCGCGCCGGCGGATCTCCGCGACGTGGTGCGGGCCCGCGCAGAGCAGGCTCTCGTAGTGATCGTAGGAGTTCTCGTGATCCACCATGTGGGTGCTGCCCATGCTGTGGAACACGTAGCAGTAATGCACGGGGTGGAGCGAGCGCTTCAGCTGGAAGTTCTGCAGGTCGAGCATGGTCAGCACCATCACGTCGGCCTGGAGCGTCTGGAAGAGCCACGTGCAGAGCACGCCCGACCGGATGCGGAAGGCGTGGAGGCCGGGCGCGGCGGGGGGCAGCGGGACCGAGGGCTCGGAGGTGACGTGGCAGACGGTGCGGCCGAGCGGTCCGATCAGGACGTCGATGAGCGGCCGGAGATGATGCCAGTCCTGGTGGGTCTCGGAGTAGAAGACCAGGTTGCGGTCACGGGTCGGGAGCTTCTGGAAACGGCGGTAGCTGGTCCAGTCCTGCCAGATCCCCACCGGCCGGACGGGCTACTCGTCCGCTGAGGGGGCGCCGTCCACCACTCCCGGCCGGGAGCCGCGCGCCTTGCCGCGAATCAGCCCGAGTAGCCGGTACCAGAACATCTTCACCGCGAGGCCGACCGCCGCCGCCACCCCGATCACCGCCGAGAGGAGCATGCTGCCGGTCCCCGGATCGAGGTAGGCCTCGGCGGGAGACGCGATGGCCAGGCAGCCCGTGAGCACGAGCGCGACGCGGGCGAGCGGGGAAAAAGCCGGCACACGAGTGATCATGAATATCCGGAGTAACACAATCGCCACCGGGAAGCAATAAATGGCGGACCGGACGCGCGCCGGAGCCCGCCTCAGACCCGGAACGTGTACGTCCGGCTCGGGTCGCGCTCGATGTCGGGGGGAAAACTTTTCCGCTTGTCCGCGTAGTAGCGAACCCGATGGTCCCCGGCCGAGCGGCGGTTGTAGGTGATGTAGAGGACGCGCCGGCGCTCGCTGGTCAGGTTGGGCCCCGACGCGTGGGGAGTGTAGGAGTCGAAGAAGACCACGTCCCCGGCCCGGGTCGGCACCGCCCGGGCGTCCATGCGGCGCATGTCCTCCGGGGTGAGCGGCTTCCACTCGTCGCCGATGAGGCCGCGGG
Organism: Methylomirabilia bacterium; assembly: GCA_041497895.1. GTDB lineage: Bacteria > Methylomirabilota > Methylomirabilia > Rokubacteriales > CSP1-6 > CAMLFJ01. Next base: position 9,281 of record JBGQHJ010000031.1, read on the forward strand.
TGTGGTGACCGGCGGCCAGCTCCAGGCAGCCGTTCTCCTCGGTGGTGGGATCGATGCTCACCATCGCGGTGATGAAGAGGTCCGCGTAGGTGCTCCAGCCGGCCTGCTGGTCCTGGTGGGGCTTGAACCCGTCCCCCCCGGGCAGCTTGAAGTTGATCTTGTCCTTGAACAGCACCGCGGGTTCGCCGAAGAGGCGGGACGCGAAACCGCACAGCTTGGCCCCGTCGCAGAGGGCCGCGAAGGCGGGATGGAAGGGACAGAAGTTCTCGATCCGCTGCAGCACCCGCTCACCCGGCTTGAGCAGGCTCGGCTCGAAGTACATCATGCAGTGCCCGGGCCGCTCCGGCAGCGCCTGCAGCTCGTCGGCCCACTCCGAGATGCGGCGCATCTCCGCCTCGTCGAAGAGGCCGGGGACCACCACGAAGCCGTCCCGCCGGAACGCGTCGAGCGTCGCCGTCGTCGTGTTGCTCATCGGGGCTCGCTCCTCCGATGGTTACTATATATGCCCCGCCCGGCCCTTCGAACTCGAATTCAGACCGTCAAGGGTCGGCGCTCCCGAGGTCGAGGCGCGCGCGGCGCTGGACCGGGAAGAAACGTACGTCCCAGCGGGACGTCACGAGCCCCCAGAGCCCGTGCGGATAGACGGGCATCACGCCCACCGCCAGCGAGCCGAGGAGGATCATGTACCACGCCCCGTGATCGGAGAGGCCCTCGCGCACGAGGAAGAAGAGGGCGGTGCCCACCAGCGGGCCCTCCACCGTCCCGAGGCCGCCGATCACCACGATAGCGCTTCGCGGCTCGCGATCGCGGATCCTGCCGCGTCGGGTCTAGAACTGCACGGGGGCCGGCGGCATCTTGCCGGCCGCGTAGAGCGCGGGCAGCTCCGGCGAGGCGTTCTCCCACACCAGCAGCATGGAGCGCTTGGGCGAGAAGCCCCGGTGGCGGATGTCGGCGGGCATGGCGGCCACGTCGCCCGCCTTCATGGTGACCCGCGCCCGCACCGCGCCGGTGTCGCGGTCCTCCACCTCCCACTGGATCTCGTCGCTGAGCTGCACGAACCACTCCACGCGGTCGTTGCCGTGGATGATGGGCAGGATGTACTCCTCGGTGGTCGGGCAGTAGAGGCTGTTCTTGCACACCGACACCACCGACGGGTTCCAGGTCACGTCGGAGCGCGAGAGGTAGGCGAAGAGATTCACCGACACCACCTGGTCCTCGAAGCCCGGCTCCGCGTGGACCTCCGGGGCGTCCTGCGGCACGTCGGTGAAGTGCCGGTTGACCGGGAAACCGCTGTCGTCGGTGCGGACCGGCTCGTCGCCGGGCGCGCCGATCATGCGCTTGGCGGTGACCCGGTGGCGAGTGATCGCCCGCTTGTTGCTCCCGTTCTTGGGCCCGAAGGCGCTGCCGGTCTCCTCGGGAGAGGCGAAGGGGTCGAACGGGGCGTTGGTCCAGTCGAGCAGGATCGCCTCGAAGAGGCGGCTGATCGCGTCGGTCTTGAAGTTCTCCGAGTAGTCGAGCCCGGCCTGCCGGTACTGGGCGTTGAATCGGCCCGCGAAGAGGTCCACGGTGCCGTAGTGGTTCACGGTCCCGATCACGGTGTCGAAGTTGACGATGCCGTAGAAGAACCCCCACGCCACGTCACGCTGGATCGCGCGGAGGAACGCGTCCACCGCGAGCATGTGGGTGCCGTTGGGCCAGCGCACGTGGACGAAGTACTCGTCCCGGCCGAACGAGAACTTGCCCAGCGCGAAGTCCTTGTAGCCGTGCGCGTTGGGCTCGATGCTGCCGAGCTCGGGAACGGTGTCGGTGCTCATCGCGTCACCTCCTTGGGCCGGGGCGCGGTCTGGCAGATCTCGGCCCACCGCTCCACCGTGTCGCGCCCGGCCAGGGTCTGGAGCAGGATCACGCTCGGGCTCCCGGCGTGGAACTGGTAGGCCGCGCCCGCGGGCAGGAGCGTCATGTGGCCGCGCCGGGCCCGGACGCGGCCCATCGTGCGCCCGGCGGGGGGGGCGGCGAGCGGGATCGATCCGCGGCCGCCCGCCGGCGCCAGCCGAGCGTCGTCCGGCCTGAGCAGGCGCACCTCGACCTCTCCGTCCATCACCAGGGCGAACTCGTCCTGGCACGCCACCCGCCAGCCGGAGGTGCCCTCGGCGCGGATGGCCTCGATCACGTACTCGATGTTCTTGCCGACCGCGACCTTCTCGTAGGGGCGGGCCTTCGAGGCGACCTCGAACACGTTCGAGAAGACGTAGTTCCGGGCGTCGTCCTTGATGACCTCGACACCGCCCTTCTCATAGTGCGCGAGCGAGCCGAAGCGGGTGTGGTGTGACGCCATTGCCGGTCTCCTTTCGAGCGCGCTCCGCGCGCCGGCGCAGCCCGAGCTGCCGGCACAGCCGAGCGAGCTCCGCCTGCTCCGGGGCCGAGAGCGCGCGCATCTCGCGCACCACGTGCCGCACGTGGCGAGGGAAGATGCCGCCGATCAATCGGCGGCCCTTGTCGGTGAGTGTGACGATGACGAACCGCCGGTCCCGCGGGCCCCGGGCGCGGCGTACCAGCCCGCGCCGGGCAAGGTTGCCGACCACGACCGTGATGTTGCCGCCGCTGCGGAGGAGCTTGCGGCCCAGGTCCCGCTGGCAGAGGGGCCGAGGTGCAGGAGCGCCTCCAGGGTGCCGAACTGGCCAAGCGTGAGGTGGGCGGCCCGCATCAGCGGATCGAGTCGCGCGGTCACCGAGTCGGCCGCGCGCATCAGCTTGATGTACGTGTCGAGCGCGGCCCGCTCCTGCGCGCTGCCCCGGTAGTGGGTGGGCATACTTTGAACTTGAACCGTCTATTAGTACCCGCGCCGCGGCGTTGTCAAGGGCGTCGGGACACGGCCTAGCCCGGCTCGCCCACCACGAAGCGCCACGCGTCCGCGTCCCGGTGGCTCACGATGCGCCCCGCGGTCGGATGGTGGAAGTGGGTGCCGAGCACCGTGACGGGCCGGTCGGCGTAGCGCGCGCAGAACGCGCGTCGCGTCTCCCGGGCCTGGACGGGATCGGTGTCGAAGGCGCTCTGCCACGCGGGCTCCGCGACCTGGACCGGATGGTGCATGAGGTCTCCGGTGATCACCGCGTCGGCGCCGTCGGAGGCGAGGCGCACGCTCACGTGCCCGGGGGTGTGCCCGGGAGTCGGCTCGAGCCAGATCCCGTCCGAGACCCGGTGGTCCATCTCCACCAGGTCGGCCAGGCCCGCGTCCAGCACCGGGGCCACGCTGTCGGCCAGGATGCGCTTCGTGCCGTCGTCCTCCTCGGACGTCCAGTGCTCCCACTCCCGCCGGGCGAACAGGTAGCGGGCGCGGGGAAACGTCGGCACCCAGCGACCGTCGGCGAGCCGGGTGTTCCAGCCGACGTGATCGACGTGCAGGTGGGTACAGATCACCACGTCGACGTTCTCCGGGTCCACCCCACCGGCGCGCAGCTCCTCGAGGAACGTGGTGTGGAGCATGTGGAACGGGCGCCGGCCACCCCGGTCCTTGTCGTTGCCGATGCAGGTGTCGACGAGGACGGTCAGGTCGGGCGCCTTCACCACGAAGGTGTGGACGCTCTGCCGCAGCCGCCCCTCCGCGTCGATGAAGTGGGGGGCGAGCCACGCGCGATGAGGCTCGAGCGCTTCGGGCGTCGCGGCCGGGAAGAGCCACGTCGGACGCGTCGGGCCGGCGGTCTCCACGACCGCCTCGACGCGCACGCGGCCCAGCACGAGGGTGTTCATGGCCGGGGATTCTACCCAAGGCCGCGATCCAGGGCCAGGGTCGGGGGGATCGTGTATGATCGGCCGCGATCACCGCGAGGAGGCGGGACGACATGGGACAGCTCGACGGCAAGGTGGCGATCGTGACCGGCTCGGGCCGCGGCATCGGCCAGCAGGTGGCGCTGCGGCTCGCGCGCGACGGCGCGGCGGTGGTGGTGAACGACCTCGACGACGCGCCGACCCGGGAGACCATCGCGCTCATCGAGCGGGCCGGCGGCCGGGCGGTGGCGTGCAACGGCGACGTGACCGCCAAGGACTTCGGCGACCGCATCGTCGACACCGCGGTCCGGCAGCTCGGCGGGCTCCACGTGATCGTGAACAACGCGGGCTACACCTGGGACAACGTGATCCAGAAGATGACCGACGAGCAGTGGTACGCGATCATGGACGTCCACGTGACCGCCCCCTTCCGCATCCTCCGGTCGTTCGCCCCGTACCTCCGGTCGCAGTTCGAGGCGGAGGCCGCTCGGGGTGAGCGAATCGTTCGAAAGGTCGTACAGGTCTCCTCCACGTCCGGCGTGCGCGGGAACGCGGGCCAGGTCAACTACTCCTCCGCCAAGGCCGCGGTCACCGGCATGACCCGCACTCTCGCCAAGGAGTGGGGCCGCTACGCGGTCACCGTCAACTGCGTGGCCTTCGGCTACATCCAGACGCGCCTAACCAAGCCGCTCGCCGAGGGCGAGGCCGGGACGATCGACGTCGCCGGCCGCCAGCTGAGGGTCGGCGTGCAGGGCGCGCGCATCGCGGCCATGAACCAGATGATCCCGCTCGGCCGCGGCGGGCTGCCCGAGGAGGCGGCGGGCGCGATCTACCTCTTCTGCAGCCCGGACAGCGACTTCGTCAGCGGCCAGACGCTCGTCGTCACCGGGGGCGCCTGACCCGGGGGACCCCGCGGTGTCGGGGCCGCTCCACGGCGTCCGGGTGGTGGACTGCACCACGGTGGTGCTGGGACCGTGGGCGGCCCAGCAGCTCGGCGATCTCGGCGCCGACGTGATCAAGGTCGAGCCGCCCGAGGGCGACACCACGCGCCAGCTCGGCCCGATGCGGAACCCCGCGATGGGCGCGTTCTACCTCGCGGTCAACCGCAACAAGCGGTCGATCGTGCTCGACCTCAAGCAGGAGGCGGCCCGCCGCGTGCTGCTCCGGCTCGCCGAGGGCGCCGACGTGCTGCTCCACAACTACCGGCCCCAGGCGGCGCGGCGGCTCGGCATGTCGTACGAGACGTTTCGCGCGGTCAATCCGGGCCTGGTCTACGTCGGCACCTACGGGTTCCGGGCCAGCGGCCCGTACGGCGACAAGCCGGCCTACGACGACATCATCCAGGCCGCCTCCGGCCTGGCCTCGCTCCAGGCCTCGATCGTGGGCGAGCCGCGCTACGTGCCGACGATCGTCGCCGACAAGTCGAGCTCGATGACGGTGCTGGCCGCGGTGCTCGCGGCGCTCTACCACAAGGCGCGCACCGGGGAGGGCCAGGAGGTCGAGGTGCCGATGTTCGAGAGCATGGCCGCCTGGGTCATGGTCGAGCACCTCTACGGCGAGACGTTCGCGCCGCCGGTGGACACCATCGGCTACAAGCGGATCCTCAACCCGAATCGACGGCCCTTCAAGACGCGGGACGGCTACCTCGCGATCCTCCCCTACACCGACCAGAACTGGCGCGACTTCTTCACCCTCGCGGGCCGGCACGACCTGCTCGACGACCCGCGCTACAAGACCCTCGCCACGCGGCTCCGCCACATCGAGGTACTGTACGAGGAGCTGGCCAAGATCGCCCTCACCCGGACGAACGCCGAGTGGCTGGCCGAGCTGGACCGACGCAACATCCCGGCGATGAGCGTCAACACGCTCGAGTCGCTGCTCCACGACCCGCACCTGGAGGCGGTGGGCTTCTGGCAGATGGTCGAGCACCCCACCGAGGGCCCCATGCGCCTGCCCGGTCTGCCCGCCACCTACGGCAAGACGCCGGGCGCCATCCGGCGCCTGCCGCCCCGGCTGGGAGAGCACAGCGTGGAGGTCCTCGCCGAGATCGGCCTCACCGAGGACCAGATCACCGCTCTGCTCGACGCCGGCGCCACCCGGACGTCGGAGTAAAGGGGGCGGGGCCGTTCTGGTCGCCATGGGCTGCGCCGCGGCCACGCACGCAAGCCTTGCATCGCGTGGCCAGTGAGAAGTCCCCGACTTGAATCATGTTTTGAGGCGCGAGCCGCGCTCGGGATGCAACATTCGACGCGATCAGGATGTAGTTTTCCCAATGACGCGAATCAAGTACACTCCGGGTCGAGTATTTATGTCATTGAAATCAATAGTTTGCAGCAATGATCCGTCCCCGCCATGGCACCTCGCTTGCACACTCGGGGCCCCGAGGCGAGCCCGATTGCTTCGGGTTCCCTCGCGAGGACACAGGAGAAGCGATGCACTTTCAAGAATGTAGCGTTCTCGGGGCCTGGGTCATCGACCCGGCCCCGCACAAAGACGACCGGGGTCGGTTCATGCGCGCATGGTGTCTTCGCGAGTTCGGCGACCATGCGATCGACTTCACCCCGGTCCAGGCCAACATGGGGTTCAGCGCCCGCCGGGGCACCATCCGGGGCCTGCACTACCAGGTGGCACCCGCCCTCGAGGCGAAGCTCGTTCGCTGTACCTCGGGCGCCATCTTCGACGTCGTCGTGGATCTTCGACCGGAGTCACCGACCTATCGGACCTGGTACGGCATCGACCTGACCGCCGAGAATGGCCGCATGCTCTATGTACCGGAAGGTTGCGCACATGGGTGCCAGGCGATGGAGGACAATACCGAGATCTACTACATGACCTCGGCGTTCTATGCCCCGGGGCAGGCCCGCGGAGTCCGATACGATGATCCCGCGTTCGGGGTGCGCTGGCCTTTACCCGCCTCTTCGGTTTCTGACCAGGACCGCGGCTGGCCCCTAGTTGATCCGACCTACGAACGGAGACCCGCATGAGCCCCGACCCCAATTACCATCCCGCGCCGAACATGGCTATCTACAACGTCCTGCGGCTCCGCGAGGCCGAGAATCGACCGATCCGCGTCGGGGTCGTCGGAGCTGGTGCGACCGGCCGAGCGATCGCCCTTCAGCTCGGGACGCCGGTGCCGGGCATCCGGCTCGCCGGTATCGCCAATCGGACGCCGCAGCACGCCGAGCGCGCCTTTCGAGAGGCCGGCATCGGCGAATGGGCGGCAGCGGATACGCCGGCCAGAGCAGAGGAGCGCATCTCGCACGGGATCCCCGTGCTCACCGAAGACGCCACGGTCCTGACGCGCTGCAACGCGATCGACCTGATCGTCGAGGTGACCGGGACCGTCGACTTCGGGGCCGGTGTCGCACTCGACGGGTTCAAGCATCGCAAGCCGGTGGTGCTCGTGAACGCCGAGCTCGACTCGCTGATCGGCCCGATGCTCAAGGTCAAGGCCGACGAAGCGGGCGTCGTGCTGACTCACACCGACGGCGACGAGCCGGGGGTCGCAATGACCCTGGTCCGCTACGTCCAGTCGGTCGGCCTCCGCCCGGTCGCGGCCGGGAACATCAAGGGCATGGTCGACTACTATCGGACTCCCGACACGCAGCGCAACTTCGCCGCCCAGCACGACCAGGACGTCCGCAAGGTGACGTCCTTCGCCGACGCGACCAAGCTGTCGATGGAAACCACGGTCCTGGCGAATGCCACCGGCTTCGGCGTCGCCCGGCGCGGCATGACCGGTCCCGCGTGCGGCTACGTCCGCGATCTGGCCAAGCTGCTGCCCCCGGAAGCCATGCTCGCCGGCGGCATCGTCGACTACTCGGTGGGCGCGGCCCCTCATACCGGCGGGTTCGTCGTGGTTCACGAGGAGAACCCGTACAAGCGCACCCAGCTCGCCTACTACAAGCTCGGCGATGGCCCGTTCTACGTGTTCTACACACCGTTCCATCTCCCTCACATCCAGCTCCCGTCGACGATCGCCCGGGCCGTCATTCACGCCGACCCCACCGTGGCTCCGCTCGCCGGTCCCTCGTGCGAGGTCGTCACGGTCGCCAAGCGGGCCCTCCGGGCCGGCGAGCGCCTGGACGGGGTCGGTGGCTTCTGCGCCTACGGCCTGATCGACAACCGCGCGGCGGCCCGCGCGGTGAACGCGCTGCCGATTGCCCTGTCGGACGATTGCGTGTTGCTCCGCGACATCGCCAAGGACGCGGTCGTGTCCTTCGACGACGTGCAGCTGCCACCCACCCGTCTCAGCGACGCGCTCTGGCTCGAGCAGCAGCGGCGCTGGCCGGTCCCGACCGCCGCCGCATCCCGCCCGATGCCCCGCGCCCCCCAGCTCTCCCCCACCGCGTGAGCGTCGGAACGATCCCATGACCAGGAGACCCTGACCCGTGACCAACATCGTTGTCCTCGGGACCGGCATGGCCGGCTTCGGCGCCGCGTATCGGCTGCGCGCGGAAGGCATCCGCCCGACCCTCTACGACAAGAACTCGTACTACGGGGGCCACACCGCCTCCTTCCGCGACGCGAACGGTTTCCTGTTCGATCTGGGCCCTCACATCTCGTTCACGAAGGACCCCCGCATCCAGAACCTGTTCGCCGAATACGTCGACCAGAAGTACGAGGCGGTCCAGATCAATCTCAACAACTACTGGCGCGGGCTCCGGATCACGCACCCGGTCCAGCTGCACCTGAACAAGCTCCCCCACGATCTGATCGTGGAGATCATCACCGACTTCGTGAAGGAGCAGCACGGCCCCGAGCGCCATATCGCGAACTACGAGGACTGGCTGATCGCCAGCTACGGGAAGCGGTTCGCCGAGCTGTTCCCCATGACGTACACCCGGAAGTACCACCTGACCACCGCCGCCAACATGACCACCGACTGGCTCGGTCCCCGCATGTACCGGCCGAGTCTCGCCGAGATGCTGCGGGGAGCGCTGGCTCCTTGGACTCCCGACGTCCACTACATCACCAACTTCCGCTATCCCTCCAATGGAGGTTTCCTCTCCTACCTGCGGAATCTCCCGGCCCTCGGCGACCTCACGCTCGGGCACCGCCTGGTCGCGGTCGATCCCCGGCAGCGAGAGCTGCGCTTCGCGAACGGAGTCGCCACCGGCTACGACGCTCTGATCTCGTCGGTGCCCCTCCCGGAGCTCGTCCCGATGATCGCGGAGACCCCGCGGGACATCGTCGAGGCCTCGCAGCGCCTGGCCTGCTCGACCTGCGTCCTCGTCGACGTGGGGGTCGACCGTGCCGATCTCTCGGAGGCCCAGATCACCTACTTCTACGACGAGGATATCTCCTTCACCCGCCTCAGCTTTCCCCACATGCTGTCGGCCACCAACGTCCCTCCCGGCTGCGGCAGCGTCCAGGCCGAGGTCTACTTCTCGCGGAAGTATCACCCGCTCACCCAGTCGCCGGACGATCTGATCGACGTGGTGATCAAGGATCTGCGGCGGACCGGGACCCTCCGCGACGACGACAAGATCCTCACTCGGCACGCGACGGTGATCCCCTATGCGAACGTCATCTTCGATCTCGAGCGCACCGAGGCGTTGAAGACGGTGCACGGCTACCTCGACGACATCGGCATCGCCTACTGTGGACGATACGGCGACTGGGGTTACATGTGGACCGACGAGAGCTTCATCAGCGGGGAGCGCGCCGCGGAGACGGCGCTGTCGAAGTGCCCGGCCTGAGGACCGGTGCGCCATGAGTGACTCTCCCCTCGTCACGATCGGATTGCCGGTCTACAACTCGGAGCGCTATCTCCGCCAGTCGCTCGACTCGCTCCTCGCCCAGACCTACTCGGACTTCGTGCTGATCGTCAACGACAACGCCTCGACCGATGGGACGCCACACATCTGCGAGGAGTACGCGGCGGCCGATCCGCGGGTGAAGTGCTTCCGCAACGCGACCAACATCGGCAATCCGCGCAACTTCAATCGGATCTTCGAGCTCACCACGACGCGCTATCTCAAGTGGTCGACCGCCGACGACTTCTGGGACCCGACGTTCCTGGAACGCGCCGTGGAAGTGATGGAGGGCGATCCCACCGTCGCGCTGTGCTACCCGAAGACGTTCATCGTGGACGCCGAGGGCGGCAACCGGAGACCGGTCGAGGACAATCTACACCTGATCCAATCGGATCCGGCGGAACGCTTCCTGGGCGTGATCTCGAACATCGGGCTCGCGCATCAGCATCTCGGCCTGATCCGCATGGCCTGCCTCCGTCAGACCCACTTGCTCGGAGTCCACGTGGCCTCGGACGTGAACCTGCTGGCCGAGCTGGCCCTCTACGGGAAGTTCCACGAGCTACCCGAGCGACTCTTCTTCCGTCGGTTCCACAAGACGTCGGGGAGCTGGAAGCGGGACGATCCGGCGCACCAGGCGAAGCACTACCACGGCACGGTCAAGCGAGACGCCAAGATGACGAGGTGGCGTGGGCATACCGCGTTCCTGTCCGCGGTGAGCGCCTCGCCCCTGCCCCGGCGATCCAAGATGCGACTGTATCGGCATCTGCTGCGGCGCATGGTCTGGGACCGGCGAGACCTCCTGGGCGAGCTGACCTACCGCCTCAGCGCCCGGTAGCGCCCCGGGGGAGCCGGCCGCTACGGCAGGATCGCCCGCGTCGCCTCGAGCGCCTCGCGCGCGACCGCCGCGGCCGGGCGCTTCCAAGCGGCCGGATTGGGTGCCTCGTAACTCAGGTACCCGCGGTACTCCTTGACCGCGAAGACCGCGAAGAACTCCTTGAACGGCACCGAGCCCTGCCCCGGAGGCAGGCGGTCCAGCGCCTTGCCGGGCTCGAGACCGGAGCGGGGAACATCGCTGTACTGCACGTAGGCGATCTCCTCGGGCCGCACGTCCTCGACGTCGCGCGGAGAGGCTCCGGTGCGGCCCAGATGATAGGTATCGAGGAGAAGTCCCACGCTCGGATGTCCGGCGCGGGTGACCACCTCGCGCATTGGACCAAGGGCGTTGAGCTGCTCGGCCTGGGAGTTGAACTCCACCGCCAGACGCACCCCGTGCGCGCGAGCGATGTCGCCGACCTCCCGCAAGCTCGCGGCGGCCCGGGCCAGGTCGCCTCGACCCCGATCCACCGGGCTCATCACGGTGGGACAGCCGAGCGTCCTCGCGCGGGCACACTGCTCGGCGAACACGCGCAGCAGCCGCGCCCGCTCCTCGCCGGTGGCCCAGATCCAGCCGAGCTCCACGCCCACGCACGCCACCGGCAGGCCCGAGGCGCGCACGAGGGCCAGCACCTGATCGGCGGGCTGGCCGGCCTGAGCCGCGCGCTCGAAGTCGAGGCGGCGTAGCTCGACCGCGTCCCAGCCCGTCTCCTTGATGACGGCGAGCGCCTCCGCGAGCGGAGTGGTGTCGAGCGTCCAGGTGTGCAGCGACAGGGGCATGGTCATGGTGGTCTCCTTATGGCGGCAGCTCGCCTCCGGCTGCGCCGCCTACTGCCGCGTGAGCTCGAACGCCTCGGCCAGCAATTCGTAGGAGCGCAGGCGCGCCTTGAAGTCGTGGGTGATCGTGACCACGATCAGCTCGTCGGCCTGGTAGTCGGCGACCATGCCGAGGAGCCGCTCCCGCACCTGCTCGGGCGTGCCCACCACGCTGCGCCGGGCCGCGTGCTGGGCGATGGCCAGCTCCTGGGCGTTGTAGGGGTAGCTCTCGGCCTCCTCCACCGAAGGGTACGGGGCGGGCCGGCCGGTGTAGAGCCGCACGATGAAGAGGTCCCGGCTCCGCGCGAGCCGCCGCGCCTGCATCTCCGTCTCCGCGCACACCGCGAAGACGGCCACGCTGCTGCGCGCGGTGGCCAGGTCCGGCGACGGGCAGAACCGGTCGCGGTAGGCGCGGGTGACCTCCGCCCCGCCCTCCGCGTTGATGAAGTGCGCGAAGCAGAAGGAGTGGCCGAGCTGGGCGGCCAGCAGCGCGCTCTCGTCGCTCGAGCCCAGCAGCCACAGTTCGGGCACGCTCGGCCCGGCCGGCATGGCGTGGATGCCGCGCCAGGGATGCTCGGCGGGCAGGTCGTCGTGGAGGAATGCGGTCAGGTCCTGGATCTGCCGGGGGTAGTGCTCGATGCCGAGGGCACCGGGGCCGTGACGAAGCACGCGGGCGGTCCGCTGATCGCTGCCCGGCGCGCGCCCGATGCCCAGGTCGATGCGGCCGGGAAAAAGGGTCTCGAGCATGCGGAACTGCTCGGCCACCTTGAGCGCGCTGTAGTGGGGCAGCATGACGCCGCCCGAGCCGACCCGGATGCGGCTCGTCACCGAGGCGACGTGGGTGATCAGCACCTCGGGGCTCGCCCCGGCCAGGCCGGCGGTGGAGTGGTGCTCGGCGAGCCAGTAGCGATGATAGCCCCAGCGGTCCGCGGCCCGCGCCAGCTCGAGCGTCTCGTGGATCGCGTCGGCGGGAGTCCCCCCGCTGCGCACCGGCGACTGGTCGAGGACCCCGACGCGCATCGGCTAGTTGATCCGCTTCGCCTTCCCCTTCCACTCCCGGTCGCGCAGCACGAACTTCTGGATCTTGCCGGTGGAGGTCTTGGGCAGCTCGCCGAAGTCCACCGCGGCGGGCGCCTTGAAGCCCGCGATGTGCCGCTTGCAGAAGTCGATGATCTCCTGCTCGGTCGCGGACTGGCCCGGCTTGAGGGTGACGAAGGCCTTGGGCCGCTCGCCCCATTTTTCATCCGGGATGGCCACCACCGCGCACTCCAGCACCGCGGGGTGCCGGGCCACGCACTGCTCGACCTCGATGGTGGAGATGTTCTCACCCCCCGAGATGATGATGTCCTTCTTGCGATCGCGCAGCTCGATGTAGCCGTCGGGATGCCAGACCCCGATGTCGCCCGAGTGGAACCAGCCGCCCCGGAACGCCTCCGCGGTCGCATCCGGCTGCTCGTAATAGCCCTTGGCCACGTTGTTGCCGACCATCACCACCTCGCCCAGGGTCTCTCCGTCGCGGGGCACGTCGTTCATCTCACCGTCCACCACCCGGACCAGGTCGAAGAGGGCGTAACCCTGGCCCTGCCGCGCGGCCAGGCTCGCCTGCTGCTCGGCGGGCAGCGCGTCCCAGTCCGCGTTCCAGCCGCAGACGGTGTGGGGCCCGTAGGTCTCGGTGAGGCCGTAGACGTGCACCGGCCTGAAGCCGAGCTCCTTCAGCTTGCCGAGCAAGGTCGGGGAGGGCGGGGCGCCGGCCACCGTCACCGTCACCGGACGCGCGAGCCGGTGCGCCTTCGGGTCGTTGACCACGCCGATCTGCACGGTGGGCGCCCCGTTGTAGTGGGTGATGCCCTCGGCATCGATCAGGTCCCAGATGCGGCCGGGCTCGACCTTGCGGAGGCAGACGTGCGTCCCGGCCACCGCGGTGACCGCCCAGGTGAAGCACCAGCCGTTGCAGTGGAACATGGGCAGGGTCCAGAGGTACTTCGTGTCGAAGGTCATGCCGGTCTCGACGATCTCGCCCACCGCGTTCACCCACACCCCCCGGTGCGAGTACATGACGCCCTTGGGCCGACCGGTCGTGCCCGACGTGTAGTTGATCGAGATCGTCTCCTCCTCGTCCTCGAGCCAGCTCTCGACCGGCTCTGGCGAGCCGCCGGCAAGGAAGTCCTCGTAGGGATCGCCGGCCGCGCCGGTGTCGTCGATCCGGACGACACGAATCTCGGGGCGCAGGCCGTCGAGGCCGAGCGGCTTGATCAGCCCTTCGAGCTCCGCGTCGACGAAGAGGATCTTCGAGCCGGAGTGCTGGAGGATGTAGCCGATCTCCTCGGAGGAGAGCCGCGTGTTGATCGCCACCAGCACGCCGCCCGCCGCGGGCACGCCGTAGTGCGCCTCGAGCATCGCCGGGACGTTGGGGCAGAGGAACGCCACCCGGTCGTGCTTCTGCATGCCGGCCCCGCGCAGTCCGGAGGCGAGCCGGTTCACCCGCTCGCCGAGCTGCCGGTAGGTGTACCGCCGCTTGCCGTGCACCACCGCGGTCTTGTCGGGGAAGACGTAGGCGTTGCGGACGAGGAAGCTCACCGGCGTGAGCTCGGTGCGGCAGACCTGGTGGTGCTTCATTGCGCGCGGCCTCCGATTGAGCGTGGGTGGAATCGTGCCCCCGCAGTGTACCCAAGCCCTCCGGCTGCTACAATGCCCCGCCATGGCCTGGGACGAGCGGATGAAGGATTTTCACGCCCGGCGCGCGAAGGCGCGCGGCATGGGCGGGCCCGAGCGACTGGCGCGCCGCCGGGCCGCGGGCGCGCTCAACGCGCGGGAGCGGGTGGAGCGCCTGCTCGACGCGGGCTCGTTCCTGGAGATCGGCACCTTCAACACCTCCGACGTGCCGGGCATGGAGGCGGAGACGCCGGCCGACTCCAAGGTCGGCGGCTTCGGCCGCATCGACGGCCGCCCGGTGGTCGTCTGCTCGAACGACTTCACGGTGCTCGCGGCCACCTCGAGCCGGGTGGCCTCGCACAAGGAGGCGGAGCTCAAGCGCCTCGCCGCGCGACGGGGCCTGCCGATCGTCTACCTGGCCGAGGCGGGTGGCGCGCGCATGCCCGACATCATGGGCTCGGCGGGCATCGCCTCGTTCGGCAACTCCACCTACTACGGCACCCGGCGTCGACGCGTGCCGATGGTGACCGCGGTGCTCGGCCAGGCCTACGGGCTGCCCACCTGGAACGCGTGCCTTTCCGACTTCGTGGTGATGCTGGAGGGCGCCTCGATGGCGGTGTCCGGACCCCGGGTGCTGGAGCTGGCCACCGGCGAGAAGATCTCTCCCGAGGAGCTGGGCGGAGTGAAGCTCCACACCGAGGAGACCGGCCTCGCGGACGCGGCGGGACGGACCGAGGACGAGTGCCTCGCGATCGTCCGGCGCTTCCTCTCCTACCTGCCCTCGCACCACCGGCAGGCGCCGCCCGCCGCGAAGGTGCCGGCGGGCTCGGGCGCGGAGATGGGCACGATCGCCGATCTGGTGCCCGAGGCGCGCAACCGCGCCTACGACATGACCCGCGTCCTGCGGTGCCTGGCCGACGGCGGCGAGATCTTCCAGGTCAAGGAGCGCTTCGGCCGGAGCCTCGTCACCGCGCTGGCGCGGATGGGTGGCCACGTCGTCGGCTTCGTCGCGAACCAGCCGGTCCAGAAGGGCGGCGCGTGCGACGCCGACGGCTGCGACAAGGCGACGTCGTTCCTCGCCCTCTGCGACTCCTTCAACATCCCGCTCGTCTTCCTCCACGACATCCCCGGCTTCTTCATCGGTCGCGACGCCGAGCGCCGGCGCGTGTCGGCCAAGATCATCACCTGGATGGAGGCCCTTGGCATGGTCACGGTGCCGCGGGTGTCCATCATCGTGCGCAAGACCTACGGCCAGGCCTACTTCAACATGGGCGGCGGAGGCTACGCGGATCTGCTGCTCGCGTGGCCCACCGCCGAGATGTCGTTCATGGATCCGGCCACCGGGGTGAACGTGGTCCACGGAGCGGAGCTCGGCCGCCTGCCCGCCGAGGAGCGCGCGGCGCGCCGCCAGGCCCTCCTCGCCCAGTGGGAGCTCGACACCCTGCCCTACGGCGCGGCCGCGCGGCATCTCGTCCACGACGTGATCGATCCCGCCGACCCGCGCGATCTCGTCATCCGCTTCCTCGCGCAGGCGCGGACGCGTACCGCCATCGGCCGGCACCGGCTCGCCGGCTGGCCCACCAAGTTCTAGGCCCCGCGCGCGTTGTCGCCCGCGTGGCTCGCCGGCTCGGTGGTGGTCGCGGCCGCCTGCTTCGTGCAGGGGCTGGCCGGCTTCGGCATCGGGCTGGTGTCGCTCGCCTTCCTGCCGTTCCTCATGTCACCCGCCGCCGCGGTGGTGCTGATCACGCTCTACGCGGCGGTGTTCACCGTCGTCATCTTCATCCCCCTGCGCCGCGACTTCACGCTCCACGGCATGGCGGAGCTGGTGGTCGGCAGCGTCCTCGCCACCCCGGCCGGGGTCTGGCTCCTGGCCGGCCTGCCCGCCGACGTGCTCAAGCGCCTGATCGGGCTCGTGCTGCTCGTCATCGTGGCGCTCGAGTGGCTCGGGCTCTATCCGGAGCGGCTCCGCTCTCGAGGCTGGGGCTTCGCGGCGGGGCTGGCCGCGGGCCTGCTCGGCGGCGCGATCGGCACGCCCGGCCCGCCGGTGATCCTCTACGCGGCGGCCCAGGACTGGAGCGCGCGGACGGTGAAGGCCAACATCCAGGCCTTCCTGATCGTCAACCAGGCCGTCATCCTGGCCGGCTACTGGTGGGCCGGGCTCCTCGATCGGGAGGTCTGGCGCCTCACCTGGCTCTACGCGGTGCCCGCGGTGGCCGGCCTCGCGGCGGGGATGCTGTGCTTCAACCGCCTCGACCGCGCGCGCTTCCGGCGGGTGGTGTTCGCGGTGCTCTTCGTCTCGGGCGCGGTGCTCCTGATCCGCGGCTAGCCGCGGGGCGGATCTCCATCGCGCGGACCAGGCCCCCCTCCAGCCGGTAGACGTGCTGAACCATCTCGTCCTTGAGGAGCGCGCCCGCCCGGTCCCGCACGACCTGGCGCACGTCCACCGCGATCCGCCCGTCGGCGTCGGCCGCGAAGCCCCGCGGCTCCACGCGCGGATCGATCAGGCCCCACTGCCGGGTCCAGTACTCGCGGACCGCACGGTGGCCGTGGACGCGCCCGCCGTCCATACCGTTGGGCCAGTCCACGTCGGGGTGCATCGCGGCCAGCGCCCCGTCGATGTCGCGGGCGTTGAAGGCGGCGTAGGTGCGCTCGAGCAGCGCCTCCGGGGTCATCACGGCGCCCTCACTCCTTGCAGCGACCCCTGGGCGACCAGTCCGACGACGGGAGCCGCCACGGCCGATCACTCCCGTGCACGACCAGCGCGAGCGAGCGGCGCTGCGCGGTGCCGGTGGCGGTCAGGGTGTGGGGATGGCCGGCCGGCATGATCGCGGCCTCGCCAGCACCGCCCCTCACCGTCCCGTCCGGCGTCTCGAAGCAGATGGCCCCCGCCGTCGTGTACACCGCCTCCGGTCCCGGGTGGTGGTGGACGTCGGTGGTCATGCCCGGGTCGAAGATCCCCTCCATGTACTGCGCGGTGTACGACTCGCCCAGCTTGACCGCGAGCGGGCCGATCTCCGCGACCCGGATGCCGCGCCTCGGCCGCCAGCCGGGCTCCGCGACCGTGGAGAGCCACACGAAGCCCAGTGCCTCGATGACGGTGCCCCGGGGCCCCTTCTCGGCCTCCGCCTCGGCGCGGCTCGCGAACGTGTGCAGGTGCCAGAAGACGGCGGTCGCCGCGAGGCGTCCGAGCGGCTCGCGGGCGATGATCCAGCAACCCACCTCCCCGGTGCGCTCACTCGCCGGGCGGCACTGCGCGGCCGCCGGCGCGGCGAGCAGCGCGAGCGCGACCATGATAAGGGCCGCGGCGGGGACGACCGCCGCGCGCCGCGGGTCACTCCACATCGAGCATGTGGGTGCGATCGCGCGCGCCGAACGTCCGGCGGAATCCGAGCCGCTCGTACAGTCGCGCTGCGGTGGGGTTCGTGGTGCGCAGGTGCAGCCGCTTGAACCGGCCGCGCGCGGCCTCGAGCACGTCCGCCACCAGCTGCTCGCCGACCCCGCTCCGCCGATGGGGAACCAGCACGTACAGGTGCCGTACCCGGCCGATCTTCGGGTCGTCCGCGTAGGGGTCCACGTTCAGCCCGCATACCCCGACGACGTCGTCGCCCACCCGCGCCACGAAGAGCGCCTCGCCCGGCCGGTCGAAGCGATTGACCCCGGTCTCCCACTCCTGGACGAGTCGCCGCACGAAACCGAACCCCTGCTGCTCGCTCTCGGCGAGCAGCGCCGCGAGGCGATCGGTCGGCGCGTCGCTCACCCGCTCGATGAGCGCGCGCATCGCCCGACCGGTCAGCCGAGGCCCCAGGTGCGCACCTGCTGGGGCACCACGCGGAACATCACGCGGTCCGCCGGCATCACGCGCCCGCCCCAGTACGCCTCGAGATGAGGGTGGTACTTGTCGAGGAAGCGGAGGGCGAGCGCGCGCCGCTCCGGCGTGTCGCCAAGGAACTGGGCGCGGCCGCGCATCGCGACCCCCTTGATGTCGTCGCCGCGCGCGCCGCTCTCCGCGACGAGGTGCAGCCGGGGGTCCCGCCGGAGGTTGTGAACCTTCTGCAGCCCGTCCACGCTGATCAGGGTGATTCCGGCCGGGTCGTGGAGGAACCACATCACGGTGATGAGCGGGGCCCCGTCGGGGTTGATCGTGCCGAGGAGCATGATGTCCTTGGTGGCGAGGTACCCCTGGATGCGCGGATCGTCGAAGGTCATGGGCGCGGGGCTACTGGGCGATCCAGACCTTCATGAAGGTGTTGTTGTCGTAGGTGGTGAGGCCGGGCTTGTAGTTGCGGAGCTTCTTGTCCTTGAAGAACCAGCCCTCCACCCAGGCCACCGCGATGGAGGCGTGGTCTCCCTTGCTCAGGAGGTAGCGCTGCAGCTCCCAGTAGGCCTGCTTGCGCTTGTCGTGGTTGGTCTCCTTGAGCGCCCGCTCGGTCAGCTCGTCGACCTTCGGATCCGAGTACTGGCCGTAGTTGCTACCCGACTGGCTCGTGTAGGAGATGTGGAACACCCCGCTCGGCTCGTTGACATCCATCGCGCGGTCCTGGGTCGCGATGATCGTGAAGTCGCCCTTGCCGAAGGCCGCGTAGCCCGCCGCGCTCTCGTGGGTCTTCATGGTGCCGCGGATGCCGATCTTGCGGAGCTGGGCGATCACGAGCTGGCCGCGGTCGACGTAGTTGCCGACCTGGCGCACCGCCACCTCGACGTCGAGGCCGCCCGGGTGGTGCTTCTCGACCAGTCGCTTCGCCTCGGCGATATCGGCGTCCTTGGGCTGGCGGCAGCCGGGGGCCTTGGCCACCTCGTCGAGCGGCAGGGCGAAGTCGCCGACCAGCTTGGGATCGAGGATGGCGCACGGCACCCCCGCGCCCTCGAGGGACTTGGCCACCAGCTCCTGGCGGTCGATGGCGAGGTTGACCGCGCGGCGCATGTCCGGGTCGTCGAAGGGCGGCTTCTTGGCGTTGAGGTAGATGAAGAACACGGTGTTGATCGGCGCCTGGTAGATGTCGACGTCGGTGCGCGCGCGGCCAAGCTCGTCGGCCTGGGTCTTCCGCATCGGCGGCCACGCGTCCCAGAGCATGATCTTCGACGCCTTGGCCGCCGCGAGCTGGGTCGGGCCGCCCACCAGGATGAACTGCTTGACCCCGTCGAGATACGGCAGCCCGGGGACGAAGTAGCTCGGGTTCTTCTCCCACTCGATCACGCTGCCCCGCTCGTACTTCTTGAACTTGAACGGCCCGGTGCCGATCTGGGCCTCCGGGGCGTTGAGGTCGCCGTACTTGGCCAGCACGTGCTTGGCCGCCACCCGGCACCACGCCGACGCGATGGAGGGCAGGAACGGTGCCGCCGCGAACTTGAGCCGGAACTCGACGGTGCTCGGATCCACCGCCTCCACGCTCGCCACCATCGGCTTGAGCGAGGCCCCGCACTTGGGGCTCTTGAAGTCGGGGTTCAGGATCCGGTCGAACGAGGCCTTCACGTCGGCCGAGCTGAAGGGCTGCCCGTCGTGCCACTTCACGCCCCTCCTCAGGTGGAAGGTGTAGGTCTTGCCGTCCGCCGAGACGGTCCAGCGCTCGGCGAGGTCACCGACGATCTTGCTGGGCTCGTCCGGGTCGTACTGGAGCAGCCCACTGTAGATGCCGGCGGTCGCCTGCTGAACGACCAGGGGCGACTCGGCGTGGACGTCGAGACGACCGGGATCGCCGTAGTCGAACCAGGTCAGGATGCCGCCGGGCCGGGGCTTCTCCTGGGCACCCGCCGGAGGCGCCGGCACCGTGATCGTGGCGAGTAGCGCGGCGGCCAGGGCGGCGAGCCGAGCGAGTCTCGAGAGGCCCATCGTCATCGCTATCGCTCCTTTGCGGTTCCGCGGCTAGCCGAGACCGCCGCGCAGGCGCGGATCCGTGAGATCGCGGATCGAATCGCCGAGTAGGTTGAGGCCGAACACGGCCAGGCTGATGGCCAGTCCCGGGAAGAATACCATCCACGGCGCGGTTTCGAGCGCCTGGATGCCCTGCGCGAGCATGCCGCCCCACGAGGGCTCGTCGGGCGGGGCGCCCGCGCCGATGAAGCTGAGCGAGGCCTCCACCACGATCGCGTACGAGATGTTGGTGGTGACGAGCACGATGTAGCTCGCCATGCAGTTCGGGATGAGGTGCCGGACGATGATGCGGGCCCGCGAGGCGCCGGCGGCCTCCGCGGCCTCGATGAACGGGTTCGCCACCACCCCGAGCGCCACCGCACGCAGCGTGCGGGCCGCGGTGGGGGTGAGCAGGATCACGAGGGCCAGGATCACGTTGTTGACCGACTGGCCCAGCGCGGCCATCAGGGAGAGCGCGAGGATGATGGGCGGCAGGGCCATGAGGCAATCCACCACCCGCTGGCTGCCCGAGTCGGCCGCGCCGCCCACGTACCCGGTTACCACGCCCCAGAGCGCGCCGAGGGTGATGCCGAACACCACCGAGACCAGCCCCACGTAGAGGGAGAGGCGCGCGCCCCAGATCACCCGGCTCAGCACGTCGCGCCCGACCTGGTCGGTCCCCATCGGGAACTCGCGGCTCGGCGCAACGTAGGTCGCGAAGCCGGTCTCCTTCGGGCCGTGCGGGGCGAGCAGCGGGGCGAGCAGGGCCACCAGGACGAGGGCCAGCACCACCACCGCGCCGGCCGCGCCCAGCGGCTGCCCGCGCACGAACCGGCCGAGGGCCCGGGTCACGCGCGCCTCACGCGTAGCGGATGCGCGGGTCGAGCCACGCGTAGAGCAGGTCGATCGCGAGGTTCACGGCCAGGAACACCAGCGCCATCACGAAGACCATCGCCTGGACCGTCGGGTAGTCGCGCTGGCTCACCGCCTGGATCAGCGCGCTGCCCATACCCGGCACCACGAAGATGATCTCCATGATCACGAGCCCGCCCAGGAGCCGCCCGCCCCACCAGCCGATGAAGGTGATCACCGGCAAGAGCGAGTTGCGCAGGGCGTGGCGGTAGACCACCGCGCCCTCGGCGAGCCCCTTGGCCCGCGCGGTGCGCACGTAGTCCTGGCGCACCACCTCGAGCATCTGCGAGCGCGTCAGGCGGGTGATCGGGGCGCTGATGTAGTAGGCCTGGGCCAGCGCGGGCCAGATGAGCTGCTTGAGGTTCTCCACCGGGTCCTCGGTGAACGACACGAACTCGAGCGGGGGCAGCCAGTGGAAGACGCGCACCAGGCCGTAGAGGATGAGGGCCCCGGTGAAGAACAGGGGCAGGCTGAGCCCGCTCAGGCTGACCAGCCGCGCCAGGTAGTCGAGCGGGCCGTTCTGCCGCACCGCGGAGACCACCCCGAGCGGGATCGCCCAGACGATGGCGATGAGCAGGGTCAGCACCGCCAGCTCCATCGAGCGCGGGAAGCGCTCCCGGAGGATGTCCACCACCGGCCGCCGCTGCACGTAGGACTGGCCGAAGTCGCCGCGGACCGCGCCCCCGATCCAGTCGAGGTACTGGGTGACCACCGGCCGGTCGAGGCCCAGCTCCCGGCGGATCTGCTGGATCTGCTTCTTCTGCACCGCGCTCGACTCCGAGCCGGTCTGGTAGACCAGGATCTCCGCGATGTCCCCGGGCACCAGGCGCATCAGCACGAAGATCAGGATCGAGGCGCCGAGCAGCGTGGGCACGAACAGCAGGAGCCGCCGCAGGATGTAGGTCGACACCTCACAGCCGATGGCGCCGGATGGTCCTGGCCATCGCCTCCGGGCTGAAGCCCAGCTGGAGCAGGGCCGCGCCCAGGTCGAAGGACTCGCGGTAGGCCGCGATCTTGCCGTCGCGCTTCTCGAACAGGCTCATGCCGCGGAAGCGCACCGCGCGGCCCGCGCTCCGCGGGATCGCCTCGGTCACCGTGTAGCCGAAGGTCCACTCGGCCGCCGCGCCGGACTCGGTCTCCACCACCGTCTCCATCGTCCACCGGTAGTCGCGGCCTTCGCGGAACATGCGCTCGAACATGGCGCGCAGCCCCGCGGGGCCGGTGTGCCCGCCGAAGAAGGTGTCGTGGTAGGAACCGTCGGGGGTGAAGCAGGCGACCAGGGCCGCCACGTCCTGCCGGTTGAAGGCGCGCTCGAACTCCCGCACGATGCTCATGGCCGACTCCCTCTCACGACGCGACCGCTCACGCCCATCCCGGCTCAGCGGATCACGAACTGCAGGTGACGGTGGGCCGCGCGCAGGGCCGCCTCCGCCTCGGCCGGCGTCGCGGCGCGGGAGAAGATGAACCCGAGATAGCGCGAGCCCTCCGGTAACGGCACGACCTCCTGCCCCTTGTGGAGCGAGATCGTGATGTCCTCCACGTGCGGAACCGCGCGGGCCTCGTCGAGGCCGCCCACCTCCTCGAGGATGCCGCCACGCGGGATCGGGATCATCATCACCGCGGCCGCGGCCCGCTCGCGCTCGAGCGAGTCCACCGGTCGCCCCAGCGCCCGCCGCAGGATCAGCTCCTCGAGCGACATGCCGGTCCCGAAGCGCAGGGTCCGGCCGCAGAGGCCTCCGATCGACCGCGCCGCGATCTCCAGCACCACCGGCTCGAGCGCGCCCTCCGCCGCCGCGCGTAGGCGCAGCTCGCAGTGCACCGCCCCGTCGGAGAGCCCGAGCGCGCGCGCGGCGCGCGCCGCCACGTCGGCCACCGCGGCCTGGATGGCCGCGGGCAGCCGCGACGGGGCGACGTAGATGGTCTCCTCGAAGAACGGCCCGTCGAGCGGGTCGGGCTTGTCGAAGAGGGCCAGGGTGCGGAGGGCGCCGTCCTCGAGCAGCCCCTCGAGCGCCACCTCGACACCCGGCACGAAGCCCTCCACCACGAGGCTGTCGGTCCCCTCGCCCAGCGCGGCGATCTCGGGATCGCGCAGGATGGCCCGGATGCGCGCGAAAGCGGCGACGAAGGCGGCCTCGTCGTCGGCCCGGATCACCCCCCGGCTCGCCGAGAGCACCCGCGGCTTGAGCACGCACGGATAGGCCATGCGCCGGGCCGCGGCGACGGGATCCTCGTCGACCCGCACGGTGGTGAAGGTGGGAGACGGCACCCCGGCCCGCGCGAGCAGCTCGCGCATCACCCGCTTGTCGCGGGTGGCCTGGGCCGCGGCGAGCGGATTCACGCGCAGGCCGAGCGCCTCGCCCACCGCGGAGGCCACCACGGTGGTGGCGTCGTCGACCGGCACCACCGCGTCGAGCGGCCGGCGCGCCGCGTACTCGCGCACCTCGCGGGCGGACGCGGCCGGATCGGAGAAGGGCAGGGTCAGGAGGTGGTCCGGGAACTCACCCGCCATCATGTTCGGACGGTCGGACGCGATCACCAGGTCCACGTCGAGCGACCGCGCCGCATCGACGAAGTCCTCGGTCCGGTACGTGGTGGTGGGAATCAGGAGCAGCAGTCGCTGGGAAGGCGCCATGGCCGCGGCGGAGCAGAGTTTATCACGGCGCACGCGGGCCGCAGTTGCGGTATACATGAGAGCCCGGCTCCCGACCGGGATCCCCAAGACCACAGGAGGCCAGGTCATGCGCGTCGGCATCATGATCGAGGGGCAGGAAGGGCTCACCTGGGAGCGCTGGCTCAGACTCGTGCAGGCGGCCGAGGACATGGGCTACGAGTCGCTCTGCCGGTCGGATCACCTCACCGGGCTCTGGGGCGAATCGAAGCGGCCCTCGCTCGAGACGTGGACCTCCCTCACCGTGCTGGCCGCCCGCTCGCACCGGGTGCGCTTCGGCCCCATGGTCTCGCCGGTCACCTTCTACCATCCGGCCCTGCTCGCCAAGATGGCGGTGGCCCTCGACACCCTCTCCGGCGGGCGCATGGACCTGGGCCTCGGCGGCGGCTGGAACGAGCACGAGCACGCCATGTTCGGCATCGCGCTGCCGCCGATGAAGGAGCGGCTCGACCGCCTGGAGTGCGCCGCGCGCTACATCCGGGCCCTGGGCGTGGGGGAGCCGGTCACCCTCGAGCAGCCCTACTACCCGCTCCACAAGGCCGAGAACTATCCCCTGCCCACCTACGGCCGGCTGCGCCTCGTGATCGGCGGCCGCGGGGAGAAGCGCACCCTGCG
Source organism: Methylomirabilia bacterium (assembly GCA_041497895.1). GTDB lineage: Bacteria > Methylomirabilota > Methylomirabilia > Rokubacteriales > CSP1-6 > CAMLFJ01. The sequence goes on from JBGQHJ010000031.1 coordinate 33,189, forward strand.
CATCGCAGCCGAGTTCGCCGACGAGTGGAACGTCACCCGGGTGGACCCGGACACCTTCCGCCAGAAGCGCGAGGTCCTGGCCAAGCACTGCGCGGCGGTCCGCCGCGATCCGGAGACGATCACCCGCTCGCTGATGATCCCGCTCGCGATCGGCCGCGATCGTCACGACGTGGCCCAGCGCATCGCGGCGGCGCGCGCGACCTTCCCCCAGATGCCGGCCGACGAGGAGGCCTGGCGCGGGGCGAGCTTCCTGGTGGGCACGCCCGACGACGTGATCGAGCAGCTCCGACAGTGGGAGGAGGCGGGGGTGCAGCGGGTGCTCCTGCAGATGCTCGACCAGGAGGATCTCGCCGCGATCGAGCTGTTCGCTCGCCACGTGCTGCCCCGCGTGAGGTAGTGGGCGCGCTCCTCACCGCCGACGGCCTGCTCGCGCTCGCCACGCTCTCCGCCATGGAGATCGTGCTGGGCATCGACAACGTCGTCTTCATCGCGATCCTGGTGGCGCGCCTGCCCGAAGGCCGGCGCGAGGTCGCGCGGCGGCTCGGGCTCGTCCTGGCCCTCGGCGTCCGCATCGGCCTGCTCTTCACGATCTCGTGGATGATGGGCCTCACCGAGCCCCTCGTGACCGTGCTCGGCCGGGGCGTCGCCGGCCGCGACCTCATCCTGCTGGGCGGCGGCCTCTTCCTGATCGGGAAAGCGACCCGGGAGATCTACGAGAAGGTGGAGGCGGATCCCCACGAGCCGGGGGCGCCGGGCGCGCGCGCCGCGTTCTGGTGGGTGCTCGCGCAGATCCTGCTGCTCGACATCGTGTTCTCGCTCGACTCGGTAATCACCGCGGTCGGCATGGCCAATCGGCTCTCGATCATGGTGACCGCAATGGTGATCGCGATGCTCGTGATGCTCGCCTCCGCGGGCACGGTGAGCCGCTTCATAGACCAGCATCCGAGCCTCAAGATCCTGGCGCTCGCCTTCCTGCTCCTGATCGGGGTGATGCTGGTCGCGGAGGGGATGGGCACCCACGTCGAGAAGGGCTACATCTACTTCGCGATGGCCTTCTCCCTGCTCGTGGAGACGCTCAACATGCGCTACCGGCGGCGGCCGCGCCCGGTTCGTCGCGGCGCGGCCGGCTAGGAGCCGCGCGCCGCGCCGGAGTGCCGGTCACCCGCGCGAAGGCCGCGGGGAGACGCGGTCGTCGGCGCCGCTCACCGCCTCGACCGGAGCTGGCGCAGCGACACCGCGTGGAGCGTCCAGGCCAGCGGCACCAGGAACGCGGGCAGCCAGATGAAGGGCAGGTCGCCGATGAAGGTGGTGGCCGGGTCGGTCTCGAACAGGCGGAACCGCGTCGGCGCGGACAGCTGCGCGTGCACTACCACGTTCAGCAGGATCACGATGCCGGCCCAGTTCCACCACCGCGCGACCCGGGCCGGCCACGCGCGCCGGACGAAGCAGGCGTAGGCCACGACCGGCGCGCTGAGCCCGACCAGGATGTCCACGTTGCGCCCGGTGAAGGTCATGATCTCCGGCGCCACTCCCGCCACCGCGAGCCGCCACAGGACGATCTCCACCACGATGCGGAAGGCCTGCGCGCCCACCGGCCACGCCGGGGGCATCGCGGCCAGAAGGGGGTCGAGGCGCCCCGAGGCGGTGAGCGCGAGCGCGGCCAGCAGCGGCGGGCCGACCGCCAGCAGCATGTGGGGCGGCAGGGCGTAGAAGTCCTCGAAGAAGCCGCGGTCGGCGAGCACGGCGCTCAGCGCGAGCCAGCCTCCCATGGCGACGCCGGCGAGCCGCACCCCGCGCGCCGCGCCGGGACCGACCGCGTGAGCGGCACGCGCCGCGCCCCAGACCACCAGCACCAGCATTCCCACCACGGTGGCGACGAAGAGCAGGCTGATCGTGACCGGCGCGTCGGAGAGCATCGCGGCATGGATAGCACATCTTGCGCACGGACGTACGGTCAACACACGCGTCACGCCCATGACAGCCTCCGCCGCGTCCGTCGGCTATCTACCGGTCATTGCTGGCCCGGAAATACCGCGAGCACTGGCATCGCGATTGCTCTTCTCCTCTCCTCGCGGAGTCTCTTCCCGACAAAGGCAAACCCGTCGTGAGACGGGGACGCAAAGCCGCGGATCAGGTGACCCCTGACGGCCGGGCTACCGAAGGAAGGGCGCACGAAAGCGCTCGTCGGGATCTGAAATGCGCTCCGCGACAGGAGGATCCCGATGCGACACACGATGTCCCGCTTCATCGTTCGCCGGCTCGCCGCCCTCGCGCTCATCTTCGTCATCCCGGTTCCCGCGGCCGCCGACGATGCCATCATGAGCGTCGACCAGTACAAGACCGCCAAGGCCCGCACCCTCGCCACCACCTACCAGCCGCTCCTCAACCAGATGCGCGAGGAGATCTACCACTGCATGCCGTGGGTCGGCGTGCAGAAGGCGGGCATCGGCTTCCGCCAGCCCAAGGGCGCGGTGGAGGACGACCGCTACCTCTCGGTATGGATCATGATCGATCAGGACGAGGACGCCCGCTTCGCCGCGCTGCCCGCGGAGCGCCGCGCCTCCGCGATGTTCTCGCGCTACGGCACCGATCTCCTGCGGCGCATGGCGGCGCTCCAGCCGCTGGTCGCCGATCCCAACGTGCAGGGCTTCTCGGTGGTGCTGTCCTGGCTCAAGCCGGGCACCGGAGGCGGCGCGGTCCAGCCGGTGAACGAGACCCTCGCCCTCTTCGTCGACAAGCAGACCACGCTCGGCTTCCTCGCCAAGCGCGTGCCGGCGGGCGAGTTCACCCGCCGCGCCAAGTTCTCGATCTTCGACGGCGTGCAGGACATGGGCCGGCTGCCGCTGGAGGTGTGGGAGGATTCCTTCGTCCGGACCTTCAAGGTCGCCAACTACGAAACGCCCAAGGGACAGAAGTGCTCGGGTTGAAGGCCCGACCGCTCCCCTGACCCGGACCAACCAGGCCGCTCGGAAGGACCCGATGCGACGACGAGTGCAGCAGGCGGGTCCTTCCGGGCGGTCGCTAAGTAACCGGCAGGCGGTCGCCGGCCCCGTACCACACTGGGTCGGCGGCCGGCCGGAACAGCTTCACCCGCGCGGTCCCGTGCGCGGTCACCACCCCGTCCTCGGCGGTCACCCACGCGCCCTCCTCGAGTCCCAGCACCGGATTGGCGTTGACCACGTGGTACTCGCGGATCCGGTCGTCGCGCGTCTCGCTGAAGGGCGCCATCATGGGATCGGCTTCCTTGTAGTGCGGATTGATGTTGAAGCCCACCAGCCCGAGCGCGTCGAAGCGATCCAGGGCCACCACGTTCCAGTCGTTGGTGGTGAGGATGGTGGGGCCGGCGACGTTGGAGCCCGCGCTCGCCCCCATGTAGGGCATGCCCGCGATCACGCGGGCGCGGATGGCCTCGAGCAGACCGGCCCCGCGCAGCCGCTGGAGCAGCGCGTAGGTGTTGCCACCGCCCATGAAGAGTGCCTCCGCCCGGGCGAGCGTGTCGAAGGGACCTCCGTCCCAGCGCAGGTGCAGGAGCTCGAGCCCCGCGCCGTCCGGCGGGGCCGGCTCGAGCGCGGCCCGCACCCGCTCGAAGGTCGCGGCCGGGTCGTGCAGGCTCGCCGCGGTCACGAAAGCCACGCGGCGGAACGGGCCGAGGAAGTCCGGCAGGGCCGCGCGACCGACCGGCCCGAGCGGCCCGCCCGAGTGCAGGAGGACGCGCATCCCTACCCGCCCAGCAGCCGCCTCAGCTGGGACATGGACTTGACCATATAGTGCGCCACACCATCGGGACCGCCCTTGGGCGCGAAGAGCACCGCGGTCATGCCGACGCGCCGGGCGCCGCGCACGTCCGAGTCCACGCTGTCGCCCACCATGGCCGCCTCGTCGACACCCAGGCCCATCCGCTGGAGTGCCAGCTCGAAGAGCGGCGGCTCGGGCTTGCCCACCACGATCGGACGCAGGCCCGCCGCGGTGGCCACCGCCTCGACGATGGCTCCGCAGCCGGGCAGGAACTCGCCGTTCTCCATCGGCAGTCGCGGGTCGATGTTCGGGGTGAGGAAGGCGGCGCCGGCCGCGACCGCGCGCGCCGCCGCGGTGAGGCGCTCGTAGGTGAAGTCGAAGTCGTTGCCCACCACCACCACCGTGGCGTCGCGGGAGTGGTCGATCGGCACCAGGCTGTGGCCGGCCTCGACCAGGACCTCCGCCAGCTCGGGCCCGCCGATCGCCAGCACCCGGGACGGGCCCCAGCGCTGGGCCACCACCTCGCCCAGGATCTCGAGCGGCGTGAGCACCTCGGGCTCCTTGGCCTCCACCCCCAGGCGCACGAGCTTGGCCTGCATGGTCCGGGCCCGGGCGCGCGAGTTGTTGGTGAGGAAGCAGAGGGCCTTGCCCTGCTGGCGGATCAGGGCGAGTACCTGGGCGGCTCCGGGGGTGAGGACGTCGCCGGTCCAGACGCACCCGTCGAGGTCGAAGACGAAGCCGCGCATCTCGCGCAGGGTACGCCGGGTGGGGCTCATGGTCGCGGTCGGATACTATCACGCGGGC
>JBGQHJ010000032.1:0-37307 GCA_041497895.1 Methylomirabilia bacterium
GGCCAGCGGCTCGAGATCGTGCTGAACGCCATCGAGTACGGCGGCGGGGCGGACCCCACCGCGCAGCTCATCCAGTCCTCGCTCCGGGACGTGGGCATCGACGTGAAGATCAAGGCCCAGGCGCGGCCGCCGTGGTACGAGGACAACTACCGCTGCGCCACCCACGGGCCGGTGATGTTCCTGCGCTCGATCGATCCGGACGGGCTGTGGTCGCTCTTCCACTCGTCCCAGGTGGGCGCCAACTTCAACTGGTCGTGCGTGAAGAACGCCAAGCTCGACGGGCTGCTCGCGGACGGGCGCCGCGAGGCGGACCCGGCCAAGCGGCGCGCGATCTACCTGGCCGCCGAGAAGCTCGCGCTCGACGAGGCGCTCACGGTGCCCCTGGTGGACGAGCTGGCGGTGTGGGCCTTCCGGGCCCCGGTGCAGGGCGTGAAGTACAACTTCAACGCCTACCCGGTGCTGAGCGACGCGACGATCCGCCGCTAGCTCCGCGGCGTGCTGATCTACGTCGGCCGGCGGATCCTCGCGGTGGTCCCGGTCCTGTTCGGGGTCACGCTGGCCGTCTTCAGCATGCTCTTCCTGGTGCCGGGCGACCCGGTCAAGATCATGCTCGCCGAGTTCGTCACCACTCCCGACCAGATCGCCCAGATGCGGGCCCAGCTCCACCTCGACGAGCCGGTGCTCAAGCAGTACGGCCGCTTCGTGGCCAACGCGCTGCGCGGCGATCTCGGGGTCTCGATCCGGAGCCGGCGGCCGGTGGCGGCCGAGATCACCGAGAACATCGGCAGCACCGGTCAGCTCGCGCTGGCCAGCATGGTGGTCGCGATCGGCCTCGGGGTGCCGCTCGGCCTGCTCGCCGCGCTCGGGCGCAACTCGTGGCTCGACGTGGCCGCGATGGTGGTGGCGCTGCTCGGGGTGGCCATGCCGAGCTTCTGGCTCGGCTTCCTCCTGATCTTCGTCTTCTCCCTGCACCTCGGCTGGCTCCCCGCCACCGGGGGGGGCGATCTGCTCCACCTCGTCATGCCGGCGGTGGCGCTCGGGATGATCGCGGCCGCGATCATCGCGCGGCTCACCCGCTCGAGCATGCTCGAGGTGCTGGGCCAGGACTACGTGCGGACCGCCCGGGCCAAGGGCCTCGGGAGTGCGAGCGTGATCGTGCGCCACGCGCTCCGGAACGCCCTGATCCCGGTGGTGACCGTCTTCGGCCTGCAGTTCGGGAACCTGCTGGCCGGCGCGGTGATCGTGGAGACCGTGTTCAGCCGCCCGGGGCTCGGCCGGCTCATCGTGGGCGGCATCCTGGCCAAGGACTTCCCGCTGGTGCAGGGGACGGTCCTGTTCGTGGCCGCCGCGTACGTGCTCATCAACGTGGTGGTCGACGTGGCCTACGCCTACGTCGACCCGCGGATCCGGATCGGATGAGCGCGGCGGCCGGCCTCGCCCGACACCGCGGCGCGCTGATCGGCCTCGCGATCCTCGCCGCGCTCGCGACCACGGCGGTGGCGGCGCCGTGGCTCAGCGCGCGCGACCCGATCCGCACCGCGCCCCGCGAGGCCCTCCAGCCGCCGGGGGCGCGCTTCGTGCTCGGGAGCGATCAGTTCGGGCGCGACGTGGCGAGCCGGGTGCTCCACGGGGCCCGCGTGTCGCTGCTGGTCGGCGTCATCTCGGTCTCGATCGCGGTGGGGCTCGGGGCGCCGCTCGGGCTGGTATCCGGCTACTACGGCGGCCGGCTCGACGCGCTGATCATGCGGGTGATGGACGTGATGCTCGCCTTCCCCGGCATCCTGCTCGCGCTCGCCATCGTGAGCGTGCTGAGCCCCGGGCTCGGCAACGTGATGATCGCGGTGGGGCTCTCGGCGGTGCCGGGCTACGCCCGCCTCGTGCGGGCCACCGTGCTCTCCGCCCGCGAGCACCTCTACGTGGAGGCGGCCCGCGCGCTGGGCGGCCGCGACGGGAGCATCCTGGTGCGCGACATCCTGCCCAACGTGGTGGCCCCGCTCATCGTCACCGCCACGCTCGGGCTTGGCGGCGCGATCCTCTCCGCGGCCGCGCTCAGCTTTCTCGGGCTGGGCAGCCAGCCGCCCCAGCCCGAGTGGGGCCGCATGCTGAGCGAGGGGCGCGACTACCTCCGCGAGGCGTGGTGGATCTCGACGTTCCCCGGCCTCGGCATCCTGTTCACGGTGCTGGCCATGAACCTCGTCGGCGACGGGCTGCGCGACGTCCTCGATCCGAGGCTCAAGACGTGAGCGGCGTGGTAGACTCGGCTCCGCCATGGACCTCAAGGATCGCGTCGGGCTGGTGGCCGGCGGCACCGGAACGCTCGGAATCGCGATCGCGCGGGCGCTCGCCACCTCGGGAGCGCACGTCGGTATCACGTACCTGGAGCGCAAGGACGCCGCGCGCGAGACGTGCGCCGCGGTGGAGGCGCTCGGAAGGAAGGCCTGGAGCATCGCGCTCGATCAGACGGACGCGACCGCCATCCCGGGCGCGGTCAAGGCGGCGGCGAGCCACTTCGGCCGGCTGGACGCGCTCGTCAACAACGCGGGATGGAACATCGCGATCCCGTTCCCCGATCTCGAGGCCCTCGACCCCGCCACCTGGGACCGGCTCTTCGCCACCAACCTGCGCGGTCCGTATCTGATCTGCCGGGCGGCCGCGCCCTACCTCAAGGCCAGCGGCACCGGCCGCATCGTGAACATTGCCTCGGTGGCCGGCTTGAATCCGGGCGGCAGCAGCATCGGCTACGCGACGAGCAAGGCCGGGCTGATTCACCTCACGCGATGCCTGGCGGTGGCGCTGGCGCCGGAGGTCAGCGTGAACTGCGTGGCCCCGGGCCTCATGGAAGGCACGCGGATGACCTCGCGGCTACGGCCCGAGACCGCCGACGGCGCGCGTCAGCGCGCCGTTCTCAAGCGGGCCGCGCGCGTCGAGGACGTGGCGGATCAGGTGGTCGCGTTCTGCCGGTCGGACAGCGTCACCGGCCAGGTGCTCAACATCGACGCGGGGGTGTTCTTCCACTAAGCTCTTCATCTGCGGGGGCCCCGACATGGCCCCCGCACTCCCCCAGCGGCGGGCAACCGGCTAGGTGCCGGCCTTCTCGATCTTCGCCCACGTATCCCGCAGGCCGACGCTCCGGTTGAACACCGGACGGCCCGGGCGGTGGTCCTTCCAGTCCGCCACGAAGTAGCCGACGCGCTCGAACTGCACGTGTTCCTCCGGCGCGGCCTCCGCGAGCGCGGCCTCGACCTTGGCGCCACGCACCGTCTCGAGCGAGCCCGGGTTGATCACGCTCTTGAAGTCGGGGGCCTCGTCGGGCTTCGGCACCGTGAAGAGGGTGTCGTAGAGCCGCACCTCGGCCTCGACCGCGTGCGCGGCCGATACCCAGTGGATGGTGGACTTGATCTTCCGACCCTTGACCTCACCCCCGCGGGTCTCGGGGTCGTAGGTGCAGCGCACCTCGGTGACTAGGCCGGTGGTGGGGTCCTTCGTCAGCCCGGTGCACTTGACCGCGTAGGCCGAGCGCAGCCGCACCTCCACCCCGGGTGAGAGGCGGAAGTACTTGGGCGGCGGCGTCTCCCGGAAATCGTCCTGCTCGATCCACAGCACGCGCGAGAAGGGAACCTTGCGCACCCCGGCGCCGGGATCTTCCGGGTTATTGGCCGCCTCCATCTCCTCGGTCTGCCCCTCCGGGTAGTTCTCGACCACCAGGCGCAGCGGCCGCAGCACCGCCATCCGGCGGAGCGCGTGCCGGTTCAGGTCCTCGCGCAGGCAGTGCTCGAGCAGCGCGACCTCGACGAGGTTGGCGGCCTTGGTCATGCCGATACGGTCGCAGAAGTCGCGGATCGACGCCGCGGTGTAGCCGCGCCGTCGCAGCCCGGCCAGGGTCGGCATGCGCGGGTCGTCCCACCCGCTCACCAGGCCGTCCTGCACCAGGGTGAGCAGCTTGCGCTTCGACATGACGGTGTGGCTCAGGCTGAGTCGCGCGAACTCGATCTGGCGGGGATGGTAGACGCCGAGCGCGTCCAGGTACCAGTCGTAGAGCGGGCGATGGTCCTCGTACTCGAGCGTGCACAACGAGTGGGTGACGCCCTCGATCGAGTCGGACTCGCCGTGGGCCCAGTCGTACATCGGGTAGATGCACCAGCGGTCGCCGGTCCGGTGGTGCGAGGTCTTGCGCACCCGGTACATCACCGGGTCGCGCAGGTTCAGGTTCGGGTGCGCCATGTCGATCTTGGCGCGGAGCACCCGGGTCCCGTCGTCGAACTCGCCGGCCCGCATCCGCGCGAACAGGTCGAGGTTCTCCTCCACGCTACGTCCGCGCCACGGGCTCTCCCGCCCGGGCTCGGTCAGGGTGCCGCGATGGGCCCGGATCTCCTCCGCCGAGAGGTCATCGACGTACGCGCGGCCGGCCCGGACGAGCTTCACCGCCCACTCGTAGAGCTGTTCGAAGTAGTCGCTCGCATAGTAGAGGTGCGTACTCCAGTCGAAGCCGAGCCAGCGGACGTCGCGCGTGATGGCGTCGACGTACTCCTGGCTCTCCTTGGTCGGGTTGGTGTCGTCGAAGCGCAGGTGGCAGCGCCCGCCCAGCTCGAGCGCCAGGCCAAAGTCGAGGCAGATGGCCTTGGCGTGCCCGATGTGCAGATAGCCGTTGGGCTCCGGCGGGAAGCGGGTGACCACCGGGGGAGTGAAGCGCCCGCTCCGGAAGTCCTCCAGGGCCGCGTCCTTGATGAAGTGGGAGGGCTTGGAAGGCTCGGCCATGGCCCTGATCGTAACATCGACCCGCCCCCGGACGGCGGCCCCCGGGAGCCCCGAACCCGGCCCGCGGGGAGGGCGGGGTGGGGGGGTCGGTCGGAGTACAATAGTTTCTCTATGCCCGAGCCGGTCCGCGTTCGTTTTCCTCCCAGCCCTACCGGGCATCTGCACGTGGGCGGCGCCCGCACCGCGCTGTTCAACTGGCTCTTCGCCCGCCACCACCATGGGGCCTACGTCCTTCGAATAGAAGATACCGATCTCTCGCGCTCCACCGAGGAGTACACCCGGTCGCTGCTCGAGGCACTGCGCTGGCTCGGCCTCGACTGGGACGAGGGTCCGCCCACTCCCGGTTATCGCCAGACCGAGCGGTTCGACGTCTACCGCGCGCACGCCCTGCGCCTGCTCGCCGAGGGCAAGGCGTACCGCTGCCGCTGCACGCCGGAGACGCTCGAGACGCTGCGGAAGGCCGCGGAGGCGCGGAAGGAGACCTTTCGCTACCCGGGCACCTGCCGCGGGGCCAACGTGCCGGCCTCCGAGCCGCACGCGCTGCGCCTGGCGATCCCGCGCGAGGGTGAGACGGTGGTCGACGACGTGGTCCGGGGCCGGGTGGCGTTCAGCCACGGCGAGCTCGACGACTGGATCCTGGTGCGGACCGACGGCACGCCGACCTACAACTTCTGCGTCGTGGTCGACGACGTGACCATGAAGATCAGCCACGTCATCCGCGGGAACGACCACCTCTCCAACACCCCGAAGCAGGTGCTCTGCTACCAGGCGCTCGGCTACCCGCTGCCGGTCTTCGCCCACATCCCGATGATCCTGGCCGCCGACAAGACGCGGCTCTCCAAGCGGCACGGCGCCACCTCGGTGCTCGCGTTCCGGGACATGGGGATCCTCCCCGAGGCCATGGTGAACTACCTGGCGCGGCTCGGGTGGTCGCACGGCGACCAGGAGATCTTCACGCGGGACGAGATGGTCGAGCACTTCGATCTGGCCCACGTGGGCTCGGCCGACGCGGTCTTCGACCTCGAGAAGTTCAAGTGGGTGAACCACCAGTGGATCATGCGGCTGCCCGCCGAGCGCCTGGCGCGGGAGCTCGCGCCCTTCCTCGACCGGGCCGGGCTGCCCGCCCCGCGCGACCTCGCCTGGCTCGGCCGGGTGGTGGAGACGCTGCGGGAGCGGGCGCGCACCCTCGTCGAGATGGCCGAGCAGGCCGCCTTCTACCTGAAGGCGCCCGAGGCGTACGACCCGCAGGCCACCGCCAAGTTCTGGAAGGACCACGCCCCCGAGCGCTACGCGCTGCTCATCAAGCGGCTGGAGGCCCAGGAGGCGATGGACCCGGAGGCGCTCGAGGGCCTCTACCGCTTCCTCGCCGCCGACCTGGGCCTCAAGCTGGTGGACCTGGCCCAGGTCACCCGCATCGCGCTGACCGGCAAGACCGCGAGCCCTCCGATCTTCGAGGTGGTGAGCATCCTGGGCAAGACCGAGACCCTGGCGCGGCTCAAGACCGCGGCGGCCGCGGTGGGTGCGGCCCGGTGAGGCGGCTCCTCCTCGCGCGCCACGGGCAGTCGCTGTCCAACGCGGTTCGCCGCTTCCAGGGCGCCCAGGACGTGGCCCTCTCGCCGCTCGGCGTCCGGCAGGCGGAGGCCCTGGCCCTGGCCGTCGAGCGGCGCCGGGTCGCCCACGTCTACGCGAGCCCGCTCGAGCGCGCCCGGCGCACCGCCGAGATCGCGGTGGCGGCATCCGGGGTGGCGCTCACGCTGCTGGACGACCTGCGCGAGCTGTCGCTGGGCGACTGGGAGGGCTGCACGGTGGAGGAGATCCGCACGCGGCCCGGCGATCCCTACGCCCAGTGGGTCCGCGACCCGGTGCTCTGCCTGCCCCCGGGTGGCGAGCCGCTCGCGGAGGTGCAGGCGCGCGTCCTCCGGGCGGTCGACGCGATCGCGGCCGCGCACCCCGACGGCGAGGACGTGCTGATCGTCGCCCACGGCGGGGTGATCAGCGCGCTGCTCGCGCACTGGCTCGGCCTGCCGCTCTCCTCGATCTGGCGGCTCGCGGTGGCCAACTGCTCGCTCTCCGAGGTCGCCCCGCCGCGGGTGGTGTCGGTGAACGAGACCGGCCACCTGCGCGACGTGGACGTGGCGATCACCGCGCCGCTCGCGCCCTGACATGACCCTCCTCGCGCTCTTCGGCGGCCTGGCCCTGCTGCTCTACGGCATGCAGCTCATCGGCGAGGGCCTGCAGCGCGCGGCGGGCGGCCACCTCCGCCACCTGCTCACGCACATGACCCGCAACCGCCTCGCCGCGGTCGCCTCGGGCGCGTTGGTGACCGCGATCATCCAGTCCTCGTCGGCCACCACCCTCATGCTGATCGGCTTCGTCTCGGCTGGCGTCCTGACGTTCCCTCAGTCGCTGGGGGCGATCCTGGGCGCCGACATCGGTACCACCGTCACCGTGCAGCTGCTGGCCTTTCGGGTCCAGGAGCTCTCGCTCCTCCTGGTGGGCATCGGCTTCGCCATGTTCTTCTTCGCCCGGCGAGGGCTGGTCAAGAGCCTGGGCCAGGTCGTGCTGGCATTCGGCTTCATCTTCCTCGGCATGAAGGTGATGAACGACGGTCTCGCCCCGCTCGCGGACAACGAGCTCACGCGCCAGGTGCTGGTGGCCCTCGCCGGCAACCAGTTCCTCGCCCTCCTGGTGGGCGCGGTGCTGAGCGCGAGCATGGCCTCCTCGGCCGCCACCATCGGGCTCACCCTGTCGCTCGGCCAGCAGGGGCTGCTGCCGCTGGCCGCCGCCATCCCGGTGGTGCTGGGGGCCAACATCGGCACCTGCGCCACCGCGCTGGCCGCGAGCATGCGCTCGTCCTCGGACGCCCGACGGGTGGCGGTGGCCCACATCGCGTTCAAGGTGCTGGGGGTGGCGCTCGTCTTCCCCTTCGTGGGCGCACTGGCCCATCTGGTCTCGCTGACGTCGGCGGACCCGGCCCGGCAGATCGCCAACACCCACACCCTCTTCAACGTGGCCATCAGCGCGCTCTTCCTGCCCTTCGCCCCCTGGGCGGCCCGGGCGATCACCGCGCTGGTGCCGGAGGAGGAGCGGGGTGACAATCCCTACCGGACGCGGTACCTCGACGATCGCTTCCTGGAGCAGCCGGCGCTGGCCATCGGGCAGGCGACGCGCGAGGCGCTGCGCATGGGCGACGTGGCCCAGGCCATGCTGCGGGACGCGATGGTGGTGCTCCGGACCGACAACCAGGAGCTGCTCGAGGACGTGGAGCGCCGCGACGACCAGCTCGACTACCTGGAGCGCGAGATCAAGCTGTTCATCGCGCGGCTCGGCCGGGAGACGATGAGCCCGGACCTGGCCCAGAAGGAGATCGCCCTGATCTCCTTCATCGGTAACCTGGAGAACATCGGCGACATCATCGACAAGAACCTCATGGAGCTCGCGCGCAAGAAGCTCTACCAGGGTCGCCGCTTCTCGGAGGCGGGGGAGGCCGAGCTGATCGAGTTCCACAGCATGGTCTCGAAGAACCTCGAGCGGGCCATCGCCGGCTTCGCGGCCAACGATCGGAGCCTCGCCCAGGAGGTGCTCGACCAGCGGCCGGTGGTGCGTCAGCGGGAGCGGGAGCTGCGCGACTCGCACCTGGCCCGGCTGCGGCGGGGCCTCGCCGAGTCGCTCGAGACCTCGGAGATCCACCTGGACGTGCTCACCAACCTCAAGCGGATCTCCTCCCACATCACCGCGCTGGTGTACCCGATCCTGGAGGAGGAGGCGTAGGTGGCGAACCGGCTCCGCATCCTGCTGATGGCCTCGGAGGTCGCGCCCTTCGCCAAGACCGGCGGGCTCGCGGACGTGGCGGGGGCGCTGCCGCGCGCGCTGGCCGCCCTCGGCCACGACGTGCGCGTCATGATGCCCAAGTACCGCGGGGCCGAGGCGCATGCGACCGATTCGCGCATCGTCGTGCCGGCCATCCGGGTGCCGCTCGGCGACCGGTCCGCGGAGGGGGCGCTGATCGAGGCCCACGGTCCCTCGGGCGTGCCGGTGTACCTGCTCGAGCACGAGCACTACTACGACCGCGACAGCCTCTACGGCACCGCCGACGGCGACTACTGGGACAACTGCGAGCGGTTCGTCTTCTTCTGCCGCGCCGGGCTCGAGGGGCTCACCGAGCTCGACGCCGCGCGGCCGGGCGTGCGCTGGCAGCCCCAGGTCATCCACGCCAACGACTGGCAGACCGGGCTGGTACCGGTCTACCTCCGCACCCTCTACCGCGATCATCCGCTCCTGGGCGGCCTCGCCTCCGTCTTCACCGTCCACAACCTGGCCTACCAGGGCGTGTTCTGGCACTACGACATGCCGATGACCGGCCTCGGCTGGGACCTCTTCACCCCCGCCGGCATCGAGTTCTATGGCAAGCTCAACTTCCTCAAGGGCGCCCTGATCTTCTCCGACCTGCTCACCACCGTGAGCCGCACCTACGCGCGCGAGATCCGCACCAGCGCGTTCGGCAACGGCCTCGAGGGGGTGCTCGAGGAGCGCAGCGGAGACCTGCACGGGGTGGTCAACGGCATCGACTACGAGGTCTGGAACCCCCAGAAGGATCCGGCCATCGCCCATCCCTACTCGGCGGAGGACCCGGAGCCGAAGGCGATCTGCCGCGAGATGCTGCGGCGGGAGTGGGCCCTCGAGGACGCGGCCGGCCCCATCATCGGGGTGGTGGCGCGGCTCGCCGAGCAGAAGGGCATGGACCTGGTGCTGGAGGCGCTGCCCGGCATGCTCGCCGAGGGCTGCCAGCTGGTCGTGCTGGGCTCGGGCGACGCGCGCCTCGAGGAGGCCTTCCGTGCCGCCGCGGTCGCGCACCCCGGCCAGGTGGCGGTGCGCATCGGCTACGACGACGACCTCGCGCGCCGCATCTACGCCGGCACCGACGCGTTCCTGATGCCCTCGCGCTACGAGCCGTGCGGCCTGGGCCAGCTCATCGCGCTTCGCTACGGAGGCGCGCCGGTGGTGCGGCGCACCGGCGGGCTGGCCGACACCGTCGCCGAGTTCGACCCGGCGCGGCGCACCGGCACCGGCTTCGTGTTCGATCCCTTCACCCCCGACGCGCTGCTCGCGGCGGTGCGTCGGGCCGCCTCCACGTTCCGGCAGCCGACCGTCTGGAAGGCGCTGGTCAAGAACGCGATGGCCGAGGATTTCTCCTGGGACGCCTCGGCGCGGGAATACGTCACTCTCTACCGCAAGGCGCTCAAGGCGCGGAGCGGCCGCTAGCCACGGAGGCCGGGATGAAGAAGATCGAGGCGGTGATCAAGCCGTTCAAGCTCGACGACGTGAAGGAAGCGCTGAACGAGCTCGGCGTGGTCGGGATGACGGTCACCGAGGTGCGCGGCTTCGGGCGTCAGAAGGGGCACACCGAGCTCTACCGCGGCTCCGAGTACACCATCGACTTCCTGCCCAAGGTCAAGATCGAGGTGGTGGTGCCGGACAACCTCGTCGAGAAGGTCGTCTCGGTGATCTGCCAGTCGGCCAAGACCGGCTCCATCGGCGACGGCAAGGTCTTCGTTCTCTCGATGGGCGAGGCGATCCGCATCCGCACCGGAGAAAGAGGCGAAGCCGCGATCTAGGATGCTTACCCTCTCCCCGGAGGGGAGAGGGCAGGGTGAGGGGCCTCGGTTCCTGGGCAGTCAACCGTCTAGGTCTGTGAGGCTCTTCATCTGCGGGGGCCCAGAAATGGCCCCCGCACTCCCCCGGCCGGCGGGCAACCCGCTTCCCCGGCCGGCGGGCTACCCCTGTCTTCCGGCCGCGGACAACCCGTGACGGATCTGCTCGCGGCGGCACCAGGCAATCGGCGGGCCCTGCGCGAGCTCGAGCGGGTGGGCTTCGCCGATCCGGCGGCGGCGCTGCGCAACCTGCACGCGCTGACGCCGACTCCGCACGAAGCCGAGCTCCTGGCTCCCGCGCTGTCCCGGCTGCTCGCCGAGCTGGCCGCCGCGCCCGACCCGGACATGGCGCTCAACAACCTGGAGCGCCTGGCCTCCCAGGGCGACCGCGTCGCCTTCCTCCGGCTCGTGACCGCCCATCCGGGCGCCATCCCGCTGCTGGCCCGTCTCGGCGGGACGAGCCAGTTCCTGGCCGACACCCTCCGGCGCTATCCCACGCTGCTGCCCTGGCTGCTCGAGGCGCGCACCATGCGCCAGTGGCTGCCCGACGAGCTGGCCGCGGACCTGGCCGCGAGCCTCGTGGCCTTCGACCGCCCGGAGGCGCGGTGGAACGCCCTGCGGCGCTTCAAGTACCGCCAGCTCCTGCGCGTCGGCTGCCGCGACATCCTGGGCGACGCCGACCTCACCGTCACCACCGAGGAGCTCTCCTACCTCGCGGACGCCTGCCTCGCCGCGGCCTGGGAGTGGACGCGCGAGCGGCTCGTGCGACTGCACGGGGAGCCGATCGGCGCCGACGGCACGCCCACCGGGCTCGCGGTCATCGGCATGGGCAAGCTGGGGGGGCTCGAGCTCAACTATTCCTCGGACATCGATCCGATCTTCGTCTACGGCGAGGACGGCGAGACCGCGGGCGGCGAATCGGGCCGCATCGCCAACGGGGAGTTCTTCGCCCGGGCGGTGCGCGGCATCCTGGAGACGCTCGAGACGGTCACCGAGGAGGGGCACGTCTTCCGCGTGGACCTGCGCCTGCGTCCGGAGGGCCGCTCGGGGGCGCTGATCCTCTCGGTCGACGGCTACCGCCGGTACTTCGCCGATCGCGCCGAGCTGTGGGAGCGCCAGGCCCTGATCAAGGCGCGCGCGTGCGCGGGCGACCCCGCAGTGGCGGCCCGCTTCTTCGAGGCGGTGCGCCCGTTCGTCTATCGGCCCGGGCTCGACCCGGCCATCGTGGGCCACGTGCGCGGGATGAAGGCCCAGATCGACCGCTCGCTGCGCGGCAAGGACGCCTCACGCCGCAACGTCAAGCTCGGGCGCGGCGGCATCCGCGAGGTCGAGTTCCTGGTGCAGGCGCTCCAGCTCCTCTACGGTGGCGACGATCCCTGGCTGCGGGAGCGGAACAGCCTGCGGGCCATCTTCCGCCTGACCGAGCGGGGCTACCTGCCCCCCGCGCTCGGGCGCGAGCTGGGTCTCGCGCTGGTCCATCTTCGGACCGTCGAGCACCGCCTCCAGATCGTGCACGAGTTCCAGACGCACACCCTGCCGGAGGAGCCGGCGGCCCTGGGCCTCCTGGCCCGTCGCATGGGCGTGAGCCTGCCTCCCGTGGCGGCGGCCCGCCGCTTCCTCGCCCGACACCGGCGCGTCACCACCCTGGTGCACCGGGCCTTCCGCGAGTTCTTCGCGGCGCCGCCCGCGGCGGCCGCGGTGCCGGTGCGCATCCCGAGCTACACCGCGCTCAAGGCCACCGGCTTCACGGATCCGGACCGTGCGCGCCAGAACCTCCGCCGCGTCCTGGAGGGGCGCCCGCTCGTCCCGTACCCGGCCGCGGCCGGCCGCGCGCTCGCCCGGCTCTTCCCGGTGCTGCTCGACGCGCTCTGGCAGAGCCCGGATCCGGACGAGGCGCTCGGCCAGCTCGAGCGCTTCGTCTCGGCGGCGGGCCCGCGCACCGCGTACCTGGATCTCCTCGCCGACCGGCCCGAGCTGCTCACCAACCTGGTGAGGCTGTGCGCGCGCGGGGAGCTGCTCACCGAGCTCCTGGTGAGCCAGCCCGAGCTGCTCAACGGGCTCGCGAGCCCGGAAACCTTCGCGGCCCACAAGGGCAAGCATCAGCTCCGGGCCGAGCTGGCCCCGGTGCTCGCGGCGCGGCTCGAGCCCGGCGAGCGGCGCGACCGCCTGCGGCGACTCAAGCAGGCGCAGGAGCTCGGCATCATCTGGCGCATGCTGCTCGGCGTGACCGACGCCGAGCGCTTCTCGCTCGAGATGACCGCGCTGGGCGAGGCCGCGCTCGCGGTGGCGTGGACGCTGGCCCTCGACGAGACCGCGGCGCATCTGGGTGTGCCGCGCGACGCGCGGGGGCGCCTGGTCCCCGCCGCGATCATCGGCCTCGGCAAGTTCGGCGGGCGCGAGCTCACCACCGGCTCCGACCTGGATCTCTTCGTCGTGTACGGCGGCGACGGCACGACCGACGGGCCGGAGCCGGTCGAGGCTCACGTCTTCTACGACCGGGCGGTGGAGGCCCTGAGCGGACTGCTCGGCGACATCACCGCCGCCGGCGTGGCCTTCGCGGTGGACCTGCGCCTGCGGCCGGGTTCGAAGGGCAGCGGCTTCGCCTCGGCCGTCGACGTGATCGAGCGCTACTACCGCGAGTGGGCCGACCCGTGGGAGCGCCAGACCCTCACGCGCGCCCGGCTGGTGGGCGGCGATCCGTGGCTCGGGGGGCTGGTGCGGCGCCGCATCCGCGGCCTGCTCTACGGGCCGGAGGCCCTGCCCCCCGACCTGAAGGAGATCCGCGAGCTGCGCGCGCGGATGGAGCGCGAGCTCGGCAAGGAGACGCCGGGGCGCCTGCACGTGAAGTTCGGCCGGGGCGGGCTGGTGGACGTGGAGTTCATCACCCAGGCCCTGCAGATGCAGCACGGGGCTCGCCACCCCGCGGTCCGCCGGGCCAACACCCTCGCCGCCATCCGCGGGATCGCGGCGGCCGGGCTCCTGCCGTCGGCCGACTGCGACACGTTGGCCGAGCAGTATCGCTTCCTGCGGCGCGTCTCGCTCGGCCTCCGACTCTTCGGCACCCGGCCGTCCGACACCCTGGAGGTCGCGGGCCCGAACCCGGCGCGGCTCGCCAAGACGCTCGACTATCCCTCGCGCAAGGACTTCCTCGAGGACTACCGCCGCCGGGTCACGTGGGTCCGCGCGCTCTACGACCGCGTCGTGCCGCGGTGACGGGCGGCCGCGCCGCCCCGGCTCAGGCCTTCGCGTCCCGCGTGATGTGCGCGCCGAGCGCGCGCAGGCGCTCGTCGATGCGCTGGTAGCCGCGGTCCACCTGGTGCGCGTTCATGATGACCGACGTCCCGCGGGCGCAGAGCGCGGCGCCGATGAGGGCCATGCCGGCCCGGATGTCGGGGGAGACGATCGGGGCGCCGCGCAGCTCGGCGGGGCCGACCACCACCGCCCGGTGGGGATCGCACAGGACGATCCGCGCACCCATCGCGATCAGGCTGTCCACGAAGAACAACCGGCTCTCGAACAGCTTCTCGTGGATCAGGACGGTCCCGCGGCTCTGGGTGGCCAGCACCAGCGCGAGCGAGGTCAGGTCGGCCGGGAAGCCCGGCCACGGCGCGTCGTCCACCTTGGGGATGGCGCCGTCGGCGTCGGCGGCCACCCGCAGCTCCTGCGGCCCGGGGACGACCAGCGTCGTCCCCTCGAGCGCGGTCTCCACGCCCAGCCGGCGGTAGGCGAGCCGGATCATCCGCAGGTCGTCGGGCACCACGTCGCGGATGCGCAGCTCGCCGCCGGTCATGGCGGCCAGCGCCACGAAGGAGCCGATCTCGATGTGATCGGGGCCGAGGCGGTGACGGCCGGGGTGAAGATCGCGTACCCCCTCGATGCGCAGCTGGTTGGTGCCGATGCCGCCGATGCGCGCGCCGAGCGCGTTGAGGAAGCGGCACAGGCCCTGGACGTGGGGCTCGCTGGCCGCGTTCAGGATCACGGTCGTCCCCTCCGCGAGCACCGCGGCCATCACCGTGTTCTCGGTGGCGGTCACGCTCATCTCGTCGAGGAAGACCTCGGCGCCCCGGAAGCGACCGTCGAGCGTGAGGCGCAGCGCGGGTCCCGCCTCGATCCGGGCGCCGAGCTCGCCGAGCGCGAGCAGGTGCGTGTCGACGCGCCGCCTTCCGATCCGATCGCCGCCCGGAGTGGGCAGGGCCGCTCGGCCCGTCCTCGCGAGGAGGCCGGGCGCCAGCAGCACCGAGCCGCGGAGCTGCGACATCACGGCCGGATCGGGATCGCGGGTCTCGAGGCGGCTCGCGTCGAGGCGCACCGTGCCCCCGTCCTCGATGGTGACCTGCACGCCCAGGTGGCGGAGCCCTTCCAGCAGGGCGGTCACGTCCCGGATGCGGGGGACGTTGTCGACGACCACCTCGCCCCGCGCGAGCAGGCAGGCCGCGAGCACGGGCAGGGCCTCGTTCTTGTTGCCGGCCGGCGCGACGGTCCCGCGCAGGGGATGGCCGCCCTCCACCACGAACCGGTCTCCGGTCACGCCAGCGTCCTCACCGCGGACCATCATAACCGACCCGATTTTTTCGGGGACGGGCCCGGGCGGCGTCGCCGCGGCCGGTGTATCATCTGCCCGCATGAGCGAGCGCTTCTTCATCCTCGACGGCCCCGGCTTCCTCTTCCGCGCCTACCACGCGATCCCGTTCCTCTCCACCTCGCGGGGGGTGCCGAGCCACGCGGTCTTCGGCATGTCGACCATGCTCTGGAAGCTCCTGCGCGAGGACACGCCCGACTACTTCGCGGTGGCCTGGGATCCGCCGGGGCCCACCTTCCGGGAGGAGAAGTTCGCCGCCTACAAGGAGACGCGCGCCCCCACGCCCGACGATCTCCGCAGCCAGATCCCGTACGTCAAGACGCTCTTCGAGGCCCTGCGCCTGCCGGTGCTCGAGGTGCCGGGCTTCGAGGCCGACGACGTGCTGGGCACCGTGGTCGAGCGCACCCGCGACCTGCCGATCGAGCTGGTGCTGGTCACCTCCGACAAGGACATGCTCCAGCTCGTGAGCCCGCGCGTGCGCGTCTTCTCGACCACCGGCCGCGGCGGGGACCGGGTGATCTTCGACGAGGCGGCGGTGAAGGCCAAGTGGGGCGTCGAGCCCGCGCAGATTCCCGACATCCTGGCCCTGATGGGTGACTCGATCGACAACATCCCGGGCGTGCCCGGGGTGGGGGAGAAGACCGCGGCCAAGCTGATCGGCCAGTTCGGGGGCGTCGAGCGTCTCTACGAGAACCTCTCGCTGGTGCCGGGCAAGCTGCGCGAGACCCTGGCCGCCAACCGCAAGCAGGCGCTGCTCTCGCGCGAGCTGGCCACCGTCAGCACCCGGGTGCCGATCGCGGTGGATCTCGAGGCCTTCCGGCGCCGCGAGCCCGACTGGGACCGGCTGCGCGCGCTCTGGACCGAGCTCGAGTTCCACAGCCTGCTCCGGCAGGTGCCGGCCCAGCCGGTGGCGGAGGTGGCCGGCGGCGACGTGGCCACGCTCGCCGACGCGGCCGCGCTCGGGCAGTACCTGGCGCAGATCCCGGCCGGCGAGCCGGTCGCGGTCGAGAGCGTCGGCGACGGCGGGCCCCCCGACCCGGTCATCAGCGCGGTGGGGCTCTACCATCCGTCGGCCGGGAGCGCGCTGTTCGTGTGCGCGGGGCCGGACGTGGCCCAGTCCGCGGCCGAGCGCGGCCGGGCGCTGGTCGCGGCGCTCGGCGGTCGCACCCTCATCGGGCACGACGTGAAGGCGCTCGCCGAGTGGTGGCTGGCCCGCGGCGGCACCATGCCGCCCGTCGAGGACACCGCGGTCGTCGCGTACCTGCTCAACCCCGCGCGCACCAACTACAAGCTCGAGGAGGTGTGCGCGGAGCTGCTCGGCGAGGGCCCCGGCATCGCGCGGCCGGGCACGCGCGGCAAGTGGATCTGGGACCTGTGGGCGATGGCGCCGCGCGCGCTCGGGGAGGTCGGGCTCAAGGGCCTCTACGAGGACGTCGAGCGGCCGCTGATCGGCGTGCTCGCCGAGATGGAGCGTCACGGCATCCGGGTCGACCAGGCCCGGCTCGGCGAGTTCTCCCGCGAGCTCGAGGTGCACCTCGAGCGGACCACGAAGGAGATCTTCGGCCTCGCGGGCGAGGAGTTCAACATCGGCTCGCCGAAGCAGCTCGCCTACATCCTGTTCGAGAAGCTCAAGCTGCCGGTCGTGAAGCGCACCAAGACCGGCTACTCGACCGACGCCGACGTGCTCGAGCAGCTCGCCCTCGGCCACGAGCTGCCCGCCCGCATCATCGAGCACCGCACGCTGGCCAAGCTCAAGTCGACGTACGCCGACGCCCTGCCCACGCTGGTGAATCCGATCACCGGGCGGATCCACACCTCGTTCAACCAGCTCGTGGCCGCGACCGGGCGGCTCTCGTCTAGTAACCCAAACGTCCAGAACATACCCGTGCGCACCGAGCTCGGCCGCCGCATCCGCGCCGCCTTCGTGCCCGAGGCGGGCCGGCGGTTCCTCGCGGCGGACTACTCCCAGATCGAGCTGCGCATCCTGGCCCACGTCTCCGGGGAGGAGAGCCTCGTCGAGGCCTTCCGTCGTGGCGAGGACATCCACGCCCGCACCGCCTCCGAGGTGTTCGGCGTCCCGCTCGACGCGGTCACCCCCGAGCAGCGCGACATCGCCAAGACCACGAACTTCTCGGTGATCTATGGGGTCACCGCGTTCGGCCTCTCGCGCGGCCTCGACATCAGCCCCAAGCAGGCGCAGGAGTTCCTCGACCGGTTCTTCGCCCGGCACCCGAAGGTGAAGGCCTATCTCGCCCGCACGGTGGCGGAAGGGCGCGAGCGCGGCTTCGTCGCCACCCTGCTCGGCCGTCGCCGCTACCTGCCCGAGCTGCGCAGCGGCAACCCGAACCTCCGGGGCTTCGGCGAGCGCATGGCCACCAACGCGCCGATCCAGGGCACCGCCGCCGACCTGGTCAAGATCGCGATGGTCCGGATGGCCGTCGAGCTGCGCGCGCATCGGCTCGAGACCCGCATGCTGCTGCAGGTGCACGACGAGTTGCTCTTCGAGGTGCCGACCGGCGAGGTGGAGCGGCTCCAGGCGCTCGCGACCGAGGTGATGGAGTCGGCGGTGTCACTCGACGTGCCGCTCCGGGTCGACGTCAAGGTGGGCGACGACTGGGCCGCGGTGTGAGGCGCTTCCTGCTCGTCGGCCTCACCGGAGGGATCGCCACCGGCAAGAGCACGGTGACCGCCCTGCTCGCGAGCCCGAGCGTGCGGGTGGTGGACGCCGACGCGCTCGCCCGCGAGGTGGTGGAGCCCGGCACGCCCGCGCTGGCCCAGATCGCGGCCGAGTTCGGCCGGGAGGTGCTGACCGCCGACGGGCGCCTCGATCGGACGCGGCTCGGCGAGATCGTCTTCCCGGATCCAGCGAAGCGCAAGCGGCTCGAGGCGATCACGCACCCCGCGATCCGGGGGCGCTTCGAGCGCATCCTGGCCGACCTCGAGCGGAGCGGCTGGGACGGCATCCTGATCTGGGATGCCGCGCTGCTCGTGGAGTCCGGCGGCAACAAGAAGATGGACCGGGTGGTGGTGGTGACCACCGACCCGGCCACCCAGCTCCACCGGCTCGTCGCGCGCGACGCCTGCACCGAGGAGGCGGCGCGGGCCCGCACCGCCAGCCAGATGCCGCTCGCGGTCAAGGCCCGCTATGCCGACTACGTCATCGACAACTCGGGCCCGCGCGAGCAGACCGAGGCGCGCGTGCGCGAGGTGTACCGTAGCCTCCTGGACGACCTGCGCCAGCTGCAGGCGAGCCGCCGGTGAGCCCGCGCCGCAACGCGCGCGCCGCGGCTCCGCGCGCGCCCGCCCACCGGCCCGCCACGCGCGGGCGCACGCGGGCGCTCGGCCAGCACTTCCTGCGGGACCGCGCGGTGGTCGACCGCATCCTGGACCTGGTGCGGCCGACCGCGCGCGACCTGGTCGTCGAGATCGGGCCCGGGCGCGGGGCGCTCACCCAGGCGCTGGCGGTGCGCGCCGGCCGGCTCCTGGCCCTCGAGATCGACGCGCCCCTGGCCGCGGCCCTGCAGCAGCGTTTCGCCGGCGCGGGCTCGGTCGAGATCCGCCAGGCCGACGCGCGGCAGTTCGACTACGCGGGCCTGCGGGCGCTCGTGCCCGATCCGGCCGGGCGCGTGCTGATCGTGGGCAACCTGCCGTACAGCGTGGGCAAGCCGATCCTGGCCGCGCTGGTCGAGAGCCGAGGGGCCATCGACGAGATGGCGCTCATGCTCCAGAAGGAAGTGGCCGAGCGCGTCGCCGCCGCGCCGGGGGGCAAGACCTACGGCGCGCTCTCGGTGCTGACCCAGGTCGCGGCCTCGGCGCAGCTCGCCTTCTCGGTGCCTCCGGGGGCCTTCAGCCCGCCTCCCCAGGTGGACTCGGCGGTGCTGTACCTCCGCATGCATCGCGAGCCGCCGGTCCCGGTCGCCGACCCGGCCCGGTTCGCGGTGGTGGTGCGCGCCGCCTTCAGCCAGCGTCGCAAGAGCCTGGCCAACGCCCTGGCCGCGGGGCTCGCCGTCTCGGCCGAGCGTGCCCGACGCCAGGCCGAATCGGCCGGCATCGATCCCGGCCGTCGGGCCGAGACCCTGTCGCTGGCCGAGTTCGCCCGGCTGGCCGCGCAGTCTGTCGAGTCCGCCTAGCCTCCCCGTTCCTTGGGCCGCGCCGGGGCCCGGTGGTAGGATGAAAAGGCCGTCGTGAACACCACTTACAGACCAGAACCCGTTCCCATCGACGTTCCCGGGGAGCCCGCAGTGCGGCTCATCCCGCTGGGCGGGCTGGGTGAGATCGGGCTCAACATGATGCTCATCGAGTCCGGCCCGGACATCCTGGCGGTGGACTGCGGTCTGCTCTTCCCGGACGACGAGATGCCGGGCGTGGACTTCGCGATCCCGGACTTCTCCTATCTCAGGGAGCACCGCGGCGCCTTCCGGGGCGTGGTGCTCACCCACGGCCACGAGGATCACGTCGGGGCGCTCTCCTACCTGCTCCGGGAATTCGCGGTGCCGGTCTACGGGACACCGCTGACGCTCGCCATCGCGCGCCACCGGCTCGCCGAGAACGGGCTGCTGGAGCAGGCCGACCTGCGCGCCTACGCCCCGGGAGATCGGCTCGCCATCGGCGGCTTCACCGTCGAGCCGATCCGCGTGACCCACTCGATCGCCGACGGCATCGGCCTGGCCATCGAGACCCCGATCGGCACCGTGGTCCACACCGGCGACTTCAAGCTCGACCGGCAGCCGGTGGACCGGCAGCAGCCGGACTACTCGCGCTTCGCCGCGCTCGGCGAGCAGGGCGTGCTCGTGCTCTGCTCGGACTCGACCAACGCGGGGCGGCCGGGCCACACCGGCTCGGAGACGGAGGTGGGGCGCGCGCTGGCCGGCCGCTTCGCGGCGGCCCCGGGCCGCGTCATCGTGGCCACCTTCGCCTCCCACATCCACCGCATCCAGCAGGTGCTCGACCTGGCCGCGCGCTGCGATCGCCACGTGGCGCTCCTCGGGCGCAGCATGGTGTCCAACGTGGCGGTGGCGGCGGAGCTCGGCTACCTGCAGGTCCCCGAGGGGCTGGTGATGCCGCTCGAGGATCTCGCCGAGCTGCCCGCGCAGCGGCAGGTGATCCTCTCCACCGGCAGCCAGGGCGAGCCCAACTCGGCCATCTCGCTGATCGCGGCGGGCGATCACAAGTACGTGCAGACGAGCCCGGGCGACCTGGTGATCTTCTCGTCGCGCGTGATCCCGGGCAACGAGCGCGTGCTCGGCCGCGTGATCAACGCGCTGCTGCGCCGCGGGGCCGAGGTGCTGTGGGAGGACGTGGCCTTCGTCCACGTCTCGGGCCACGCGAGCCAGGAGGATCTCAAGGAGATGCTGGCCCTGACCCGGCCGCGCTACTTCATACCCGTGCACGGCGAGTACCGGCACCTGCTCCAGCACGCGCGGCTGGCCGAGGGGGTGGGCATCCCCAAGGACCGCATCTTCCTGATCGAGGACGGGCTGGGGCTCGAGGTGACCGCCGCCGGCACCCGCGTGCTCGGGCCCTATCCGGCCGGCCCGGTGCTGGTGGACGGCAAGGGGGTCGGCGACGTGGGCGGCGTCGTGCTTCGCGACCGCCAGCTCCTGGCCGAGGCAGGGATGCTCGTGGTCGCGCTCACCGTCGATCGCACCACCGGCTCGATCGTGGCGGGACCCGAGATCGCCTCGCGGGGGTTCGTCTACATGAAGGAGGCCGACGCGCTGATGGACGAGGTCAAGGCCGCGGTGCGCGACGCCCTGGCCTCGCGGCAGGAGCCGGAAGTGTTCGACCGGGAGCTGGTGGGGGCCACCGTGCGGAGCGCGGTGCGGCGCTTCGTCAACCAGCGCTTCCAGCGCAAGCCCGTGGTGCTGCCCGTGATCCTGGAGGTGTGATGGCGGAGAAGGCGACGATCGAAAAGGTGCTGCCGGACAAGACGCCCGGCCCGAACGGCCACGGCCCGCGCGAGGCGCCCCGCGACGCCGTGAAGCGGCGGGGACCCCGGACAGCCAAGCGCGAGCCCGGCCGCTGGGTGCGGGAGGCCAAGGGCATCCTGGCCCTGGCCCTGGCCGGCTTCGGCTTCGTGGCGCTCTATGCCTACGACCCGACGCTGCACCCGCTGGACCAGTCGAGCCCGGTGGGGCCGGTGGGCGGGTGGCTCGGCTGGGGGTCGTTCCACGCCTTCGGCTACGCGGGCTACCTCTTCCCGGTGCTGCTCACGCTCTACGGCGTCTCCGCCTTCGTGCGCCCGCGGATGGCGCACGGCTGGCAGGCGGGCGCTGGGCTCGCGATCCTCCTGGTGAGCGCGACCGGCATCCTGGCCCGGGCCTCGGATACGCTGACCGAGTTCCGCGTGCACAAGGGCGGGGTGGTCGGGTGGGCGGTGTCCGAGGCCCTCCGGCTCTCGATCGGGACCGTGGGCACGTGGATCGTCCTGCTGGCCCTGATCCCGCTGGGCGTGCTGTTCGTCACGCGCATCCCCTACAGCGTGCTCTCGCGCGGCCTGCGCGCCCGCTTCGGGCGGCTGCGTCAGCCGGACGGCCGGAAGGCCCGGAGCCAGGGCTCGGCGCCGGCGGGAGCGCCGGCGATCGCCGCGGCGCCGGCCGCCCTCGCCGCGGTCGAGGCGGAGCTGCCACCGCGGCTCGTCGTGAAGGAGCCGCCCAAGGCCAAGTCGGGGCTCGCCGAGAAGGGTCTCGCCTGGCAGGAGACGTTCGACTTCGGCAAGGGCGGCGCGGAGGCGTTCAAGCTGCCGGCGGTCGGGCTGCTGGCCGCGCCGCCCGCCTCCTCGCTCCAGCGCACGCGCGAGGAGCTCGAGGCCAACGCGCAGACGCTCAAGAAGAAGCTCCAGGACTTCGGGGTCGACGGCCACATCGTGCAGGCGAGCCCGGGGCCGGTCATCACCTCCTACGAGTTCGAGCCGGCCTCCGGTGTGAAGGTGAGCCAGGTTGTCAACCTGGCCGACGACCTGGCGCTGGCCATGAAGGTCGCGGCGGTTCGCATCATCGGGCCGATCCCGGGACGCGGCACGGTGGCGGTCGAGGTGCCGAACCCGGAGACCACCACCGTCTACCTGCGCGAGATCCTGGTGAGCCAGGAGTTCGTCACCAACAAGGCGCGGCTGCCGCTCGCCCTCGGCAAGGACACCACCGGCAACTCGGTGATCGCGGACCTGGCCGCGATGCCGCACCTGCTCATCGCGGGCTCCACCGGCAGCGGCAAGTCGGTCGGGCTCAACACCATGATCTGCTCGCTGCTCTACAAGGCGACCCCCGCGGACGTCCGCTTCCTCCTGATCGATCCGAAGCGGCTCGAGCTCGGGGTGTACGAGAAGATCCCGCACCTGCTCGCCCCGGTGGTCACCGACGCCAAGGAAGCCTCCGCGCGCCTCAAGTGGATCGTGGGCAAGATGGACGCCCGCTACAAGCAGCTGCAGGCCAAGGCGGTGCGCAACATCGAGGGCTACAACAAGGAGGTGCCGCCCGAGGAGCGGCTGCCCTACTGGGTGGTGGTGGTCGACGAGCTGGCCGACCTCATGATGGTCTCGGCCGGCGAGGTGCAGAACTCGCTGATCCGCCTGGCCCAGATCGCCCGCGCGGTGGGCATCCACCTGATCGTGGCGACCCAGCGGCCGTCCGTCGACGTGGTGACCGGCCTCATCAAGGCCAACTTCCCCACGCGCATCGCCTTCCAGGTGGCCTCCAAGGTGGACTCGCGGACGGTCCTCGACGCCAACGGCGCCGAGCAGCTCCTGGGCCGCGGCGACATGATCTTCGTGCCGCCGGGGCAGAGCCGCCAGATGCGGGTGCACGGCTCCTGGGTCTCCGACAAGGAAGTGAAGGCGATCTGCGAGTTCCTGCGCACCCAGGGCTCGGCGGTGTACGAGCACGTGGAGCTGCCATCCGAGGAGGCGGGCCCGGGTGGCAGCGCTGAAGACCGCGACGACGTCTACTGGGACGCGGTGAACCTGGTGATCGCCCAGCGCGCCGCGTCGATCTCGTTCCTGCAGCGGCGGCTCGGGCTCGGCTACCCGAAGGCCGCGCGGTTCATCGACATGATGGAGCAGGACCACATCATCGGACCGGGCCAGGGCGCCAAGCCCCGCGAGATCCTCGTCGGCCCCGAGTACCTGCAGAAGCGTCGCAGTGCGAGCTGACGCCGAAGGCGAGGCGAGCAATATGGAAAGAAGAGCGGGCCGGCCCGTCCTCCCAACCAGCCGTCCGCTATTCTTCCTGCTGGTTCTCATTCTCTGCGTCCCGCCCATCGCCCACGCCCAGAGTCTCGACGAGGTGGTCAACGGGGTCGAGGCCACCTACGGCAAGATCGTCGACCTGCGCGCCGAGTTCACCCAGACCGCGCGCAACAAGAGCCTCGGCCAGGACATCAAGGCGGAGGGCATCGTGATGCTCAAGAAGGGCGGCAAGATGCGCTGGGACTACAAGAACCCCGCGCCCCAGCAGATCGTCTCGGACGGCACGTCGCTCTGGGTCTACACTCCCGAGCTGAACCAGGTGAACAAGGGCAACGCCCCCAAGGCCCTGGCCGGGCCGGCGGGCAGCTTCCTCTCCGGCCTCGGCAAGCTGCGCGAAGAGTTCACGGTGCGCTTCCTCAACCCGGCGAGCCCGCGCGACGGGGCGGGCCGGCCGGTGCTCGATCTCACGCCCAAGCAGCCGACTCCGCTCCTCACCCGCCTGGTGCTCACGGTGGACCCGAAGGACTACGTGGTCCGCCAGGCGGTGCTCTACGATCAATTCCAGAACACCGTGACCATGTCCTTCAACAAGGTCCAGGTCAACCCGGGGCTCAGCGACACCCTGTTCGTCTTCACGCCGCCGAAGGACGCGGCGGTGGTGCCGCTGGACCCGCGCTAGCGAGGCACTCCATGGCCGCCGAGAACAGCTTCGACATCGCGTGCAAGATCGACATGCAGGAGGTCACCAACGCCATCGACCAGGCGCGCCGCGACATCACCACGCGATACGACCTGAAGGGCGCCAAGAACGAGATCACGCCCGAGAAGATGGACATCGTGCTCTCCTCCACCGACGACATGAAGCTCAAGGCGGTGCTCGACATCCTCCAGTCCAAGCTCCACCGCCGCGGCATCGATCTCAAGGCGCTCACCATCAACGATCCCGAGCCGGGGGGCGGCGGCGTGATCCGCCAGAAGATCACGCTCCAGGACGGCGTCCCGATGGAGAAGGCCAAGGAGATCGTGCGGCTCATCAAGGACTCCAAGCTGAAGGTCCAGGCCTCCATCCAGGAGAAGCAGGTGCGGGTCGTCGGCAAGAGCCGGGACGACCTGCAGGCGGTCATCGCCCTGCTCAAGGGCAAGGACCTCGGCATCGCGCTCCAGTTCACGAACTACCGCTCCACGTAGCCCGCCCGCTCCGGCGGTAGATCCGATCGCGCCCCGCCGCGCGTAGTCCATTCGGCCGCGGCCGCCCCGCGCGTCCTCCCGCCGCTCCTCTTCCCGCGCCAAATCCAAGGCCTTCCCCCCGCCGTAGATGGTGGGCAGGAGGGCACGATGAGCACACACGTGATCGGCAGGACCGCGCTGGTTCTGGCGGTGGCCGTGCTGACGCCGGCCGCGGCGCCACCGGGAGCGTGCGGCTCGAGCAGCCCGGCGTCTACCCGTACTTCTGCAGCCGGCACCAGTCCATGCGCGGCGAGATCCGCGTGAAGTAGATCGTAGCGAACACGAAAAGGAGAGAAGCCATGCGACACATCCTGAAGCGACTGATCGGCGGGCTCGCCCTGGTCGCGCTGACCGCGACCGGGGTGGCCGATGTCTGGGCGGCCCGGCTCGACGCCCCCACCTCGGCCACCCCGGCTGCGGGCCTGCGGGTGGGGCTCAACGCGCTGCTGAGCGAGCACGTCTACCTGGCGGCCGCCGCCACCAACGCGGCGCTCGCCGGGCGACAGCCCGAGTTCGAGGCGGCCGCCGCCGCACTCGACGCCAACTCGGTGGACGTGGCGAAGGCCATCGGCTCGGTCTACGGGCCGGACGCCGAGAAGGCGTTCCTGCCGCTCTGGCGCAAGCACATCGGCATGGTGGTGGACTACACGGTCGGCGTGGCCACCGGCGACCGGGCCAAGCAGGATCGAGCGGTCGACGACCTGGTCGGCTACACCCAGGACTTCGGGGCCTTTCTCTCGGGGGCCAACCCGAACCTGCCCAAGTCGGTGGTCGCCGATCTGGTGAAGCACCACGTGCTCACCCTCAAGGCGGTGATCGACGCCCAGGCCGCGAAGGACCAGGAGCGCGCCTTCACCGCGCTCCGCACCGGCGCCGGCCACATGCAGATGATCGCCGATCCGCTCGCGGGCGCGATCGTCAAGCAGTTCCCGGATCGGATCGCGGGCGCCTCCGAGTCGCCGGCCGCCGGGCTCCGGACCACGCTCAACCTGGTCCTGCGCGAGCACGTGTACCTGGCGTCCGCCGCCACCAACGCGGCCCTGGGCGGGCGCGACGCGGAGTTCAAGGCCGCGGCGGGCGCGCTCGACGCGAACTCGGTGGCGATCTCGAAGGCGATCGGCTCGGTGTACGGAGCGGACGCCGAGAAGGCGTTCCTGCCGCTCTGGCGCAAGCACATCGGCATGGTGGTCGACTACACGGTCGGCAAGGCCCGAAGGATCAGGCCAAGCAGGACCGCGCGGTCAACGACCTGATCGGCTACACCCAGGACTTCGGGGCCTTCCTCTCCGGGGCCAGCCCCAACCTGCCGAAGGCGGTCGTGGCGGACCTGGTGAAGCACCACGTGGTGACGCTCAAGGATGTGATCGATGCCCAGGCGGCGAAGGACCAGTCCCGCGCCTTCGTGGCCGAGCGCACCGGCGCGGGCCACATGCAGATGATCGCCGACCCGCTGGCGGAGGCGATCGTGCAGCAGTTCCCCGACCGCTTCTAGCCGGCGTTGGGATCTCGAGGGGCGTCCCGGGCGGTGTCGCCCGGGGCGCCTTCGCGCGCCGCCGGGCTCGACCTTGACAAGCCCCGGACCCTCCAGCACAGTGACCCGAACCAGTCATGGATCGTCATCGGAGCGGGCGAACGCTCACCGCACTGGGCCTGATCGCGCTCCTGCTCGCGATGGCCCCGGCCGTGGCGCAGGCGACGGCACCCCATCTTCTCGACCTGCACGCCGACGAGGTCGCCCACTCCGTCGCGCCCGGCGGCCTGTCGCGCGCCGCCTTCCCCGTCGGCCTCGTGCTGCTGGCTGGCCTCGCGCTCCTGGGCGCTCTCGGCTGGTGGCGCCGGGCTGGGGCCCGCTCCCGCGGCGGCGCGGTCGCGGTGGTCCTGTCGATGGTGCTGACCGTCTTCACGCTCGAGACGGCGGTGCACTCGGTCCACCATCTGTCCGATCCCAAGTCCGGCGCGGACTGCTCGGTGCTGTCGGGATCCCAGGGCCTCGCCTGGGGCGGGGCCGAGCCGGTCGGCACCGACGGACCGCGCCTCGACATCACCACCGCCCCGCCCGTCCGCTCCGAGCACCGCCCGTGGTGGCAAGTCTACCGTCCCAGCCCGGGACGGGCTCCTCCCGCCTGACCCTCCCTCCGCGACCCACGGTTCAACTCACCATCTGATCGCGCCGCGCGCGGACCCTGTCCGTGCGCGCGGGAGGGGACATCGATGAGCACAAGACGATTTGCCGTCCTGCTGTGGGCGGCGGGCCTCGTGGCCGCCTGGGCGGGATCCGTGTCGGCGCACGGACTGATCGGCCAGCGCTTCTTCCCGGCCACCCTGGCGATCGACGACCCGTTCGTGGCCGACGAGCTCTCGCTGCCGACCGTGCTGCACATCCGCAACCGGGGCTCCGACGAGGCCCCGCCGTCCTTGCAGACCGACCTGAGCGGCGAGCTCTCGAAGCGGCTCAGCCCGAACCTCGGCCTCTCGCTCGGCGGCACCTACACCTTTCTCGATCCGATCCCGGGGAAGTCGACCTCGGGCTTCGACAACATGGAGGTCTCGCTGAAGTACGTGTTCTGGAAGAGCGCGGAGCACGAGACGCTGCTCTCGGCCGGCGTGAGCTGGGACGTGGGGGGAACCGGGAGCAAGAAGATCGGGGCGGAGTCCTTCGACACCGTGACGCCGCAGCTCTTCTTCGGCAAGGGCTTCGGCGACCTGCCCGGCGCGCTCGACTGGGTCAAGCCCGCCGCGCTGACCGGCGCGCTCGGGCTCGACCTCCCGACCCGCCGCTTCAACACGACGTACTCCCTCGACGACGACGGCAACGTGCAGATCGAGCGGGAGCTCAACGCCAAGACCTTCAACTGGGGGTTCTCGGTCCAGTACAATCTCCAATACCTTCAGTCCTTCGTGCAGGACGTCGGCCTGCCCCGTCCGTTCAATCGCATGATCCCGGTGGTGGAATTCGCGATGCAGACGCCGATCGAGGGGCCGCACGCCGGACGCACCACCGGGACGATCAATCCCGGCGTCATCTGGTTCGGCCGCTACTTCCAGCTCGGCATCGAGGCGGTCATCCCGGTCAACACCATGACCGGCAAGAACGTGGGGGTCCTCGCCCAGATCCACTTCTACCTCGACGACATCGCCCCCAAGATCTTCACGTGGACGCCGTTCCACGGCGTTCTCGGTCCCACCCAAGCACAGTGACGTCGCGCGTGCTGCGGGGGGTGGTGTTGCTGCTGGCGACGGTGGCGCCGGCCTGGGCTCACGTGTTCCCGGATCACTCCGAGCCGCGGGTCGGCCACGCCCTGGATACGCCGCCCCCCGCGGTACGCGTCTGGTTCGACGGCGCCATCGAGCCGGTGTTCAGCACCCTCCGGGTCGAGGACGCCGGGCGGCGGCGCGTGGACCGCGACGACGCGCACGTCGACGCGACCGACCGGACCCTGCTCGAGGTGAGCCTGCCGCCGCTCCCGTCCGGGCGGTACCAGGTGTTCTGGAGCGTGGTGGCCCGGGACGGCCACCGCACCGAGGGCAGCTTTCCGTTCCGGGTGAAGTGATGGCGGAGGCGCTCCCCTGGCTCGTGCGCTGGGTCGGCTTCGTGGCCCTGGCCGGCCTGATCGGCGGCTTCGCGGTCGACCTGCTCGTCCTGCCCGCGCGGGCCGCCGAGCTCGACTCCGTGCGCGGGCGGCTTCGCGCGCTCCGCCTCGGGAGCGCGCTCGTCCTGCTCGTCGCGGCGGGCGGCGAGCTCCTGCTGCGGGCGGCCACCATGAGCGGCGGAGGGCTCGGCACCGCGGTGGCGGCGGTGCCCGCGGTGCTGACCCGCACGCATTTCGGCACGGTCTGGAGCGCGCGGGCGATCGCCCTGCTCGCGCTGCTCGCGCCGGCGGTGGCCCGGTCGCGCGCGTGGCGGAGCCTGGGCGCCCTGCTCGCGCTCGGCGTCGTGGCCACCGTGACCCTGACCGGCCACGCCGGAGACTGGGGCGACGTCTCGTTCACCGCCGCGCTCGACTGGGCGCACGTCGTCGCGGCGTGCACCTGGGCCGGCGGCCTCTTCGTCCTGGCCGCTCTCGCGCGCCGGGCCGCCCCGCGCTGGGCTCCCGCGCTCCTGCCCTCGGTGATGCGCCGCTTCTCGCGCCTCGCCGCGGCCTGCCTCGCCGTCGTGGTGCTGAGCGGGGCCTACCGCGCCTTCATCGAGCTGCCCGCGGTGGACGCGCTCTGGCTGACTCCGTACGGCCGCATCCTCGTGGTCAAGGTTCTCCTGGCGGCGGGTCTCGTCGGCTGCGGCGGGGTCAACCGATACCTCGTGCTGCCGCGGCTCGGGGCGGGCCGGGCCACCGGTCTCGCGGCGAGGCTGTTCCGTCTCGGCCGCCTCGCGCTGCTCGGAGCGGGACGCGCGCCTCGACCCGCGGCGTCGCGGCTCGCCGCCTGGCTGCTCCGCGAGATGGTGCTGGCACTGGCGATCTTCTGGTGCACCGCCATGCTCGTCGAATCCACGCCCGCGCGCCATGCCGGCCACGCCGCGCACGCGGCGGGCTCGGAGGAGCCGCGGCGGGTGACCATGGCCCAGCTCCACGCGGCGGGCGGGATTCCGTCCGGCTGGCTCTTCAGCCCACCTCCGGGCGACGCGGCGCGGGGGCGTGAGATCTTCCTGCGCCTCGCCTGCTTCGCGTGTCACCGGGTCGGCGGCGAGTCGCTGCCTCCGTCCTCCGGAATCGGCCCGGACCTCACGGACGCCGGCGAGCACCACCCCGCGGGGTACCTGCTCGAATCGGTGATCAATCCCAACGCGGTCATCATCGAGGGGCCCGGCTACACCGGCCCCGACGGCCGCTCCATCATGCCGAGCTACGCCGACCGGCTCACCGTCGCCGAGCTCCTCGATCTGGTCGCCTTCCTCCGCACGCTCTGAGGCGTCAGTCGCTGACCACCGGGTTCCGGCGCACCGTGGGCACGCCGATCTTGATGAACGGGTGCGCCTCCGCGGCGTGGCAGGACGTGCACGCCGCCCGCAGCGTCTCGATCCGCTCCTTGAAGAGCGCCGCGTCCTTCGCTTTGATCGCCTCCACGACCTGCGGGAGGGGACCCTTCAGGAGAAGGGCCTCGGCGTTCTTGCGATACTGCGGTCGCCGCTCGAGACCGAGCGTGATCGCGTTGCCCATCTCGTGAGCCATGTGGTCGGCGTAGGCCCAGTTGCCGTCGACGCCGCCCCAGTACATCTCGGTGTAGCGGTAGGCGACCTCGGCCATGGTGGTCTCGAAGCCCCGGAGCTGCCGCTCGATGGCCGCGGTGCGCTTGTCCGGGGCGAGGTGGACGAGCCAGCCGCCCATGTCCATTCCGGGCATGTGCACGTGAGATTGCGCCCGCGCCGCCTCCCAGCCGGCGCCGGCGCCGAGGCCCAGCAGGGCGGCGACGCCCGCGATCGCGAGGACCGAGCGAGTGCGAAGGTCGAATCGGGTCATGGCTTCCGTCCTTTCACCGTGAAGGTGATGCGGCTGTCGACGACGTGCCCGTCGACCGACAGCACGCGGTACTTGACCGTGTAGAGCCCGGGCGCGCGGGTGGTCAGCGAGACCGACAGCCGCCGCGCGTCGTCCGGCGTCACCGCGACGTCGCCCGCGTCCACCTGGGCGCCCGCCTCGCTCCACACCGAGGCGGTGCTGTAGGCGGCCTCGAGTCCCTCGTTGAACCAGAGGTCGACCCGCTCCGGCGCCTGGCCGAGCACCGCTCGGTGGGGCGGCGAGGACCGGACCAGGAACGCGTGGGCCTCGACGGGCGGACCGGCGAGGACACCCGCGAGGAGCGCAGCGGCGGCGAGGCCCAGGCCGGGTCGGCGGCCCGCGCGCGCCATCACGTCCGCGCTCCCCGCCCCCGGTCCACCCGGGTCACGAGGCCGCCACCGTGAACAGCACGGTGCCCTCGGTGACGTGGCCGTCCGCGGCCATCACCTTCCAGCGCGCCTGGTACTCCCCCGGCTCGAGGGCGGGCAGCGGGTAGGCGAGGGTGTCGGGCGGCGCGTCCGCCTCCTGGTGGAGCAGCGCGATGCTGCGCTGGCGAGGGCCGACGAGCTGCACCGTGCAGAGCGGCTTCTCCAGGCGGCTGTTGAATCGGAGGACGAGCCGCCGTGGCGACGGCCCGGTGCTGCCCTGAGCCGGCGCCGACTCCAGGATGATGGCGTGCGCCTGCGCGGCCGGCGGTGGGGCGGAGCATGCCCAGATGATACCGAGGATCGCCACGATCGTAAGCCGGAGGCTGCGCCCGCTCAGGAGCGCATCCATCGTGCGGCCGGCACGCGGACCGGCGGTCTGTGTTACTCGGAGCCACGACAGGTTGATCAATGTGGTACTCCCCGGTGGAGAGGGTCGGAGCGTTGAGCCTTCGGGACCCGCGCGCTGGGGCGGGGGTGGACCTCGGGATCGGCTAGGCGGTCCGAGCGGGAGGGGCCCGTCCCTGATCGGGACCGAGCCGGCGGGCGGGCAGCGGCTCGCGACCGGGCTCGGTAGCGTGGCCGGCGGCGGCGAGGATGATCGAGGTCTCCACGACGGCGTCGACGGTGACCGCGGACAGGTGCGTGGCGGCCATCGCGAGGGTGCATGCGTCGGCCTGCTTCGGGTCGAATCCATGGTGGACCGAATGCAGGGCATTCTCGAACGCGAAGAGCGTCAGCAGCAGGACGAGGCACAGGACCAGGGTCCGTCGCGAGAAGCGGCGCAGGAGCAGCCCCGCCAGCAGGAGGACGACGGCGGCGATCCACGGCGTCAATCCGGGAGAGTCGGAGACCGGAGGATCCTCGGGGGCGACGCCGGCGGCGGCCGGCGGGGTCGGGGCCGCGGGCGCCGGAGACGCGGGCGCCGCGGTCGGCGTGGTCGGCTCGCCCTGGTGGGCCAGGGCCGGAGCAGCGGCCGCCAGCACGACGACCACGGCCAGCAGCACACGGATCAGCGCGATCGTCCGGTTGGCAGACATGGCGGGCAGGGTAACGAATCAACTTGCGAGCGTCAATCGCGGTTCCCACGAGTGGGGCTAGAAGCGGAAGGCCAGCCCTCCGAGGAGTGTCCGCGGGCTGCCGGGCGTGAAGTGGATGTCCCGGACCCCGCCGACGGGCTCCCCGGGCAGGCGCGACTCGAAGAAGAACTGGGCCTCGCGCCACTCGGTGTTGGCCACGTTCTCGACGCTCAGGAAGGCCTCCAGGCTCCGGTAGCGATAGCGCGCGCTCAGGTCGAAGAGGGTATAGCCCCGCGCGGTCTGCTGGCGGCCCTCGTCGGCGTAGCGGTTGCCCACGTAGCGCATCGCCGCGCTGGCCGAGAGGCCCCACGGCAGGCGCGCGGTGAGGTCGGCCCGCGCGGTCACCCGAGGGGCGAGCGGGATCGCCTGACCGTTGTCGAAGGCCGAGTCGGTCAGGGTCACGTTGCCGCTCCACGTGAGCCAGTCGAGCAGCCGGATCTTGGTCACGACCTCCCAGCCCTGCCGGTGGCTCGGGCCGCGCGCCTCGGTGGTGCCGTCGTCGCCCGCGAAGACCAGCTCGCTCTTGAGGTCGAGGACCCAGTAGGTGGCCGAGACTTCCACGCGCGGCAGGACCTTGCTCCTGATCCCGAACTCGTAGCCGCGCGCCTGGGGTAGCGCGGGCATGCGCGGATCGATGACGATCGCGCGCGCGTCGTTGCTGTGGAAGCCGGTGCCGAAGTTGGCGAAGAGCTCCGTCTCGTGCCACGGGCCGAGGATCAGGTTGGCTTTCACGCTCGGCACCGCGCGGGTCTGGTTGCCGTCGAGGCGCTCGGCCGAGCCGCCGAGGCGGTTGCGCACGTCGTAGTGGAAGATGTCCCCGCGCGCCCCGGTGACGAAGCGCAGCCACGGCAGGGGGTCGAGATCGAGCCTCACCATCGGCGAGACCGACTGCTCGACGAAGCTCACGTCCTGGGTTCGCTCGAGCTGGTGCCGGTCGGCCTGGTGGGCCAGGATCACGCGAGAGCGGTCCACCCGGTACTGCACGCCGGTAATGGCCAGGACCGGGACGCCCGCCACCGTGTCCCGATGCTCGTAGCGCGTGTCGAGTCCGCCCACCAGACGGTCGCGGTCGGTCTGCTTGATCCCGTCGCCGTTGACCGGATCGTCGAGGAAGAACGTGAAGTCGGAGAAGAGGTCGAGCGAGTAGTACTGGCCCCACGCCCGCACCGTGACCAGGTCGGCGTCGCTGCGCTTCCAGCGGATCTGCCCGTTCAGGCTCGCCCGCTCGGTGCGCCCGCCCTCGCTGTTGTCGATGGAGCCGAAGCGGTCGATCAGACCCGCGCGCACCGCCCGCGCCGGGATCTGCCCCGAGCCGAACCAGCTGCTGCGCAGGTAGGACGCCCAGATCGAGCCGTCGACCCCGTCGCCGAGCGTGGCCGACGCCTTGGCGAATGCGTTGAGGCGCTTGTAGTCCTGGGGCCGATCGAACGGTCCGTCGGACGTATAGGCCTCGAGCGCGAACAGGGTCTTCACCCGGTCGCGGGTAGGCGAGAGCAGGGTCAGGTAGCGCTGGGTGCCGAAGGAGCCGCCCGCGGCCTGCACCAGGTTCTCGGGCACCGTGTCCAGCGTGACGAAGTCGATGGCGCCGGCGGTGGCGAAGTCGCCGTACTCGACGTAGTAGGGCCCCTTGAAGGCGTCCACCTGCTTGATGGTCTCGGGGATGAGGAAGTGGAGATCGGCGTAGCCTTGCCCGTGGGCGTGGGTGCGCAGGTTCACCGGCATGCCGTCGACGAAGAGGGCCACGTCGGTGCCGTGGTCGGCGTCGAAGCCCCGGAGCAGGTACTGCTCGGATTTCCCGCCGCCCTGGTGCTGGCTCATGATCAGCCCGGGCACGAGGCGGAGCACGTCGGCGGGACGGCCCTGGGGCAGCAGCTCGAAGTCCTTGCCGGGAATGAGCAGCTCGGAGGAGGCGGCCACCGGCGGGGGCGCGGTCACGACCACTGGGGCGAGCAGGACGTCCGTGGTCGGGCGCGGCGAGGTCTCCTCGGCGGTCGCGCCCATCGCGCCGACCGCCCCGATGCCCGCGGCGAGGGCGATCGCGAGCCAGCCGGCCTGACGCCGAGTCGGTCCGAGCATCGTGCCGTTTCTACCACGGTCGACTCGTTGACGGGGCCGGAGTCGCTGTGGGATCATAACGTCCCGCCATGAAAGTCCATTTCACGACCCTCGGCTGCCCCAAGAACCAGGTGGACTCCGAGCTGATGCTGGGCATGCTGACCGAGGCCGGCCACGAGATCGCGGCGGCCCCGGAGGCCGCCGAGTGTCTGGTGGTCAACACCTGCGCCTTCATCGACCGGGCGCGCGAGGAATCGGTCAACACCATCCTCGAACTCGCCCAGCTGAAGACGCGGGGGCGGGCGCGGGCCCTCATCGTCACCGGCTGCCTCACCCAGCGCTACGGGACCCTCATCAGCACGGAGATCCCGGAGATCAACGCGATCCTGGGCACCTCGGAGCTCCACCGCATCGTGGACCTGGTCAATCAGGCCGACGGCCGCCAGGCGTGGGTGAGTGCGGCGCCCCCCGGCTACCTCTACGACGCGCAGACCCCGCGGCTGCTCACCGGGCGCGTGCCCTACGCCTACGTGAAGATCGCCGAGGGCTGCGACATGGGTTGCACGTTCTGCGCGATCCCGCAGTTCCGCGGCCAGCACAGGAGCCGCGCGCTCGCAGACATCGTGGCCGAGGTGAGCGGGCTCGCCCGGCGCGGTATCCAGGAGGCGATCCTGGTGTCGCAGGACACGCTCGCGTACGGGCGCGACCTGCCCGGCAACGGAGACATCGGCGACCTGCTCCTGGCCTTGTCCGACACCGCGATGCCGTGGATCCGCCCGATGTACCTCCACCCCGCCCACGTGACCGATCGGCTGATCGCGAAGTGGCGGGCCGCCCGGGTGGTGCCCTACCTCGACATGCCGGTGCAGCACGGCGACGACGCGATCCTGCGCGCCATGCGGCGCGGGGTGACCGCCCAGCGCATGAAGGACGTCATCGCGCGGCTGCGCGACGCGCTGCCGGGCGTGACCCTGCGCACCACCGTGCTGGTGGGCTTCCCCGGCGAGACCGAGGCCGCGTTCCAGAACCTGCTCGCCTTCGTCGAGGACGTGGCCTTCGACCGGCTCGGGGCGTTCACCTACTCGGTGGAGGAGGGCACCCCGGCCGCCGACATGGCCGACCAGGTCCCGGCCGAGGTGATGGCGGAGCGGGCGCAGCAGGTGCAGGACCTCCAGGACCGGCTGGCCTGGCCGCGCCAGAAGGCGCTCTTCGGCACGCGGCAGACCGTGCTGGTGGACGGGCCGAGCCCGGATCCGGCGTTCCCCTTCGAGGGCCGCACCGCGGGCCAGGCGCCCGAGATCGACGGCGTGGTGCTGCTGCGCGACGCGCGGCTCACGCCGGGCCGCTTCGCGGACGTCGGCATCGTCGAGGTGGACGGCTACGAGCTCGTCGGGGAATAAGCCACTCGGCATCCTCGATCGCCTGGCCTTTGTCGTGGCCAGCGTCTTCGGGGCCGGCTACTCGCCGGTGGCGTCGGGCACGGTCGGCAGCCTCGTCACCGCGGTCGCGATCTGGCTCCTGCCTCTCACCCTGCTCCGGACCGCGGTGGCCCTGGTGGTGGTCACGCTCCTCGGCATCTGGGCGGGCGGCCGCGTGGAGCGCGCGCTCGGCCGCAAGGACCCGGGGGTGATCGTCATCGACGAGGTCGCGGGCATGCTGCTCTCGGTGATCGGGCTCCCGCGGACCATCCCGGTGCTGATCACCGCGTTCCTGCTCTTCCGGCTCTTCGATATCTGGAAGCCCTTTCCCGCCCGCGAGAGCCAGGCGCTCACCGGCGGCATGGGCGTGATGGTCGACGACCTCATCGCCGGCCTCTACACCCTGGTCCTCATCATGGGCGCCCGCGCCCTCTTCGGGGTGCCCGCGTGACGGCCTGGATCGTCACGGTGGGGGCGGCCCAGCTCGGCGCGGCCGACGACCCGGCCGGGCTCCTCGTCGCGCGGGCGCTCCAGGCGGACGGGGTGCCGGTGGCGTCACGCCAGGTCGTGGACGAGGACGAGACCGCCGTCGAGGAGGCCCTGCGTGGCGCGCTCGAGGCGGCCTCGCTGGTGGTGGTGCTGGCCCACCCCGGCGGGTCGAGCGGCGAGGTGGTGCGGCGCGCGCTGTCCCGGCTGACCGGGGCCCGCCTCGTGCTCAACGACAAGCTGCTGGCCCTGCTCGAGGAGGATTTTGCCCGCCGCGGTCAGGCGATGCCACGCCGGCTCGACCGCCTGGCCCTGCTGCCGCAGGGCGCGGTGCTGTGGCCCGGGGCGGGGGAGCCCGCGTGGGTGCTCGAGACCAAGCGCGCGGCGGTGGCGGTGCTGCCCGCCGGCTCGGCCGGGCTCGCGAGCCTGGTGGACCAGCAGCTGCGCGCGCTCGCCCGCCAGCGCTCCGCCGCGGGGGAGAGCACGGTGCTCCGCACGCTCCACACCACCGGCCTCGCGCCCGCGGACGCCGAGGAGCGGCTCGGCCGATGGCTCGGGGCGGACGGCCCGGTGGCGGTCAGCTGTCTGCAGGTCGACGGGGACGTGTGGGTGCAGCTGCGCGCCCGTGCGGCGTCGCGTCCGGCCGCCGAGGCCGCGCTGGCCCCGGTCGAGCGCGACGTGCGCGAGGCGCTCGGCCCCGATTGCTGGGGGCAGGACGAGGAGACGCTGGAAGTCGTGGTCGGCCGACTGCTCCTCGAGCGCCGGCTCACCGTCTCGATGGCCGAGTCCTGCACCGGCGGCCTCGTCGGGCACCGCCTCACCAACATCGCCGGCTCCTCCCGCTACGTCGAGCGCGGCGTGGTCGTCTACTCGAACCAGGCCAAGGAGCAGCTCCTGGGCGTGCCGGAGGAGATGCTGCGCGCCCACGGCGCGGTCAGCGCGCCGGTCGCCGAGGCGATGGCGGCCGGCATCTGCCGGATCTCGGGCTCGGCCTGCGGGATCGCGGTCACCGGCATCGCGGGCCCCGACGGCGGCACGCCCGCCAAGCCCGTCGGCACCGTCTTCATCGGGGCGGCGGCGCCGGGCCCGGACGGACCGCGCATCACGGTCCGTCGCTTCCGGTTCCCGGGCGGGCGGGAGGCGGTGAAGTGGCAGTCCTCGCAGGCCGCGCTCGACATGCTCCGTCGCGCCCTGCTGTCCCGGGCGTGATCCGCGCGTTCGTCGCGATCCTCCTCGACGACGCGGTTCGCGAGGCCGTCGCCGCCGTGATCGAGCGTCTGCGACCGCTGGGCGGATCGGTCGCCTGGGTGCCGGCGGCGAACCTGCACCTGACGCTGCAGTTCCTGGGGGCGCAGCCCGAGGAGCGGCTGGCCGCGGCCGAGGCCGCGCTCCACGACGCGGCGGCCGGGAGCGCGCCGATCGAGGCCGCGCTGCACGGGATCGCGGCGTTCCCCGGGCTCGAGCAGCCGCGCATCCTCTGGGTCGGGCTGGCCCAGGGCGCGCTCGAGGTCCGCGCGCTGCAGGCGCGGGTGGCGGAGGCCCTCGCCCGGGAGGGGTTCCCGCGCGAGGAGCGGCCGTGGCATCCGCATCTCACCATCGGCAGGGTGCACGACGACCGCCGCTGGCGCCGCGAGGCGGGGCCGGCCCTGCGCCAGGCGCTCGCGCAGGTGGCGGGCACTCGGTTCGGCATCCTGCGGATCTCCGAGGTGGCGCTGATGCGCAGCGACCTCTCGCCGCAGGGCGCGCGCTACACGCTGCGGTCCGCCGCCGTGCTGGGCGGCTAGGGGCGGTCGACCCGCCCTGAGGCGGGCAGGACGCCCTCACTCCGTGGCGTTTCCCAGCTTCCGGCGCACCAGCCGGGTGAGCTGGTTGATGTCGAACGGTTTGGAGAGGTTGCGGTCCTCGAGCCCGGCCAGGAACCGCTGATAGCGGGGCTCGCGCGTGTTGCCGGAGACGAA
>JBGQHJ010000033.1:0-36232 GCA_041497895.1 Methylomirabilia bacterium
CCCGGGGACCGTGGCTTCTGCGGGTCGTCGAAGCCACGACGTCCTGTCTCGTGGCCCCATCGAGACGGCGCAGCCCGCCCGCAACTCAGCGTGTCCCCGGGAGGCCCCCGCCGCGCCCCAGCCCCGCCCGCGTGCCGAAACGGCGCCTTACGCGCGAGGCTTCGACAACACCTGCAGCACGACCTTCCGCATATCCGCCAGATTGAACGGCTTCTCCAGCGCCGGCTCCCCGGTCTCGGCCAGGAAGCTCGCGTACTCGTCGATGCCGGTGTTGGCGCTCATGAAGATGACGCGCGGCGGATCGTCCGGATAGCGCCGGCGCAGGGCCCGGTAGAGCTCGGGGCCCTCGAGCCCGGGCATGCGGAGGTCGGTGACCACGAGGTCGTAGCGGCGCTCCTCGGCCCGCCGCAGCCCCTCGGCGCCGTCGGCCGCGCTGTCCACCTCGTGCCCGTCGCGCTTCAGCACCTCCACCAGCACGTCGCGCAGGTTGTCCTCGTCATCGACGACGAGGATGAGGTGGCGGGCCATCTCGGGCTAGGCGCGGGCGTCGACGATGGCCCGGGCGATCAGGCGCGCGCCTTCGTAGCAGCGCTCGGGGGACTCGAAGCTGAAGGCGAGGCGGATGAAGCGCTCGCCGCCCCCGTTGGGGAAGAACGACGGCCCCGCGGTGTACTGGACGCGGGCCTTCACCGCGCCGTCGTAGAGCTTGCCGGTGTCGGTTCCGGTGGGCAGCTTGATCCAGATGAAGAAGCCGCCCTCCGGCTTGCTGATCAGGACGTCGGTGTCCTTCAGCACCTCCCACAGCCCGCGCAGCATCGCGTCCCGCTTGGCGCGGTAGACGTTGACCAGGAGGGCCACGTGGGGCGCGAGGTTGTCGCGCAGGAAGTAGGTGGCGACCCGCGAGGCGAAGGGGTTGACGCCGCCGCCGAACAGGAAGCCCTGGAAGGCGGGGATCATCTCCCTGGGCGCGCACAGCCAGCCGAGGCGGAAGCCCGCCCCGAGGATCTTGGACACGGTGCCCGCGCGCATCACGCGGCCGCCGCCGTCGAGGGCGTAGAGCGAGGGCAGGTGCTCGCCCTCGAAGCGCAGCTCGCCGTAGGCGTCGTCCTCGAGGATCAGGGTGTCGTACTCGTGGGCGAGATCGATCAGCTCCCGCCGCCGCCGCAGGGTCAGGGAGGGCCCGGACGGGTTCTGGAAGTTCACGATCGTGTAGATGAGCTTGCAGCGCCGGCCCTGTTTCCGGAGGGCGGCGAGATGCTCCCGCGCGACCTCGACGACCAGCCCGTCCTTGTCCACCGGCACGTCGAGCACCTGCGGGCCGTGGCGGCGGATGGTCTGGAGCGTGCCCGAGAAGGTGGGCGCCTCCGACAGGATCACGTCGCCCGGGTCCACGAAGGCGCTGAACGCGAGCGAGAGCGCGTGCCCGGAGCCGTTCGAGATGATGATGTTCTCGGGGCCCACCTTGAGGCCCTCGAAGAGCCCGTACTTGTGGCACACCAGCTCGCGCAGCCCGCGGTAGCCCTGGGGCTCGCCGTAGGTGAGGGCCTCCGCGCCCTCGGCCTTGATCATTCGCGCGGTGGCGTCGACGAGGCCGTCGTAGGGGAAGGACGCCGGGTCCGGGAAGCCGCCGCCGAACTCGTAGAGCGCGTTGGTGACCGGCCGCGCGGTGGGCGGGGCGCCCCAGCCGATGCGGGCGCGGGTGGACAGGAGCTCGACGAAGGAGTCGGGGGCGGTGGTCATCGAATGGCTCTCAGCGCTTCTTGGGGGGTGGCGAGTAGGTCGTGAGCACGTTGACGAAGGGGCGGCCGCTGGCCGGCACCGCGTAGCGGCCGCCCAGCAGCACGTCGCGGGAGTCGGCCTTGGCGCCGTAGAGGGTGCGGATCGCGGAGCCGTCCGGCTGCATGGTGGCGCCCTCGAACGAGGCGCCCGCGAAGAAGCCGCTGGACCGGGCGTAGGAGAAGATCTCGGCCTTGAACGAGCCGTCGGTGTTGGCCGCGTCGTGCAGGCTCTTGGGGCCGGCGGTGAGCGAGACGTCGCCGCCCAGGGTGGTCTCGCTCTTGAGCAGGCTCTCGATGCCCTTCTCGGTCATGACGACCAGCACCAGGTCGATCACCTGGCCGCCGAGCTGCAGGCCGAAGCTGCCGCCCCCGACGGTGAAGAAGGCGGGCGGGCTCCAGCGGCCGTCCCCGAGCCGCTTCACGCTCATGACGCCCTGGCCGTGGCGGCCGCCCACGATGACCGCGCCCTTCTTGACCCCGGGGAACACCGCGATCGCGCGAGCCCGGGCGAGCATCTCGCGCGGGATGTCGGTGTCCTGCTTGCCACCGGCCATCTCGCTCAGCACCGCGGTCGCCTTACGCAGCCGCTCGGCGAGCTCGCCGGGGCTATCGGCCCGCGCCGGGGGCGCCGTCGGCAGCAGACCCAGCACGGCCAAGACGATACCCCGGCCGATCGTCGTCATCAGGTGAGCATATTAGCCCGGGCGAGGGGTCAGGCGACGATCTTCTTCTCGCGCAGGCTCCGGATCTCGGCCTCGGGGAGGCCGAGCTCGCCCAGGACCTGGTCGGTGTGCTCCCCGGTGTGGGGCGCGACGGTCCGCATCGTCCCCGGGGTGGCGGAGAGCTTGATGGGCTGGCCGAACTGCTTGACGACCCCGTGCACCGGGTGCCGCATCTCCACGATCATGTCCCGGGCCTGGATCTGCGGG
Source organism: Methylomirabilia bacterium (assembly GCA_041497895.1). GTDB lineage: Bacteria > Methylomirabilota > Methylomirabilia > Rokubacteriales > CSP1-6 > CAMLFJ01. The sequence continues at coordinate 2,708 of JBGQHJ010000033.1, forward strand.
TCGGTCACGACCTCATCCGGCTCGTAGACCTTGCCCACGCAGACGTCGGCCTTGACCAGGAAGTCGTACCACTCGTCGCGGGTGCGGGTCTTGATGATGGCCTCGATCTGCTCCCGGCACTTCACCTCCTCCGCGTTGGCCGCGCGCACGAACTGATCCGACTTGCGCGCGAACTTCACGAAGTCGGGGCGGTCGATGGCCTTGCAGAAGTTCTCCCACAGCCACGGCTCGGTGCAGCCGATGGTGAGGTGCTTGCGGTCCTTGGTCTCGTACACCGCGTAGTACGGATAGGAGCCGCCCAGGAAGCCCTCGCCGCGCTTCGGGGCCATGCCGTCGCTCCAGAAGAAGCGCATGTTGGGCGTGGCCGCGAGCAGGGCCAGCGAGGTGTCGAGGTAGGAGACGTCGACGTGCTGGCCGCGACCGGTCCGCTCGCGCGCGAAGAGGGCCATCATGATGCCGAGCGCGCCGTGCATGCTGGCCCCGCCGTAGTCGGCCACCAGGTTGAGCGGGAAGATCGGCTTCCGGTCCGGCTCGCCGATCAGGTTCAGCACCCCGGCCAGCGAGAGATAGTTGCCGTCGTGGGCCGGGTAGTCCTTGTAGGGGCCGTTGTGGCCGAAGCCGGAGAGCGAGCAGTACACGAGCCGCGGGTTGGTGGCGGAGAGCGTCGCGTAGTCGGCCCCCAGCCGCTTCATGACGCCGGGGCGGAAGCCCTCCACGATCACGTCGGCGGTGGCGGCCAGCTTCTTGAAGATCGCCTGGGCCTCGGGCGCCTTCATGTTGAGCGCGAGCGACCGCTTGTTGCGGTTCACGTAGGCGAAGGCGGCCCGCCGCTTGGTGGTGGCGTCCTCGGTCGTCTCGGGCGGCGTCTCGACCTTCAGCACGTCCGCGCCCATGTCGGCCAGGAACATGCCGGGCAGCTCGGCGGGCGGCACGCGCGCCATCTCCAGCACCTTGATTCCGTCCAGCACGCCCATGGCGATCTCCGCTTTCCCTCTCCCCTCAGGGGAGAGGGCAGGGTGAGGGGTGGTGGTACCGAGGGGTGACTACTTGTACGCCTCCGGCGACTTGATCGCCCGCTCCCAGAACACCGGATCGTGGCTCGGGAAGATGTGTCCCCCGGTGAGCCGCGCGAGCGTCTTGAGGCGCTGGATCGAGTGCATCGCCCGGGTCGGATCCCACACCACGCCGGGCGGGATCTCCTCGTCGATCGAGCGCTGCCAGTAGCAGCAGTCGCCGGCCAGGATCACCGGGCCGGTGACCGGCAGCTGCACGAGCAGGGACTGGTGCCCGGGGGTGTGGCCGTCGCTGCGGAGCGCGGTCACGCCCGGCACCAGCTCCGCGTCGCCGTCGAGCAGGCGCCAGCGGTAGCCGGGCAGGTCGAAGTTCTTGCGGTAGTAGAACGACGCGAAGAACGCGGCCGGATACTGGGCGTAGGCGTACTCGTCCTTCTGCACCACCAGCTCGGAGGTGTCGAAGATCGCGGCGCCGCCCGCGTGGTCGAAGTGGAGGTGGCTGATCACCACCAGGTCGATGTCCTTGGGCTCGAGCCCGATCGAGTCGAGCCGGTGCACGAGCAGGTCCTCGTCGGTGAAGCGGCAGAGGGGATCCTGGCGGAGCAGGCCGGGCACCGCGCGCGGCGAGATGCCGGTGTCGAAGAGGATCACCGCGTCGCTCGTCACCGCCACGTAGCAGCTGACCGGGATCGCCACCCGCTCCGGCGAGCGCTCGCCGTAGAAGAGGCCGGTGCGCTCGAAGCCGAGGAAGCCGTTCTGGAGCGCGTAGAGGGCCTTGACCGCCATGGTCAGGCGCGGGACTTGGCGGGCCGGCGAGCGCGGGCCGGCTTCGGGCGGCCCGGGGGCTCCATCGGGTCGTACACCCAGATCTTGTTCGAGGCGGAGAGACCCATGGTCACGGTGCGCCCGTCGAGGTCGATCGACACGGTGCCCGCGTACGGGGCGATCTCGCTCACCACCACGCGGCTGCCGGGACGGATCCCGGACTCCCACAGGAAGCGCAGGAGCTGACGGTCGGCCTCGGCCTCCTCGGTGATGCGCTCGACCACGAACGGGTGGCCCGCGGGCGCCTGGTTGAGAGGGATCGGCCGGTGCGCTTCCGGCGCGGGCATGCCCGGGATCGGGTTGCCGTGCGGGCACGTGCTCGGCATGCCGAGCTTCTCGGCGAGGCGCTCCTCGACCACCGGGGAGAGCGCGTGCTCGAGCCGATGCGCCTCGTCGTGCGCGCGCGACCAGTCGAGCCCGAGCACGTCGGTGAGCCAGCGCTCGATCAGGCGATGCCGGCGCGCCATGGTCTCGGCGATGCCGAGCCCCTTGGTGGTGAGCCGGATCTCCTTGCGTCCGCCGACGCGGATGTAGCCGTCCTTCTGCATCCGGCGCAGGGCCTCGGTGATGGACGGCGCGGAGACGTGCATGTGACGCGCGAGCCGCGCGCCGATCACCGGCTTGTCGGTGCCGGCCAGGTCGTAGATCGCGCCAAGGTAATCCTGGATCGCGGGCGTGGTCTCGTCCATGGCCGCCAGCATACCGACCGGGGCCGCGGGGGGCAAGCCCCGGGGCGGCCGTGCTATTCTTGCCGGACCAGGAGGCGACCCATGGATTTCGCGCTCACCGAATCACAGGAGCTGATCAAGAAGGAGGTCGGGGCGCTGGCCCGTACCTTCTCGCTCGACTACTGGCTGGAGAAGGACGACCGAGCGGAGTATCCGAGCGATTTCGTCAAGGCGTTCGCCGACAACGGCTGGCTCGGCATCACGATCCCCGAGGAGTACGGCGGGGCCGGGCTCGGGGTCACCGAGGCCGCCCTGATGCTGCACGAGATCTGCGCCTCGGGGGCCGGCACCTCCGGATGCTCGCCGATCCACTTCTACGTGTTCCCGCCGACCCCGATCGTGAAGTACGGCACCGAGGCGATGAAGCGGAAGTACCTGCCCGGGATCGTGAGCGGCGAGACGGTCATGGCCTTCGGGGTCACCGAGCCGAACGCGGGTACCGACACCTCGCGCATCCAGACCCGCGCCGAGAGGAAGGGCGACCGCTGGGTCGTCAACGGCCGCAAGGTGTGGACCACCAACGCCCAGCACGCGAACCGGATCCTGCTGCTCGCGCGCACGTCGGACCGCGACCCGGCCAAGCCGCTCAGGGGCATGACCCTGTTCTTCGCGAACTTCGATCGCGGGGCGATCACGGTGCGCTTGATCCACAAGCTCGGCCGGGCCGCGGTCGACTCCAACGAGATCTTCATCGACAACCTGGAGATCCCGGACGAGGACGTGGTGGGGACGGTCGGGGAGGGCTTCTATCACCTGCTCGACTCCCTGAACCCCGAGCGCATCGTCATCGGCATCGAGGCGGTCGGGATCGGGCGCGCGGCCCTCGACCGCGCGGTGCAGTACGCCAAGGAGCGGGTGGTGTTCGACCGGCCGATCGGCAAGAACCAGGCGATCGCGCACCCGCTCGCCCACGCGATGGCCGAGCTCGACGCGGCCGAGATGATGTGCCTCAAGGCCGCGTGGCTCTTCGATAGTGGTAAGCCCTGCGGGCGCGAGGCGAACGCGGCCAAGATGCTCGCCGCCGAGGCCGGCTTCAACGCCTGCGACGCGGCGCTCCAGACCTTCGGCGGCTTCGGCTACGCCAAGGAGTTCCACGTGGAGCGGCTGTGGCGCGAGATCCGCCTCTACAAGATCGCGCCGGTCTCGCAGCAGATGGCGCTGAACTACCTGGCCGAGCACGTGCTCGGTCTGCCGCGCTCCTACTAGCCCCCGGGCTTCCGCATGGACCTGATGCTCAGCACGCACGACACCGGCTACGAGCGGCCCGACGGCCCCACCATTTCCAAGGTGCTCGCCTCGCTCGACGGCGGGCGCAACGTGCTGGCCACCCTCGGGGTCTCCGACTCGAGCTACCTCCAGGCCACCGGCAGCGTGCAGAGCGGCTTCGGTCTCGACCTGCAGGAGGGCTCGATCGAGCGTCGGTTCCGCACCCGCGACCGCGCCCTGCCGCTCGGCTGGGTGACCGAGGTCTTCCAGCGCTACGCCCAGGGCGACCTGGGCTGGCGGGACCAGGTGGAGTGGGAGCCGGAGCGCATCGTGCTCCCGCGCGAGTCGTGGACCAGCAGCTGGGCCGCCTACCTCGCGCTCATGATCGCGGTCGCCGGGGCCATCTGGCTCTGGCACTCCTGGCGCGCCGCGCCCTGATCGGGCCGCCGGCGCCCCGCGCGGGCGATCAGCCGCGCGCGCCGGTGAGCAGCCGCTCGTGGAGCGCGCTCAGGATCTCCGCGATCCCGGCCTGCGCCCACACGTCCGGGAACGGCGACTCCAGCAGCGCCGCGATCTCCTTGCCGCCGCGGCCCTTGGCCTCCTCTGGGCTCTCTCCCGGCCGCGCGGCCCGCAGGTGGCCGATCACCCGCTCCTTGCGGTAGATGGCCGGGTACTCGACGTAGCGGTAGAGCTCCTCCCAGTCGCGGGTGAAGAAGACGGCCACCGGGACCGACGCCCACTTCTGCCCGTTCTTGTCGTTGGCGTACTCGCACACCAGGTCGCCGTTGCCCACCGTCGCGTCGGGCAGGCCCTTCATCAGCATGGTGTCGCCGTCGCGCGCGAAGATTCGGAGCTCGAGCCCGCCCGCCTCGACCAGCCGGGCCAGGTACGGCACGTCGCGGCGGCAGTCGGACGACCACTCCTCCGAGATCACCGCGACCTTCGCGGGCCCGCCCGGCTGTGCGGCGAGCCACCGGATGGCCGCGGTCTGGTCGGGGCTGAGCCGTGCCCGGGCGTGGCGCTCCTTCAGATAGCCGCTCCAGTCGACGCGTGGGCGCACCAGGCTGAAGCGCCGGATGTCGAAGCCCTCGCGGGCGAGGTTGCCGGGCGAGCCGGTGAACGCCACGTAGTCGTCGAAGGTCATGCCCTTGGCGAAGCGCTCGGGGTTCATGGCGCGGAGGATACCAGAGTCGGCCTTGTGGCGCCCGCCCCGCTGGGCTACGCTGCCGCCGGTGACCGAGCGCCGCCTCCCGGCCGTCCTCCTGCTGCTCTACCTCGGGTGCCTGGTCTACGGTTCGTTCTTCCCGTTCGAGTTCGCCTACGATCCGGAGCGGATCCGGCACGTGCTGGACCATCCGCTGCCGCGCCTGCACGACGTCGACGGTCGCCGCCTGGTCTCGCTCCCCGACGTGGTTTCCAACGTCCTGCTGGGCTTGCCCTTCGGAGTCCTGATGACGTGGAGCGGGCTGGCCGGCGGCCCGCTCGCCACGCGCGTGCTGCGCGTGGTCCTGGCGGACGCGGTGCTCGCCGGGGCGGTCGAGGCGGGCCAGCTCTTCGCGCCGAGCCGCACCAGCTCGCTCGTCGACGTGATCGCCCAGGTGACCGGCGCCCTCGCCGGGCTGCTCCTCGCCCACGCCCTCTCGGGCGCCTCGCCCCGTCCGCCCGGGCCGCGACTCGCGCGCACGCTCGGTGAGCGCCCGGCGCTCGCCCTGCTGCTGGTGGTGGCGGCCGTCCTCGCCGCCGACGCGCTCTATCCCTACGCGGTGACGCTCGACGTGTCGACGGTCTGGCACAATCTCAAGAGCGCGCAGTGGCGGCCGCTCGACGCCGTGCGGCGCGCGTTCTGGCCGGACCTGCTCGTGGAGAAGCTGTTGCCCTGGGCGGCGCTGGGCGGACTGGCTCGCGTCGCGCTCGTCGGGGTGGTCCCCGCGCGCGGCGCGCTCGTCGCGTGGGGGGCGGCCACCGCGCTCGGCGTCGTGCTCGAGGGCGGCAAGCTCTTCATCGCGGGACGGGCCCCGAGCCTCGACGGCGCACTGCTGGCGGCGGGGGGCGCGCTCGTCGGCGTCGCGCTCGGGCCCGCGCTCGCCCGCGTGGCGGCCGGGTCGACGCGGGCCTCCGGGTGGCTCGTCGCGATCGCGGCCACGCTGCTGGCCTACGAGGAGCTGACGCCGTTCGGCGTGCTCCGGTCGGCCGCCGCGGTGCGGGCCCGGGTGGCGCGCGCCGAGTGGCTGCCCTTCGCCTCGTACTACTTCGCCGATCCGCAGTCCGCCCTCTTCGACGTGGGCAAGAAGCTGGTCCTGGGCGCGGCGCTCGGCGCCGCGATGCGCCACGCCTCGCCGCGCCCCCGCCTGATCCTGGTGCTGATCCTGGCCGCGCTCCTCGAGGCCGCGCAGGTCTTCCAGCCCACCCACATCGCCTCGGTCGGCGACGCGCTCGTGATCTACGTGGGCGGGCTCGTCGGTGCGTACGTGGTCGGGCGCGCCTGGGCCGGGAATTGTCCTTGACAACCGGCCGGCCGGGGTATGTTCTTGGCGTGATGACGTCGTGGCCGCTGTCGCGCACGCTGGTGCTGGCGCTGATCCTCGCCCTGTCGGCGCTGACGCCGCTGGCCTACGCGGACCCACCGGACCCGACGTGGGTCAGCGGGTTCTTCGACGACGGCGACAACGACGATGCGGTGTTCCTGATCACGTCGAGCGCCGCCACCCTCGATCCCTTCCCGCTCGACGACTCCGCCCCGGTCCCGGTCCACGAGCCCGCCCCGGTCGGGGAGGACGCGCGACCGACCACCTACCTCTGCCTCTCCACCGCCGACGCCCGAGCCTCCCCGATCGCCTGAGCCGCACCCTCCGCAGTCCGGGTAGCCGATCCGCTCGCGTTGCGCCCGTCGCTCCCACCCGAGGCCTCCGCCTCGGCGTGTTCGCGGGCCGGCGTGTCCTCCGCGGATGGCGGCCGGCGTCACGAGCTCATTCGACGGGAGGCGCACCATGCGAGGGACCCGATTCGTTCTGCTGACCATGACCACGGCGTGACCATGCTCGATGTCTTCGCCCTGCAGCGGGGGGAAGCGGTGCCGACGGCAGTGCGGGAGGCCTAGGCCGATGTGCGGCATCGCGGGATTCCTCGCGCCGCCCGGGCAGCGGGCGGACCGACGGCTGATCGAGCGCATGATCGCGACCCTGCGCCACCGGGGTCCGGACTCGGTGGGCTATCACGTGGAGGGGCGCGTGGCGCTGGGCGTGGCCCGCCTCCGGGTCGTGGACCTGGCGACCGGCGACCAGCCCCAGGCCAACGAGGACGGCTCGGTTCAGGTGGTGCTCAACGGGGAGATCTATAACCACGCGGCCCTGCGGGAGGCGCTGCGGGGCGCGGGACACCGCTTCGTCTCCCGATCGGACACCGAGGTCGTCGCGCACGCGTGGGAGGAGCACGGCCCTCGCTGCGTCACCCTCCTCGACGGGATGTTCGCGGTGGCGGTGTGGGACGAGCGGAAAGAGCGTCTCTGGCTCGCCCGCGACCGCATGGGCGAGAAGCCGCTCTACTACGCGGAGGGCGGGGGCGGGATCGTGTTCGGCTCCGAGCTGCGCGCGGTCCTCGCGCACCCGGCGACCGCCCGCTCGCTCGACCCGCGCGGGCTCTCGCGCTATCTCGCCTACGACTTCGTGCCCGATCCGCACTCGCTCGTCCGCGGCGTGCGCAAGCTGGGGCCCGGCGAGACCCTCAGCCGCGGCGACGGCGAGGCCGTCCTGACCCGGTACTGGGACATTCCCTTTCGTCCGGAGCCCGCGGTCGACGAGCGGCTCTGGGAGCACGAGATCCGGGTCCGGCTCGACGAGTCGGTGCGGCATCGTCTCGCCGCCGACGTGCCGGTCGGCTGCTTCCTGAGCGGCGGCATCGACTCGAGCGCGGTGACCGCCACCGCGGCCCGCCAGCGCGCCGGGATCCGCACGTTCTCGGTGGGCTACGCGGAGGGGCCGCACGACGAGCGGCGGTTCGCGCGCCTGGTGGCGGAGCGCTACGCGACCCGGCACGAGGAGCTCGTGATCACGGCCGACGACGCCCGCGGTCTCGCGCCCGACGTGGGCGCGCTGATGGACGAGCCCCTGGCCGACATGAGCTTCATCCCGCTCCACCTGCTCGCGCGCGCCGCGCGCGCCAGCGTGACGGTCGCGCTGACCGGCGACGGCGGCGACGAGCTCTTCGCCGGCTACCCCACGATGGCGGCGGACTGGTGGCATCGTGGCTTCGGGCGCCTGCCGCGGGTGGCCCGCGTCGGGCTCGCGCGGGCGGCGCGGCGGCTGCCCGACCGTCTCGAGGGGCTGCGCGAGTTCCTGGTCGCGGTCGACTACCCGTCGAACGCGCGGAACCAGGCCTTGCTGGGCGGTCTCGCGCCGCCGCGCGCCGCCGACCTGCTCTCGCCCGCGACCCGCGCTGCGCTGGGCGACTTCGACGCCTACGGCGACATCGACGCGGCGCTCGCGTCGTGCCCGAGCCAGGACGTGCGCGACCGGTTGATCTACCGGTACTGCAAGCTCTACCTCGCGGGCCAGAACCTGGCCAACGCGGATCGCGCGAGCATGGCGGTGGGGCTCGAGCTGCGCGCGCCCCTGCTCGATCACGCGCTCGTGGAGCTGGTGGGGCAGATCCCGGCCCGGCTGAAGTTCCAGGGCTTCCGCGGCCTGAAGCGGCTGCTCCGGCGCGCCCTCGCCGACCGGCTCCCGCCCGAGATCGCGGCGCGCGGCAAGCAGGGCTTCGGCGTGCCGCTGGGCGCCTGGCTACGCGGGCCGCTCGCTCCCGTGCTGCACGAGCTCCTGGCCGAGTCTCGCCTCCGCGCGGCCGGGGTGCTCGATCCGGCCGCGGTCGGGCGGCTCGTCGCCGAGCACCGATCCGGCGCGCGCGACCACGCGCGGATCCTCTGGGCCCTCCTGGTCTTCGAGAGCTGGCGGACTCACTACCTCGGGGAGGGAGCCCTTGTCTAGGCGGCCGGCTCGCCTGGCCGGCGGCTGGCCGCCCGGGCCCGGATGGATCGCTCTCGCGGCTGCGGTGCTGATCGGCGTCGAGCTCGGCGGGCGCGCGTTCACCACCAACGACCTGGCCCGCTTCCCGCTGCTCGCCCAGGACATCCTCGCGCGCGGCGACTGGCTCTGGCCCCGGCTCAACGGGGCGGGGTACTTCAACAAGCCACCGCTCCTGGCCTGGCTGATCGCGCTGGTCTCCTGGCCGGTCGGGCGGGTGACCGAGTGGACCGCGGTGCTTCCCTCCGCCGCCGCGGTGGTCGCCACCGTGCTGCTCACCTATGCGCTCGCGCGCGACCTGTTCGACCCGGAGACCGGCCGCTTCGCGGCCCTCCTCGCGATGACCACCCAGGGGCTGTTCTTCTCCGCTCACCTCACGATGCCCGACGCCCTCATGACCTGCTTCATCACCGCCAGCGTCTGGATGCTGGTGCGGATGACGCTCGAGCCGGCCCGCCCGTGGTGGATCGGCTTCTACGGCTGCGCCGGCCTCGCGTTCTGGGCGAAGGGACCCGCCGGCCTCCTGCCCCTGGCCGTCGGCCTCGTGTACGCGCTCGCGACCCGGTCGCGCCGGCAGTGGTCCCTGCGTCTCGGCCCGGGCGTGGCGATCGTCGGCGGCCTGGTCGCGCTGTGGTGGCTACTCGGCGCCACCGCCGACCGCCAGGCGGCGACGCAGGCGGTGCTCGTCGACCAGCTCGACTGGTATCGCCACCGCGGGAGCGCGCTCGCGCTGCTGACCGCGCCGCTGCGGAACATGGCGATCGCCCTCTTGCCCTGGGGATTCCTGGCGCCCCTGGCGATCCCGCCCGCGGTCATCGCCTGCCGGCAGGGCGAGCCACGACGCCGGGTGCTGCTACCGCTCGTCTGGCTCGCGGTCACGGTCGCGCTGGTGGCGCTGTCGCACGAGCAGCGCCTGCGGTACTACGTCCCGGTGGCCCCGCCGATGGCGGTCGTCGCGGGCTGGTGGCTCGGCTCGTGGCTCGACGGATGGATGACCGGCGGCACGGCCAGGCCGGATCTGTCGCGCATCGCGGCCATCGGGGTCTGGCGCGCCCTGCCCGTCGCCTGGATCGTCACGGTCCTGGCGCTGGGTCTCGGCTATCACTGGGAGGTCACCCGGCACAATGCGGCGAGCTTCGCCCCCGTCGCCTCGCGGGTGAGGCCGCTCCTCGCGGACACGCCGGCGGTGGTGGCGTGGGGGATCCCGCCGCTGCCGCTGGCGTTCTACCTCGGCCGGCCGGTGACCGGCGTCCGATCGGAGGCGCAGCTCCGCGCGGCGCTGGAGCGTGATCCGCGCGCGGTCGTGGTCGCCTCCGAGGGCAACTGGGCCCGTCGGCGTGCGGTGGAGGCCGCGCCGGCGCCGGCGGAGCCGCCGCGCGTGGTCCTGGTGCAGCGGGACGCCCGGCGGCGCTGATCGCCGGCGGTCAGGACCAGAGGCGCCGGCTCGCGATGGCGGCGCCGTCGCGAAGGGCGCCGAGCTTGGCCCACACCACGCGGTGGGCCACCATCTCCGAGCCCGCGAAGGTGCCGAAGCCGCAGTCGGTGGAGGCGATCACGCGCGTCCGGTCGCCCACCGCGTCGACCGCGGCGCAGATCCGGTCGGCCACCACCTCGGGGTGCTCGACGTAGTTGGTGGTGGTGTCGATGACGCCGGGCAGGAGCAGCATCGTCTCGGGGAGGGGATGCTGCCGGAGCACGCGGTACTCGTGCTGGTGGCGCGGGTTGGCGAGCGGCAGCGACAGCGCCCCCACCCGCGCGCGCGCCACGATCGGCAATACCGCCTCGAGCGGCACGTCGTGGGTGTGGGGGCCGTCGTAGTTGCCCCAGCAGAGGTGCAGGCGGATGCGCTCGGCCGGAATCGCGGCGGTGGCCCGGTTGATCGCCTCCACGTGCAGCTCCACCATCTGGAGGAAGCGCTCGAGCGAGTCGCGGCGGAAGAACCGCGCGCGCTCCATGGCGAGATCCGGGCAGTCCACCTGCAGCAGCAGGCCGCGGGCGTGGATGAGCTCGTACTCCTTCCGCATCTCCCGGGCCAGCGCCATGACGTACTGCTCGTGCGAGGCGTAGTGGGCCGAGAGCAGGATGGTGGCGATCACCCCGGGGGAGGCCGCGGTCATGAAGCGCTCGACGAAGGGCCGGGGCCGCGCGTCGGTCTCGCGCAGGAACGCGTCGCACTCCCGGGCGGCCGGCCCGAGATCGGCGTACTCGATCTCGGCGACGGCCTGCGGCGCGTCGCCGATGCGGGCCGCGTCGCGCCGCCGCCGCGCCAGCATCTCCGCGTAGTCGGGGAAGTCGATGAGGTCCTGCGCCAGCTCCCGCCGGCTCGTCCCCCCGAAGCCCTTCATGCGCCGCGCCACGTAGGTGGAGAAGCCGGCGCGCGGCTGCTCGCCGTTGTTGCCGACGTCGATGCCCGCCTCGAGCTGCCCGGTCACCACGCTCGCGAGCGCGGCCGCCACCTCACGCTCGAGCGCGGAGGGATCCACGGGCTCGCCCCGGTCCTGGCGGACCAGGAGGTCGCGGAGCGCGGGTGGGCGCGGGAGGCTGCCCACGTGGGTGGTGAGGATACGCCGGTCGCTTCGCTGCATGGAGGGGTCGCTCCTGGCCGGGAGCTAGCCGGCCTTCGGGGTGATCTGGAGGAGCGGGGCGGGCTCGGTCTCGATCTGGATCGTGGTGTGATCGATGCCGAACCGGGCGTGGAGGATGACGTGGAGCGCCTCCAGGATCTTGTCGGACGGCGCGCCCGCCTCGACGACCACGTGGGCGCTCATGGCCTCGCGGCCCGAGGTGAGCGTCCACACGTGGAGATCGTGGACCCGGCGCACGGAGGGGGCGCTCGCGAGGGCCTCCTCGATTTCGGTCACGTCGAGGTGGGCCGGCGCGCCCTCCAGCAGCACGTTGACGGTCTGGCGCAGCAGAGCCCACGTGCGCGGCAGGAGGAAGAGCGCGATCAGGGCGCCCGCGATCGGGTCCGCGATCGCCCAGCCGGTGGAGAGGATGATCACGCCGGCCACGATGACGACGCCGGAGCTGATCGCGTCGCCCATCACCTCGAGGTAGGCGCTGCGCACGTTGAGGCTCTCCCCCGCGCCTCCGTGCAGGAGCCAGAGCCCGGCGAGGTTCACCACGAGGCCGAGCACCGCCACCGCCAGGATGGGCCCGCCCGGCACGTGGGGCGGCTGCCAGAGGCGCTGGTAGGTCGCGACCAGGATGCCGATGGCCATCACGCACAGGAGCACGCCGTTGACGAGGGCGGCGAGGATCTCGACGCGGTAGTAGCCGTAGGTCTTGGCCGGGGTGGCGGGCCGCTCCGCGAACCAGACCGCGAGCAGGCTCAGGAGGACGCCGCCCGCGTCGACCAGCATGTGCACCGCGTCGGCGAGGAGCGAGAGGCTGCCCGCCCACAGGCCCACCCCGGCCTCCACCACCAGGAAGCCCGCGGTGAGCCCGAACACCGCGAGGAGCCGGTGCTTGTGGCGGGAGCCGTGGGTATGGCGATGGTGCGCGTGCACGGTCGTCGCGCTCAGCGGGTCGCGGGCACGACCAGCTTGGCTTCTCCCTGGCGGATGCCCTGGCTCGCGAAGAACCCGGCGTGCGCCTCGAGAGCGTAGCGGAACTCGCCGAGCGGTCCGTAGAGCTCGGCCGGGCTCGGGTCCATCTTGAGGATCGCGAAGATTCGCCCGTCGTCCTTGACGAAGGCGATGTCGAGCGCGGCCGGCACGTTCTGCATGTGGAACTGGGTCAAGATCTCCCGGCCGAAGTCGAAGAGGATGAGGTGCCGCTTGATCTCGTCCGGCGTCGCGCACTGGAAGCCGCCCGCCTGGCGCTCGCCGCTGTCGGCCAGCTTCACGCGCAGGGCGAGGGTGCGGGGGCCGGCCTGGATCGAGACCATGCGCAGCGGCATGCCCGCGAACGCCTCGCGCCAGCGCGGGCACTCGGGATTCGGCGCCGCCTTGCCCGCCGAACTCTGGGCGGTGGCGGCCGGCGCGAGCGCGGCCAGGAGCAGGATCGCCGCGGGCAGCGCGGCTCGGAGACGGATCATGGGTGGACCTCCCGGGCGAACGGACGGGGTCGGCGGCGGGCCAGGCTCGCCGCGGCGAAGATCAGGAGCGCGACCAGCACCACCGCACCGCCCGCGGCCAGCCGCAGGTAGTAGGCGGCGATGAGCCCCGCGACCACGGAGAGCAGCGCGATGCCCACCGCGATGGCGGTGGCGGTGTGGAAGCTCCGGCCCAGCGCGAAGCCGGCGAGGGTGGGGATCACGATCATGGCCGACACCAGCAGCACGCCGACCATCCGCATCGCCACCACGGTGGTGAGCGCGGTGAGCACGGTGAGCAGCAGGTTGAGGGCCCCGACCGGCACGCCGCTGGTGCGGGCCAGATCCTCGTTCAGCGTGATCGCCAGGAGCTGGCGGTAGAAGGCGCCGATCGCGACCGTGACGGTGGCGCCGAGCGCCAGGATGAGCCAGACGTCGGCGGGGGTGACGGTGAGGATGCTCCCGAACAGGATCGCGAACAGATCCGCGTTGAAGCCCCGGGCCAGGCTGATCAGGACCACCGCGAGGGCAAAGCCGCCGGAGAGGAAGACCGCGAGCGCCGCGTCCCCCTGGAGTGCCCCGCGCGCGCGCAGCCGCTCCATCCCCACCGCGCCGGCCAGGACCACCACGAGCGCGCCCACCACCGGCGAGATCCCCAGCACGAGGCCGAGCGCCACCCCGGCCAGCGCCACGTGGGCGAGGGTATCGGCGATGAGGGAGAGCCGGCGCGGGATCAGGAAGACGCCGATGGCCGGGCAGATCAGCGCGGTGACCACGCCGGCCGCGAAGGCCCGGTGCATGAAGCCGTACTGGAGGAACTCGGGCATGGCCTAGTGCTCGTGGCTGACCACGCGCACCGCGGGGCCGTAGAGCGCGGTCAGGGCCGCGTCGCTCAGGAAATCGCCCGGGCGGCCGTGGAAGATCAGGCGCCGGTTGAGGCAGGCGAGCTTGGTGACCTCCTTGGCCACCACGCCGATGTCGTGGCTCACCAGGATCAGGGTCACGTCGCGCTCCCGGTTCAGGTGGTGCAGCAGGGCGTAGAAGCTCGTCTGAGCCTCCGGGTCCACGCCGCCGGTCGGCTCGTCCAGGATCAGGAGCTCGGGCTTGGACACGAGGGCCCGCGCGATCAGCACCCGCTGCTGCTGGCCGGTGGAGAGCGCGCCGATGCGCGTGGTCGCGTGGTCCGCCATGCCGACCTGCCCCAGCACCTCGTCGATGCGTCGGCGGGCGGCGGCGCCGAGCCGGCCGAAGAGCCCCAGCGAGGGCAGGAGCCCGGTGGCCACCACCTCGCGCACCGTCACCGGCAGCGCGGGGTCGAGCGTGGCCTTCTGGGGCACATAGCCCAGGCGCCCCCACTGCCGGAACGCGCCGGGCGGATGCCCGAAGAGCCGGACCGTGCCGCGCGTCGGCGGCAGCAGCCCGAGCACGATGCGGAGCAGGGTGGTCTTGCCGGACCCGTTCGGGCCGATGATGCCGAGGAAGTCCCCCGCGTCGACCGTCAGGTTGATCCGCTCGAGCACCGGCACCGCGCCGTAGGCGAAGTCGACGTCCTCGAGCTCGACGAAGGGCCGCATCTAGCCCTGCACCCGGACCGGGTCATCCACCGGCCGGGGCGTCTCGCCATGCAGGCTGTCCCACCAGGCGCCGGCCGCCGCGCAGCCGCCCCCGAGCAGCACCCCGCCCAGCACGTCCGAGGGCCAGTGGGCGTTGAGAATCATTCGGGCGTAGCCCACCGTGCCGACCAGGGCCACCGCCAGCACGATCAGGGTCACCCGCACCCGCGGCGAGACCGGCTCGCGCGAGAGCGTGTAGAGCAGGAGCATCGCGAAGGTCGCCGCCGCGGTGACGTGGCCGCTCGGGAACCCCCAGTGGAAGCCCCGGGGCCGCGGGCGGCCGACCAGGAACTTGAAGAGCTGCTCGAAGGCGCCCCCCACCGGCATCAGCGCGCCCCAGAGCCACCAGTGGCGCCGGGCCGTCCGCGACCAGGCGAAGACCGCAAGCATGGCGGGCCCGAGGACGACCCACTTGCCGCCGTAGTCGAGCCATCGCGCGGCCGCGTGGGCCAGGCTGCCGCGCGCCTCGAGGATCTCGCCGTGCAGCGCCGCGTCGCCGGGGAGCAGGCCGACCGCGTAGACCACGCCGCTCAGCCCGAGGAAGGCGCCCAGCATCAGCAGGCACAGCACGCGCCAGCGCGCGACGGCGGATACGTCCATGGCGCTCACATTGTACTCGAACTCCGCGTGCCGCTTGCGGGGGCGCGGCGCAGTGTGCTGATCTGGGGCATGGCGCGCCAGGCCCGAAGCCGCCCAGAGGCCCGCGGGGCGATGACTCTCCCTGATCTGGAAGACGGGTTCGCCCACGTGTCGGCGGAGGCGACCCGGCACCGGGACCAGCGTCTCGGAATCCTCGCCTGCCGGGAGGCGCTGGAGGCGGCGAGGGAAGGCAACTACGGCGTGGGGGCCGTGCTCGTCGACCCGGGCGGCCGGATCGTCGCGCAAGGGCGGAACTCGGTGTTCTTCCCGCGGTTTCGCAGCGACCTCCACGCCGAGATGGTGGTGCTGAACGCGTTCGAGGAGCGGCACCCGCGATCCAAGCACATGCGCGGGTACACGCTCGTGTGCTCCCTCGAGCCCTGTCCCATGTGTCTCGCGAGACTCCTCGTGGCCGGGGTTCAGACCGTGAAGTTCCTGGCGCGCGACGACCTTGCCGGGATGGTCGGCCTCAGAAAGAGCTTCCCGGCGGCCTGGCGGAGATTGTGGCGGCGGCAGGAGTTCGTGCGGGCCGACGTCTCCCCAGGGCTGAGGCGAATCGCTCTCGATGTGTTCCTTCTCAATCTCGAGGCGTGCCGACGGCGGTTGCTGTCCCGCTGATCCTCGCCAGCAGCGCCTCCGCGAAGCGGCGGGCCGCGGCCGGCGGCGCGTGCGTGAAGAAGAGGCTGGGCTCGTTGACCTCGACCTCCATGATGAGGGCGCCGCCCGGCGTGTCGACCGCGTCGATTCGCGCGTAGAGCGGCGCCTCCGGCAGGGCGGCCAGCGCGGCGCCCGCGGCCCGGACGGCGGCGGGCGGCGCCGGCTCGGCCCGGACCGTGCCGCCCAGGTGGGACTGCACCAGGAAATCTCCAGCGGCCGGCATCTTTAGCACGCTATGCGTCAGGCTTCCCTCGATGAAGATGAGGGACCATTCGCCACGGGTCCGGACCTCTTCCACGAAGGGCTGCACGAGCACCGGCCGGCGGATGGCCCCGGCCGCGATCGCGGCCGCCGTCTCCGCGAGCGTGTCCTCGGTCACGAGCCGGGTGTCGTGAGCCGAGGCTCCGATCTCCGGCTTGAGGACGCACGCCCGCCAGCCGTGGTCGCGCATGATCGCCTCGAGCCCCGCCCGCGTCTCGTCCTCCAGGCCGGCGGTGGCGACGACGGGCACGCCGGCCGCCTGCAGGGCCATCAGGTAGCGCTTGCTCACGTTCCAGCGGACGAGGGCGGGTGGGTTGAAGACCCGCGCTCCGGCCCGCTCGAGTCGATCGAGCCAGGCCAGGAAGGCCGGCGGGTCGAAGTGATAGTCCCAGTTCGACCGGAGGACCACCGCGTCGAACCCCTCGAAGCCGGCCGACGGCTCGTTCCAGGCGCGTCCCTCCACGCGGGTACCGCGCTCTTCGAGGGCCCGCGCGACCAGGCGGTCGCTCTCCGAGATCTCGGGCCAGCGCCGGCAGGTGACGAAGCAGACGTGGGTCACCGGCAGCCGAGCCCCACGCGGAGGTTGGCCAGGTTGCCCTGCATCAGCTCGACGTAGCCCGTGCCCGCGGCCGCCTGCTCCCGGCTGACGCCCTCGATGGGGTCGAGGGGCAGGGTCGTCGCCCCGATCTCGCGGGCGAGGGTCTGGGCGAGGCGCGGGCTCATGAGGGGCTCGAAGAAGACGTGCGTGACCTTGAGCCGCCGCGCGGTCTGCACGATCGCCCCCAGATCGGCGGGGCTCGGCTCGGCCTCGGGCGCCAGGCCCATGATCGACACCTGGGTGAGCCCGTAGCGCCGCACGAGGTAGGCGAACGCGGCGTGCGAGGTCACGAGCTCGCGACGCGCGCAGTCGCGCAGGCCGGCCGCGAAGGCCTGGTCGAGCGCGTCGAGCCGGGCCGCGAAGGCGGCCGCGTTCTCGAGGTAGACGGGACCGCCCGCGGGATCGGCCTGCGCGAGCCCGCTCGCGATCGTCTGGACCTGCGTGCGCGCAAGCGTCGGGTCGAGCCACACGTGGGGATCGACGCTTCCGCCCTGCCGGAGCAGGCCGAGGCCGATCGAGGCGTCGATCACCCGGATGCGGCCCGGCAGGCCCGTCAGCAGTCGGGCGGCCCACGCGTCGAGCCCGGTTCCCGAGTGGATGAACACGGTCGCCCGCTGCACCAGCGTCGCGTCGCGCGCCGACGGCTCCCAGTCGTGGGGCTCGACGCCGGGCGGCACCAGCGAGACGACCTCGGCGCGGTCGCCCGCCACCGGGCGCGCGAGCTCCCAGAGCGGGTAGACGGTGACGACCACCACCGGCCTGGTCGGCGCGGGCGTGCCCTGGCAGCCGGCCAGGGTCAGGATCGCCGCGAGGGCGATCGGGGGGAGACGGCCGCTCACGCCCGGCCGCGCCCGGAGCCGGCGAGCGCGTCTGCGCCGAGCGGCCGGGGCCGCAGACGCAGCAGGAGCCCGAGCGCGAGCAGGCAGACGCCGAAGGCACAGACGATGGTGGCGCCGGTGGGCAGGTCGAGCACCGCGGAGGCGATCATGGCCACCACGCTGACGCCGGCCCCGAAGGCCCAGCCCACCGCGAGGCGCGGGCCGATGCGGGAGGCCAGCAGGATGCCGGCCAGCGTCGGGACGATCAGGTACGAGAAGACGAGCAGCACGCCTCCGATGCGCACCGACGAGGTGACGACCACTCCGAACGACGCGTAGAAGGCGAAGTCCCAGGCGCGCACGCGCCAGCCCTCGCGGTAGGCCCGGTCCGGGTCGGTCGAGATCAGGAAGAAGGGCCGGCGGCAGAGCCAGTGGAAGAGGCCGACCAGGGCGTAGAGAACCGCGACCTTCAGTACCTCATCGCCCCGCACGCTCAGGATGCTGCCCACCAGCATGCCGCGCAGGTGCTCGGCCCCGTGGGGCGAGCGGTCGGCCAGCAGCACCGCGCCCGCGGAGGAGACCGCGTAGACCACCCCGATCACCGCCTCGTGCGAGACCAGCCGCGTGCGCGAGCGCGTGAGCGCGAGCACGAGGGCGCCGAGCACGGTGAAGCCGAGGCCGGTCGCGTACGACTCCCACGTCTCGAGCTCGTAGCCGACCAGGAACGCGGCGGTGGCGCCGAGCGCCGCGATCTGGGCGAGCGCGATGTCGACGAACACCACCTCGCGGGCGATGACGTGGAAGCCCAGGTAGGCGTGGATGCCGGTGAGGACCAGGCACATGAGGAACGGGAACCACATCAGGGCCAGCAGGTCGGAGCTCATCTCGTCGTCACCGTCCCCTCCGCGGCAGGCGCGTCACCTGAGGGCCTGCGCGATGCTTCGAACATTGTAGTCGATGGTCTCGAGGTAGCCGTCGGCGCCCTTGACCGAGCCGACCGCGGGGGCGAGCGGGACCACCTTCGCGCCCGCCTCCTGGGCCACCCGCTCCGCCAGCTTCTGATCGGTCCACGGGACCGAGACGATGACCTTGACCTTCTGGTCCTTCATCAGCGCGATGAGGCGCGTGAGGTGCGAGGGCGTCGGGGGGATGCCGGGGCGCTCCTCGACCGAGCCCGCCTCGACGAGGCCGAAGCGGGTGAGGAAGTAGATCCACATGTTGTGGTCGACCACCACCTTCGCGCCCTTGAACGGCGCCATCTCCGCGGTCCACCGCGCGAGGGCCTGGTCGACGCGTGCCAGGAAGGCCTGCCGGTTGCGCTCGAAGACGGGTCGCGACTGGGGCGCGACCCGGGCGAGCCCCTCGACGATGTTGGCGGTGACCCCGGCGGCCATGCCGGGATCGATGGAGTAGTGGGGATTGCCGACCGGGTGCACGTCGCCCATCGAGCGGTCGACCCTGGCCTGCGGCACCTCGAGGACGAGGAGGCCGGCGGAGGCGTCGATCCGGCCGGGCGCGCCCGGGCCCACCCGCGAGTTGCCGGCCCCCTGCACGACCACTTCCGCCCACTGATCGAGCTCGAGCCCGTTCATGACGAGCAGGTCCGCCCGGCGGACCTTGACCATGAGGCTCGGCCGGACCTCGAGGTCGTGCGGGTTCTGGGTGCCGCGGGCGAGCGCGTCGACGTCCACGAGGTCGCCGCCGACCGCCTCGACGAGGGCCTTGAGGTCGGTCGTGGTCGCCACCACCGGGATCTTGGACGCGGCCTCCCCGGGGCCGGCTCCAGACCCGGCCACGAGCCCGGCCACAATGAGGATGAGCGGGCTCAGCGTGCGAGAGAGCGTACGCGTGGTCATGATGATCTCCTCGTGCCTAGAACGGATGCGCCGGATGGGCGCCCATGATGAACGTCGCCTGGAAGAGGATCTCGTCCACCTTCCGGGCGCTCGATTCGTTGTCGGTGAAGCCGTCGCGGGTGGCCCGCTCGGTGTACTTGTAGCCGAGCCGGAAGCGGAGGAACTCGGACGGCATGAAGGCGATGTACGGGCCCACCGCCCACTCGCGCCCGCGCATGACCGGGTACTGCGTCCAGTCGTAGCGGAAGCCGGCGGCCCAGCGGGCGAGCTGGCCGGTGCGGAAGGGCTGCACCTCGCCGCCCACGTACCAGCCCCAGCGGTTGCGGGTACGGGTCTGGTCCGGGGTGTCCTGGATGCCGTCGCCGTTGGTGTCCTCGCCGAGCACGTTGACGCGCCGGTTCTGGTAGATCATCTCGCCCAGCAGCGTGAGCAGCGGGTGCTGCCAGCTCTCCGGGCGGTACTTGTACTTGGCGTCGAAGCCCAGCAGCGTGTTGCGGTGGCGCTCGGGGGTCAGGCCGTTGGCCACCGAGGCCCCGAGCTGGATCGCGCTCTCGTCGCCCAGCTCGAAGAACGTGCGCAGGCGCCCCGTCACGAGCGGGGCGGTGAGCTTGCCGCGACCGAAGGCGGTCTCGTTGTCGCCGTTGAAGGTGCCGACCAGCGCTTCCAGGAAGAAGGGCAGGGGCGCGACCCACGTGAGCTCGGCTCCGCGCTCGACGAGACCCTCCTCGCCCAGGAAGCGCGCCAGCACGTTGGGCGCGTCGATGAACGGTCGGTCGTGCTCGTGCACCGGGTTGAGCAGGCCGAAGCGGTTGCGCATCTGGCCCATCTTGAGCTGCGTCCCGAAGGGCAGCGCCATCAGGGTGAGGTTGGCCTCGGCCAGGTGGAGCGCGATCGCGCCCGTGTCCTCCTCCCCGGCCTCCACGCGCACCTCCGCCCGCGCGTAGGGATCGACCTGGCCGAACAGCGACAGCTCGACCTCGCGGGGGAAGAAGCGGTTCTCCCGCCCCGGGAACGATCCCGCGTTGGCCTTGTCGACATTGCTCTGGGTGAGGTTGCCGATGAAGTCGCCGGTGACGCCCATGTCGAAGAGGAGCTGGCCGGGTCCGCGCTGGGTGTAGAGGGAGAAGGGCTCGCGCGGGCGGGCCAGCTCACCCGCGGAGAGCCCGACCGGGGCAGCGGCGGGCGCGGGGGCCTGGGCCACCGCGGCGGGCGGGGCGGTGCCCGGTGGCGGCGCGGCGGCGGGCTGGGGGCGGCTCTCGAGCTGCTGGATCCGCTCGCCCAGCCGGTTGATCGCCTTCTCGTAACCCTCCTTCATCGTGTCGAACTGCTTCCGCATCTCCTCCAGCTCCTTCCGCAGGGCCTCGACGTCCTGCGCCGCGGCGGGCAGGGGCACGAGCATGCCGGTGAGGAGCAGGCCGATGCCGACGAGTGATCGCATGGATGCCTCCCTCTCGAGGGAACGTTGGGATCGCTCCGCGCGCTACGGACCCGGCGGGCGGAGACTACGGCGAGAGCGTGGGAGGACTAGGCGGGGCGGGGTGGCGCGCGCGAATCGGCGAGGCTGGCGACGGGATCGGCGTGGCGCTCGGCGGGGCCCGTGAGGCACGGGGCGACGACGAGCGCGACGAAGTCGGTCGGTGGGCCGTCCGGCAGGGAGACGTCGCCGCCACGGAACTCCAGGTTCGCCAGGACGTGCTCCTCGTTGTAGAGGCCGGCGCTGGTCGCCTGGTGGAGGTGGCGGGCCTGCCCCGCCTTGAGCGGCAGCGCGATGGCCACCAGCGAGAGCAGCACCGCGATGGCGGCGATGCGCAGGGGGCCGGACGAGGCACGTCGCATGGCTGGAGTGTAGTAAGCCACGGATCGCCCCCGCCTGGCAAGAATCGCCGACCCGGGGGGCGGAGCCGGGGCGCTACTTCACGAGCGGGAAGCGGCGGCGGATCCAGCCGTCGTGGCCCTCCTGCAGCACGACCTGGTTCAGGTAGCCGCGCGTCTCGAGAAAGGCGTAGGCGGTGGCCGCCTCCTCGACCGAGCAGCGGCAGTAGAGCACCACCATGGGCGTGGTGGGGATCTCGCCGAAGCGGCGATCCAGCTCGGCCATCGGCACCGAGCGCGCCCCCGGCGGGTGACCGGCCGCGTACTCGGCCGCCGGGCGGAGGTCGATCACCACCACCGGCTGGCCCGAGTCGATCAGCCACTTGAGGTAGTCGGGCTCGGTGAAGGCCACGCTCGGCGCGCCGCCGTGCGCCGCCTGGGCGACGGGAGCGAGCGCCAGCCCCGCCGCGAGGGCGAGGACGAGGCAGATCCAGACCTCCGGCGGACAACCGCAATGGCCCCGTTTCACGGGGCCAGCTTTGCGAGCGCGGTGATCTCCACGTTCGGCGGCACCCCGCTGAGCGTGAAGCGGACCGTGTCGCCGATGTCGAGCCCCTCGTACAGCTTGGGATCGTGGACGCGGAAGCCCATGGTCATCGACCCCATGAAGCCGACCAGGTCCTCGTGGGTGAGCACCACCACGTTCAGCTCGGGCAGCACCGCGCGCACCACGCCGCGCGCCTGCCAGGTGCGCTCGACGCCCGCCACCACCTGCCGGCCGCGCGCGCGCTCGAGCTCTCCGGCCAGGCGCGTGGCCTCGCGGCCCCACGCCAGGTAGCCCAGCATGAGCCCGACGCCGAGGGCCAGATTGACGAGCACCACGACCCGCCACAATCGCATCGCGGCCCTAGTGTACGTGCTCGTCGGGCGCGGGCCCGGCCGGCGTTTCCTTGTCGAGGAGCTGGATCTGGTCGGTCAGCGTCACCCGCCGGTCCCACGTGGGGCCGGGCGCGCCGGGCAGCCAGCGCGCGCGGATATAGCCCTGCCGGTCGATCAGGAACTCGGCGTGCAGCGGCGGGGCGGCGCGCCCGGAGAGTGCCGCGGGCCCGAGGCCGCGCGCGAGCAGCGTGTAGGTGGTGGCGATGTCGCCCGCGCCGTCGGTGATCACCGGAAAGAGGATGGGCGGCCGGCCGCCGAGGCGGCGGATGATCTCGTGGCCGTCGCCCAGCGGCACCGCCACGACCTCGGTGCCGAGCGCCTGCAGGGTGTTGTAGGCCTCGGCGAGCTCGACGAGGCGCGCCCGGGACTCGGGCAGCGTGAAGAGCACGAGCAGGGTCATCCAGCGATCGCGCAGGTCCTTCAGGCTGCGCGGCGGGGCGGGGCTGACCACGATCGCCAGATCCGGGGCCACCAGCCACGGGCGTCCGGGCGGCACCAGCGCGGTCATCTGACGGGCCTGCTCGCCGGCCCCGAGGGTGCGGATGAAGTTGATCAGGTCCCAGCGCTCCTCCTCGGAGAGCACCCCGTCGAAGGGCGGCATGCCGCCCGCCGGGATGCCGTGGGTGAGCCACCAGAACATGTCGCCCGCGGTGTGCTGCGCGGTGTGCGGCGCGGTCAGGTCGGCGGGCAGCCGCGACAGGCCCGCGCCGCCCGGCCCGTCGCCGCGCCCGCCCGCGCCGTGGCAGGTCGCGCAGTGGGCGCGGAAGAGGGCGGCCCCGCTCGCCACCGAGACCGCGTGGTAGGGGACCGCGGAGCGGCGAAAGGTCGTGGGATAGGCATCGACCGTCATCGGGGGCAGCGCGATCCAGAGGCCGACGACGAGCGCGAGCCCGCCCGCGCCGATCAGGAGCACGCGCCACGCGCGGAGCAGCAGGCCCACCACGAGGGCCAGCATCCCGAGGAACACGACCTGGACGCCGATGAGCACGCGGGTCGGTCCGCCCGGCAGCGCGGCGGCCACGTCCCAGGCGTAGCGCTGGGAGAACGGCCACCAGACCGGATCGTGCACCGCGGGCGGCGAGAGCGAGAGCCCGGTCGTCAGCAGCAGGATCAGCAGTCCGAGCCCGGCCTCCGCGGCCCCGAAGCGCGCGAGCCGCGCCATCGCGGGGCGTCCCACCGTGTCGCCGTCGCCCGCGAGGCGCGGCAGCAGGCGGCGCCGGTTGTGCCGGGCCAGGAGGAGGATCGGGATCAGCAGGGCGACCTTCGCGAGCAGCAGCCGGCCGTACGACGTGCCGACCAGCGCGGGCACGCTGCCCACCTGGAACCACGTGTTGGCGAGGCCGGTGGCGACGAGCAGGATCATCACGGTCAGGGCCAGGCGCGAGAAGGCGCGCACCGCGAGCACCGCGAAGGGCCGCGCGTCCGCGCCCTCCGCCCGAGCGGCCGCGCGCAGCAGCGCGGCGAGCGGCGGGAGCGCGCCGAGCCACGCCCCGGCCGCGAGCAGGTGGAGCGCGTCGAGCAGCGCGGCCGGGAGGCCGACGCCGTCCACCGCGGCGGCATGCCCGGCCCACGCCATGGCGGCGGCGCCGATGCCGGCGAGGAGCCAGGCTTCCGCGCGCAGGGCCAGCCGGTCGGCGGTGGACTCCTCGCGCTCGCGCAGCAGGAGCAGCGCGGCCAGGAGCAGCAGCACCGCGTGGCGCACGAGCCACACCGTGCCGAACTGGCTATGGCCGAGCAGCCGCGTCCACTCGCCGATCTGGAGCGCGGCGCCGGCGCGCCCGGTGACCACCGCCGATTGATGCGCGAGCGCGGCGAGCCCGGAGAGCAGCACGAGGCCCACCAGGCCGCGGGCCCACCGGAGCGTGCGCGCCTCCCACGCGAGCGCGGTCGGCCGGTCGCTGCGTCCCGCCAGCAGCGTGGCGGTGACCAGGCCCACGAGCCCGAGACCGGCGGCCAGGTGCAGCCAGCGCGCCGCGACGCCGAGCGCGATCATCGGGAGTCGCGGGCCGAGCCCGACCGGCGGGTGAGCCGCATCACGATGACCACGATCAGCACGCCCGCGGCGAAGACCAGGAGGCCGGAGAGCAGGCCCACCAGCAGCGGGCTCACGCTCTCGGTGCGGAGTGGACCGCCGTGGTCGGCCCATGCGGTCGCAGGGAGGAGGAGCCGGGCGGCTTTCATGGGCGGCCTCATTATAATGAGTCCGTGCGTGCCGTCATCTTCGACGCCGGCAACACCCTGCTGCGGATGAACTACGGGATCATCGCGGAGCAGCTCGTGGCGCGCGGCCGCCCGGTGAGCCGGGACCAGGTGGAGGAGGCAGAGCTGCGGGCGCGGGTCCGGCTCGACCCGCACCTGGCGCCGGGCAGCTCGACCGAGAGCACGATCACCCACGGCCGCTACCTGCGGTACCTGCTCGAGCACCTGGCCGTCACCGAGGAGTCCGAGATCGAGGCCATCGCGCGCTGGCGGCGCGGCTACAACCTGCCGGCGGGGCTCTGGAACCGGGCCGATCCGGAGGCGCTCGCCGCGGTGCGCCGCGTCCGGGAGGCGGGCCTGGTGGCGGGAGTGATCTCGAACTCGAACGGCTCGGTGCGGGCCATCCTGGAGGAGACCGGGCTCGCCGCGCACCTGCACTTCATCATCGACTCGTCGGTGGTGGGCGTGGAGAAGCCGGATCCGCGCATCTTCGAGCTGGGCCTGCGCGAGGCCGGCGTGGGCGCCGCCGACGCGGTGTACGTGGGCGATCTCTACTCGGTGGACGTGCTGGGCGCGCGCGCGGCCGGGCTCGACGGGATCCTGCTCGACCCGGGCGGCTTCTGGGGGCCGCGCGACTGCCGCGTCGCGCGCGGGCTCCGGGAGGCGGTGCGGCTCGCGCTCGGGTAGACCCCCTCACCACCCGGCCCCTCACCCTGCCCTCTCCCCGGAGGGGAGAGGGTTACCGCGGCAGGGTCACGTAGGGGTAGCGGCGGAGGGCGTCGTAGACGATCTGCATCATCTGCTCGACCGCGGCGGCGGTGCGTCCCTCGAAGCGCAGGGTGAGGTAGGGGTTGGTGTTCGACGCGCGCACGAGGCCCCAGCCCTCCGGGAAGATGATACGGACGCCGTCGATGTCGATGGTCTCGTAGCGGCTCTTGAACTCGCGCGCCAGCTCGGCCACGAGCTGGAACTTCCGGTCGTCGGGGCAGGGGGCCTTCAGCTCCGGCGTCGAGTGCAGGTGCGGCAGCGTGTCGAAGTGGGCGGAGGCGGGGCGGCCGTCGGCGGCCACCAGCTGGAGGAAGCGGCAGGAGGCGAGGATGCCGTCGTCCACCCCGTACCAGTCCTCACCGAAGAACATGTGGCCGGAGATCTCGCCGCCGAGGAGGATGCCGTCCTCGCGCATCTTGCGCTTGAGCAGGGAATGGCCGGTCTTCCACATGATGGGCTCCCCGCCGTGCCGGCGGATGTCGTCCACCAGCACCTGGGAGGACTTCACGTCGAAGATGATCTTGGCCCCCGGGTGGCGGACCAGGAGGTCGCGGGCCAGCAGGGCGAGCAGCAGGTCCGCCTCGTGCCGGCGCCCCCGCTCGTCCACGATGCCGACGCGGTCGGCGTCGCCGTCGTAGGCGAGCCCCACGTCGGCGCCGACCTCGGTGACCTTGGCCACCAGGTCCCGCATGTTCTCCTCCATCTCCGGATCGGGGAGATGGTTGGGGAAGCTGCCGTCGGACTCGCAGTAGAGCTCGACCACCTCGCAGCCGAGCCGGCGCAGCAGCTCGGGGGCGAAGACGCCCGCGATGCCGTTGCCCGCGTCGACCACGACCTTCAGGCGGCGCCCGAGCCGGACGTGGCCGGTGATGGCGGCCAGGTACGCTTCACGGGGGTCGCGGGCGGTCCGACTTCCGCTGCCACGCTCGAAGTCGCCGGACCGTATGGTGGTGAGGAGGCCCTGGATCTCCTCCTCGGTCAGCGGGGCCGCCGCCGCGTGCACCATCTTGACGCCGTTGTCGGAGACCGGGTTGTGGCTGCCGGTCACGGTGGCGCCGCCGTCGAGCCCCCAGTGGGCGGTCGCGAAGTAGAGCAGCGGGGTGTGGTTGATCCCGATGTCGACCACGTCAAGACCGGTGGAGAGGACACCGGCCGCGAAGGCGGCCTTGAGCGCGGCCGAGGAGATCCGGTTGTCCATGCCGAGGGCCACCGTCCGGCCCCCGCGACGCTTGACCAGGGTCCCGTAGGCCCGCCCCACCAGCTCGAAGACGGGCGGAGTGATGTCGGTGCCGACCTTCCCGCGCACGTCGTAGGCGCGGAAGATGTACGGGTTCAGCTCGGCCACCACGCGCCTCGGCTACAGGACGGCGATCGCTTCGACCTCGATCAGCCACTCCGGGACCGCGAGGGCCGCCACCGCGACCAGGGTGGACGCGCACGACTTCTTGCCGAGGAACTCCTCGCGGATCGGGACCAGGTCGGCGCGATGGCGGATGTCGGTGAGGTAGGTGTTGATCTTGACGATGTTGTCCATCGTGCCGCCGCCGGCCTCGACCTGGGCCTTGACCGCCTGGAAGACCGCGCGCGCCTGCCCCTTGAAGTCGCCGCGGTGGGCGGGCGCGCCCTTGTCGTCGTAGGCGACCTGGCCCGCGATGTAGAGAATGGTCTGGGCCCCGGTGACCTTCACGCCCTGCGAGTAGGTCGGCGGATCCCAGACGCCCTTGGCGGCGTAGCGCTCGATCTTGGCCATGCGATCTCCTCTGATCGGGGATGGGGTACTGACGGTTAGGGTACTATAGCGCGAACGGAGGCGCGTCATGACCAGGGAGTTCGTGCTCGTCCACGGCGCCATGCACGGCGCGTGGTGCTGGGAAGACGTCGCGGCGCGCCTCGTGGCCAAGGGCCACCGGGTGGTGGTGCCCGAGCTGCCCGGCCACGGCCGGCGCGCCGCCGAGGTCGGTCACGCGAGCGTGCTCGCGTACGGCCGCGCGGTCGCGGACGCGATGGCGCAGGCGGGAGTGAGCCGCGCGGTGCTGGTCGGCCACTCGATGGGCGGCCTCGTGATCGCCAAGACCGCCGAGCTCTGCCCGCAGCGCATCGCCCGCCTCGTGTTCCTGGCCGCGGTGGTGCCGGCCGACGGCAGCAGCATCGCGCTCGCCAACATGAGCGCGCCGGCGCGCGCCGCGCTCGAGGCCCAGGTGATCGGCCGCGGCGACGGGACGTTCCGGCATTCCGCCGAGACCGCGTGGGCCCGCTGGATGGGCGACCTGCCGCGCCACGACCCGCGGGTGACGCGGGCCCTGTCCCTGCTCACCCCGCAGGCGGCCCGCCCGTTCTTCGAGCGGGTCGATCTTCGGCGCTTCGACACGCTCGCGATCCCCCGCACGTACATCCGCTGCCGGCGGGACGCGGCGGTGATCCCGGAGCGGGCCGCCGCCAACGCGGCCCGCCTGGGCGTCCGGCCGATCGACCTGGACGCCGCGCACGATCCGATGCTCTCGCAGCCGGAGTCGCTGGTCCGTCTCCTCACCCGTATCGCCTGACCGCCCCGGGGGGAACCACCGCATGGACGACGCCCTGAAGGAGACCACGCGCAAGACCGCCCGCATGCTCTTCCACTCCATCAAGAGCGGGGTGGGCTTCGAGACGTGGAAGAAGTTCGACAAGGATCTGGCCCGCGAGCTCAGCATGTTCTTCACCGGTAAGCTCTACAGCCGGGAGGTCATCTCCCAGAAGCAGCGCGAGCTCTGCGCGGTGGCCTCGCTCACGGTGCTGAACCGCCGCAACGAGGTGCGCGCCCACATCCACGCCGCGCTGAACGTGGGGGCGACCCGCCAGGAGGTCGCCGAGGTCATCTTCCAGCAGGTGACCTACGGCGGGATGCCGGTCGTGGTCGAGGCCCTCGAGGTCTTCAAGGAAGTCCTCGTCGAGCGGGGCGAGTGGCAGGAGTGACCGCCTCCCCCGCGATCCCGGACGTCGTCGCCGCGATGATCCGGGCCGCCGAGGCCGCGGGCGAGGTCGCGATGAAGTATTACCGCGGCGGCTTCGAGGTCACGATCAAGGCCGACCAGACCCCGGTGACCCAGGCCGACCGCGAGGCGGAGCAGGCCATCAAGGCGGTCCTGCGGCGCGCGTACCCCGACCACGGCTTCCTCGGCGAGGAGCTCGGGGAGGAAGGGCCGAAGGAGCGCCGCTTCATCATCGATCCGATCGACGGCACCAAGAACTTCATCCGCCGCGTGCCGATCTGGGCGGTGCTGCTCGGCCTCGAGGAGGCGGGCGAGATCACCGCGGGGGTGATGCTCAACCCGGCGCTGGGCGAGATGTTCTGGGCGCGCCGGGGCGACGGGGCGTGGAGCGAGGGCCTACGCCTGCGCGTGTCCGACTACGACCGGCTCGACGAGGCCACCCTGCTGCACTCCGACCTGCACCTGATGCGGGAAGCCGGGTTCTGGGATCCGCTGATACGGCTCGTGGACGCCTGCCGGCGCACCCGCGGCTTCGGCGACTACTACGGCTACGGGCTGGTGGCCGCGGGCAAGGCGGAGATCTACGTGGAGACCGATCTCAAGCCGTGGGACGCGGCGCCGGTCAAGATCCTGGTGGAGGAAGCGGGCGGCCGGCTCACCGATTTCTCCGGCCGTCCCACGATCTACGGCGGCTCGGTGCTGGCCACCAACGGCCGGCTGCACGAGCAGGCCCTCGCCCTCCTCCGTCGGTAGCCGCGGCCGGTGCGAGTCGAGCCGCTCCGCCTGATCCGCCCCGCGCCGCGCGAGGCGGCCGCGATCGCCTCGCCGCCCTACGACGTGGTGAGCCGGGCCGAGGCGGCCGCGCTCGCGCGGGGTAACCCGCTCTCCTTCCTCCACGTCGGCCGCGCCGAGATCGATTTGCCCGACGAGGTGGACCCCCACGATCCGCGAGTCTACGCCCGCGCGCGCGAGAACCTGGCCGCGCTCCTCGGCCGCGGCGTGCTCGTGCGTGAGCCGGCGCCCGGCCTCTTCCTGTATCGGGAGGTCATGGAAGGGCGGGCGCAGGTGGGCGTGGTGGGCGGCGTGCGCGTCGACGATTACGAGGCCGGCGTCATCCGCAAGCACGAGACCACGCGGCCCGACAAGGAGGACGACCGCACCCGCCACCTGCTGGCGCTCGACGCCCAGGCCGAGCCGGTCCTGCTCATGTACCGCGGCCGGCCCGAGATCGACCGGCTCGCGGCGGAGACCATGACCGCGGCGCCCCTCTACGACTTCACCACCCCCGACGGCGTCGCCCAGACCGTGTGGCGGATCGCCGACGCGGCGCCGTGGGTGACCGCGTTCGCCTCGATCCGGTCGGCCTACGTGGCCGACGGCCACCATCGCTCGGCGGCGGCCCAGCGGGCGGCGGTGAAGCGTCGCGCCGAGCACCCGCGCCACCGCGGCGACGAAGCGTACGAGTGGCTGCTCGCGGTGCTGGTGCCCGCGGCCCAGCTCCGGATCCTGGCCTACAACCGGGTCGTCCGGGACATCGGCGGCCGGCCCGGGCCCGCGCTGCTCGCCGAGCTCTCCACGTGGGGACCGGTCCGGCCGACCACCGATGCGGTCCCGCCCGGGCCGGGCGCGTTCTGCTTCTACCTGGAGCGCCGCTGGTGGCGGCTCGATCTG
Organism: Methylomirabilia bacterium; assembly: GCA_041497895.1. Taxonomy (GTDB): domain Bacteria; phylum Methylomirabilota; class Methylomirabilia; order Rokubacteriales; family CSP1-6; genus CAMLFJ01. The sequence continues at coordinate 32,331 of JBGQHJ010000033.1, forward strand.
CCCGCCGGCTCGATCGACCGGAGCGATCCCATCCGCTCCCTCGACGTCTCGCTGCTGCAGGAGCGGGTGCTCGGCCCGGTGCTGGGCATCGACGACCAGCGCACCGATCCGCGCATCGACTTCGTGGGCGGCATCCGGGGCACGCACGCCCTCGAGGCGCAGGTCGACGCCGGTCTCGCCGCGCTGGCCATCTCGCTCCATCCCACCACCGTCGAGCAGCTGATGGCGGTCGCCGACCGCGGGCACGTCATGCCGCCCAAGAGCACGTGGTTCGAGCCCAAGCTGCTGAGCGGGCTCTTCGTCCACCCGCTGGACTGAGGGAGGCGCTCCCATGTTCGCGCGTGTCGGCACCTGGCAGGGCTCGGCGGAAGAGCTGGAGCGGTGGATCGTGCGCGGTCGCGAGCAGGTGAAGCCCGCCATCCGGCAGGATCCCGGGCTCACCGCGGTCTACTGGCTCGTCGATCGGGCCGCCGGCAAGGGGATGATCGTGACGCTCTGGGAGAGCCGTGAGGCGATGGCGGCCAGCGAGCAGGCGCGCGCGGCGCGGCAGGGCGCGATGTCGGCCGCGACCGGGGCCAGCGTGACGACGGACCGCTATGAGGTCGTCGACTGGCTCACGACGTGACCGACTATGCCCTGAGCGTCGTGAGCCGCGTGCTGGTCGGCCGCCCGCCTTGACAATCCGGCGCGCGCTGCTCCAGAATCCCGCCAGCGCTCACTGCTCGATCGCCCGTCGTCGCCGACGTCCCCCCACATATAGGAGGTGAGACCGTGACCACGATCAGCCGGCGCAAGTTCCTCGGGAGTGCGGGATTGCTGGGCGCGGGGGCGGTGCTCGCCGACGGCGCGCGGCGGACGGCTCGCGCGGACAAGCCGATCAACTTCTCGGGGTGGGTGTTCAAGCCCGACACCGTGAAGGACTACGTCGACTTCTACAACAAGAAGCACGGCGGGCAGGTGAAGTACGAGGCGATCCCGTGGGCCACCTACCATTCCACCATGGAGACGCGCGCCTTCGCGGGCGAGGTGGTGGACGTCATGTACTGCAACTCGGCCAACCGGGAGCACTGGTTCGAGAACGGCCTGATCCGGGCCCTCGACGACCTGCCCGGCATGGACGAGCTCAAGAAGAAGATCGCCCCCGCCAGCCTCGACAGCCTGAAGAACCGCGACGGCAGCAAGATCATCGGGCTGCCCTACTTCACGAGCGTGTTCATCCTCATGTACAACGAGCCGATGCTGCAGCAGGCCGGCATCAAGGCCCCGGCCAAGACGTGGGACGAGCTGGTCGAGCACAGCGCGAAGCTCAAGCGGGACAAGGTGAGCGACACTCCGTACCTGCCCAACTGGAACAACAGCGCCTCCGGCACCATGCCCCAGTTCCTGAGCGACTGCTTCTCGGACGGGGCCAACGTGTTCGACGCCAAGAACCGGGTGATCGTGGACCAGGAGCCGGGCGCGGCCCGCGCGATGGAGCGCTGGCAGAAGGTGTACGCGGCCGGGCTCGTCAACCCGGAGGTGCTCACCAAGACCTCGTCCACCGACACCCACCGGCTCTTCTGGACCGGGCGCTACGCCTACCACACCAACCACTCCTACTACCTGCGCACCATCGCGGGCGAGCCGGAGAACTCCAAGCTCGCCCCCAAGAAAGCCAAGATGGCGATGTACCCCGGCAACGGGCAGACCCACATGTTCACCGAGTTCTACACCGTGAACGCCAAGACCAAGGCGCTCGAGGACGCGTGGAAGTTCGCCAAGTTCCTCGGCGGCAACGACAACGGGGACTGGTACGTGCAGCGACAGTGGTGCCTCATCGCGGGCCTCGACAACCCGTACCCCGAGATGTACGACCACCCCGAGGTCACCCAGTCCTACGACAAGTGGATCGACCTCAAGCTCCTGCGCGAGCAGTACAAGAAGGGGCGCACGATCAACGCGTTCAAGGAGTCGTGGTTCTCGGAGTACGACACCAAGGCCATCCCGATCGTGCACAACATCATCCGCGGGTCCTCGACGGTCCCGAAGGGCCTCAAGGAGCTGGCCGCGCTGCAGAAGTCCCTGGTGTAGCCCGCGGCGCCCGCGGCCTCCATGTTCAAGAGCGGCGCGGGCGGGCTCCGTCTCTCCGAGGCGGGGTTCGCCTGGCTGCTCGTCCTGCCGGTCCTGATCGGCGTCGCGCTGGTGGTGGCGGTTCCCCTCGTCTACTCCCTCTGGCTCTCGTTCACCGACGTCAACCTGCTGCGGACGACCGGCCCCGCGCTCGAGGCCTTCGGGATCCGCCTGCCCCTCTACCACTGGGTGGGCCTCAAGAACTACCTCCAGGTCTTCGGCGACCCGCTCTACTGGAGCTCGCTCTGGCGCACGCTCTACTTCGTGGGCGCGTTCGTGGTCGAGGCGACCCTGGCCGGCATGGGGATGGCCCTCGTCCTCAACGAGCGCTTCGCCGGCCGCCCGCTGATGCGGAGCCTCCTGCTGATCCCGTGGTCCCTCTCGCGCATCGTGGTCGGGCTCCTGTGGGTCGGCCTCCTCGACTTCGAGTTCGGCGCGCTGAACGCGCTGCTGCAGCGGGCCGGCCTGATCGACGCCTACATCGCGTTCTTCAAGGACGGCTGGAGCTCGCTGAACGTGCTGGTCTCCGTCTACATGTGGAACCAGGCCCCGTTCGCGACGCTCCTGTTCCTGGCCGGCATGCAGTCGATCGGCGAGGATCTGTACGCCGCCGCGGAGGTGGACGGGGCGGGCTACTGGCAGCGCTTCCTCCACGTCACGCTGCCGTCCCTGCGCCCGATCCTGTTCCTGGTGCTGGTGCTGTGCACCGTGAACGGCTTCCTGATGCTGGACCTGATCTACATCCTCACCATGGGCGGCCCGGGCTACGACACCACCACGATCTCGTGGCTCGGCTTCCAGACGACCTTCAAGTTCTTCAAGTTCGGGCCCGGCACCGCCATCCTGTACACGCTCACCGGCCTCTGCCTGCTCCTGACCCTGATCTATCACCGGCTGATCCTGGCCGGCTTCGAGGCGGAGGGCTAGGGCGGTGCCCGCGCGGGCGTGGCGAGGCGGCGCCTACCGGGCGCGCTCGGGACCGAGTCGCGTCCTCCTCGGCGGCCTGGTGGCCCTCGTGACGCTCTGGCTGATCGGTCCGTTCGTCTGGCTCTTCGTGACCAGCGTCTCCTACCAGAAGAACCTGATGGCGCGGCCGCTGTCCTTCGTGCCCCCGGAGGTTACCCTCGACAACTACCGCATGATCATGGGGCTGGTCCGGTTCCACGCCGAGGGGCAGGCGGCCAAGATCCTGCCCTCCATGTGGAACACCCTGGTGGTGGCGGGGGTCGTGACCGCGGTGAACCTGGTGCTGGGCACCACCGCCGGCTACGCCTACGCGCGCTTTCGCTTCCCGCTCCGGACGGTGTCGCTGTTCGCGCTGCTCTTCACGCGCATGCTGCCGACCATCGTGCTGATCCCCGCCTTCTTCGTGATCTTCCGCGCCCTGGGGCTGCAGAACACGCTCTCCGGCCTGGTGGTGGCCTACTGCTCGTTCACGCTGCCGTTCACGGTGTGGATCATGAAGGCCTACTTCGAGACGGTGCCGGCGGACCTCGACAAGAGCGCGCTGGTCGATGGCTGCAACCGGCTCCAGGCCTACTACAAGGTCGTGCTGCCGGTGTCGGGGCCGGGCCTGGTCGCGGGCGGGGCCTTCACGTTCATGCTCTGCTGGAACGAGTTCGTGGTGGCGCAGGTGCTCAACACCAAGCCGGGCACCACCACGCTGCCGCCGGTCATCGCGGGCATGAACGGCCAGATCAACATCGACTACTCGGTGATCGCGGCCTCCGGCTTCCTGGGCGCGCTCCCCGCGGTCCTGCTCGTGCTGATCTTCCAGAAGTACATGGTGCAGG